>NZ_JBSFBQ010000042.1:0-72761 GCF_053593015.1 Streptomyces sp. NPDC002403 | reverse complement strand
AACTCCACCGAACGCGCGTCATACAGATCCGTCGCATACTCGATCGTGATGTCCAACCCACCCGGCCGACCATCCACCGAACGATGCTCCGCGAACGAGAACGTCAGATCGAACTTGGCGAACCTCAGCCAGGTGAACTCCGATTCGGTGTCCAGGTCCTCGGCCACGAGTGTCGGCGTGGCCGCGTCCGTCAGGGTCAGCATCACCTGGAACAGCGGGTGCCGGGCGGCGGACCGGTCGGGGTTGAGGGCCTCGACCAGGCGGTCGAAGGGCAGGTCCTGGTGACTCCACGCGGCCAGGTCGGCCTCCCGGACCCGGCCCAGCAGCTCACGGAAGCTCGGGGCACCACTGGTGTCCGTACGCAGCACGAGCGTGTTGACGAAGAAGCCGACGAGGTCGTCGAGCGCCTGGTCCGTACGGCCGGCGATCGGTGAGCCGAGCGGGATGTCGTGGCCCGCACCGGAGCGGGACAGCAGGGTCGAGACCGCTGCCTGGGCCACCATGAACACCGAGGCGCCCGACTCGCGCGCCAGCTCCGCGAGCGAGGCGTGCACGTCCTCGGAGAGGTGCACGGTGTGGGTGGCGCCCCGGTAGGAGGCGACGGCTGGCCGGGGCCGGACGGCGGGCAGGGTGACCTCCTCGGGCAGGTCGGCCAATGTGCGGCGCCAGTAGTCGAGCTGGCGGGAAGCGACGCTCTCCCGGTCCGCCGGGTCACCGAGCACGTCGCGGTGCCAGAGCGCGTAGTCCGCGTACTGGGCGGGCAGCGGCTCCCAGGCGGGGCGCTCGCCGCGCGAGCGGGTCGCGTAGGCAGTGCTCAGGTCACGCATGAGCGGCTGGTAGGACCAGCCGTCGGAGACGATGTGGTGCATGACCACCAGGAGTACGTGGTCCTGCCCCGCCAGGCTGAACAGCCGTGCGCGGAACGGCAGATCGGCCGAAAGGTCGAAGAAGCGCTCCGACTCCCCGGTGAGCAGTGCGGCGATGCCGTCCTCGGTCGCCGGGGTGACCGGCAGCTCCACCCGGACGCTGTCGGCGGGCAGGATCCGCTGGTAGGTCTGCCCCTCTGCCTGCCCGAACACGGTGCGCAGGCTCTCGTGCCGCCCCGCGACATCGGTGAACGCGGCCTCCAGGGCGGCGACGTCGAGTTCGCCCCGCACCCGGACGGCGAGCGGGATGTTGTACGTCGCCGACGGCCCCTCCAACTGGTCGAGGAACCAGAGGCGTTGCTGGGCCGCCGAGAGCGGCAGCGGCTCCGGGCGCTCCTGGGCGGTCAGCGCCGGGCGGGCGGACTCGCCGCCGCCGGTGGCGACGTACTCGGCGAGCAGCGCGACGGTCGGGTACTCGAAGAACTGCCGCAGCGTCAGCTGGACGTCCAGGGTGGTGCGCACCCGGCTGACGAGACGGGTCGCCAGCAGCGAGTGGCCGCCGGAGGTGAAGAAGTCGTCGTCGATGCCGATCGACGGCAGGCCGAGGGAGTGCGCGAAGAGTCCGCAGAGGACTTCCTCGACGGGGTTGCGCGGGGCCCGGCCGCCCGGTGCCGCGACGACCCGGGGGGCGGGCAGGGCACGCCGGTCCAGCTTGCCGTTCGGGGTCAGCGGCAGGGTCCCCATCGGGACAACCGCCGAGGGCACCATGTACTCGACGAGCTCCTCGGCCGCGTGGCGCAGGAGTTCGGCTCCGTCCAGGACGCCTTCCTCGGCGGGTACGGCGTAGGCCACCAGGCGCTTGTCGCCGGGCCGGTCCTCGCGGACGATGACGGCGGCCTGGGCGACGGACGGGTGGCGGACCAGCACGGTCTCGATCTCGCCGAGCTCGATGCGGTTCCCGCGCAGCTTGACCTGCTGGTCCGCGCGGCCCAGGAAGACGATCTCGCCGTGCTCGTTCCAGGCGGCCAGGTCGCCGGTGCGGTACATGCGGCTGCCGGCCGGTCCGTACGGGTCGGCGGTGAAACGCTCGGCGGTCAGGGCGGGCAGCCGGCCGTAGCCCTGGGCGAGGTGCGGCCCCGCGACGTAGAGTTCGCCGGTCTCGCCCGGGGCGGTGTGGCGCAGCCCGGCGTCCAGGACGTACATGGCGGTGTTCGCCATCGGGATGCCGAGGTGCAGCCGGTCGACGGTGCGCACCTCGGGGGTGAAGGCCTGGTAGCTGCAGAAGACGGTCGCCTCCGTGGGGCCGTAGACGTGCACGAACGTGGTGTCCGGGCAGTGGTCGAGGGCCCGTTGGAGGGCGGTGGCGGACAGCACGTCGCCGCCGGTCCAGATCTCGCGCAACTGCCCCAGTGCGTCGATCGCCTCGCTGGCCATGGCGTCGAAGAGGGCGGTCGTGAAGTAGGCGGCGGTCGCCCCGTAGCGGGTGATGGCGTCGGCCAGCTCGCCGATGTCGATCTTCGGGGCGGACAGTACGACGGCCAGTCCACCGCGCAGCAGCGGTACCCACAGCTCGTAGGTGGAGGAGTCGAAGGGCAGCGGCGAGTAGGCGAGCACCCGCTCGTGGGCCGCGGCGCCGAAGCCCGGGTCCAGGGCCAGTTCGACGACGTTGCGGTGGGTGTTGACGACGCCCTTGGGGGTCCCGCTGGAGCCGGAGGTGAACATCATGTACAGCGGATGGTCCGGGTGGACCGTGACATCGGGTGCGGTGGTGGCCGTGTCGGCCGTGGCGCTCGTGTCGTCGAGCCGCAGGGCGGGCAGGTCGCCCGCGAAGCCGGTCTCCCCGGCCGGGCGGTCGGTCACCAGGAGGCCGGCGCCGGTGTTGGAGAGGATCCAGCCGAGGCGCTCCTCGGGCTGGCGGGGGTCGAGGGGGACGTACACCCCGCCGCTCTTCATCACGGCGAGGACGGTGACGACATAGGCGAAGGAGCGGTCGAAGAGGAGGCCGACCGCGTCGCCGGGCCGTACGCCCTCGGCGACGAGCCGGTGTGCGAGGGCGTTGGCCGCGCCGTCCAGCTCCCGGTAGGTGAGACGGCGGTCCTCGCGGACGAGGGCGACGGCGTCCGGGGTGCGGGCGGCCTGCGCGGTGAAGAGAGCGTGCAGCGCGCCCACGGGCAGGTTCTCGGCCGTGTCGTTGTACGAAGCGACGTACGCGGGGACGCCGACGCCGGGGGAGAGAGCTGGATCGGTTTGCGGCTGGAACATCTCGACACCTTCTCGGTAGCTCGGATCTCGTGGTCTCGCGGCGTGCCGGGAGACCGACGGAGCCACGGTGGATGACGTGCAATGGGTGCGAAGCGGAGTGGTGGAGCGGGGGGATCAGCCGGTACGGGAACCCGTCGCGGCGTCGGCCGGCAGCAGGACGTCGTCCGCTTCCAGGGCGTTGACGTGGTACTTGCCCACGGAGCTGATCAGCAGCCGGAGTTCGAGGGCGATGGACTCGGCCAGCCGGACCAGGCCGGCCTCGGCGTCCTCGTCCACGGCGAGCAGCGCGGCCCGTCCGAGGCCGACGGCGCGGGCACCGAGCGCCAGCGCCTTGACGGCCCGGGTGCCTTCCCAGATCCGCCCGCTGGCGAGCAGGCAGTGGTCGGTGCGGCCGATGCGGGTGAGGCACTCGCCGAGCGGGAGCCCGACCTGGCCGAGGAAGGCGGTCGGCGCCCAGGCGGTGCCGCCCTCCGCACCGTCCACGGTGACGGAGTCCGCGCCGGCCGCCCAGGCGGTGGCCGCGGCGAGGGCGATGTCGCGCCCGGGGTGCAGCTTCACCCACACCTTCACGCGGGGGAAGTTGTTCCGCATCAGCCGGATCTGCTGGCGCAGGATCTCCTCGGTGAAGGTGCCGGGGCTGCTGATCCGCAGCACCGAGTCGCTGTCGGCGCCGAACACCTCGTCCATGGCGTACTGTTCGGCGACCCGGTCGCCGGCCTCGCGGCCCAGGACGGTGAGACCGCCGAGTCCGGGCTTGGCTCCCTGCCCGACCTTCAGCTCGAAGGCGAGCCGGCCGGTGGCCAGCAGCGGCTCGGACACCGGGTCGCTGTAGACCAGGTTCCACACCTCGGCGTCCGCGTCCTCGGTGGACTGCTGCACCACCACACCGCCGTGCTCGTCGTCGGCGGCGGCCGTGTAGGCGGCGATCCGGCCGAGCAGCGGGGAGGCCGCGGAGTCGGCGGCGGCGCGGTAGCCGTTGACCGGCACCACGTTCTCCCCGATGACCATCGGGATGCCGAGCGCTCCGGCCTGGCGTCCGGCTGCCTCGCCCAGGTCGTGGCTGGCGACCTGGGTGGAGCCGAACGCGGACACGTAGAGCGGCAGCCGGGAGGTGAACCCGCCGAGCAGCGTGTCCAGTTCGACGTCCGTGTACAGCGGTTCACGGGCCAGGTCGATGAGCTTCTTCAGCCGCTCCGGCATGAACACCGGGGGGACGATCCTGGCGCGTTCCAGCAGGTCGTGCGAGTCCTGGCCGGCCGGGACCGCGCCCAGCATGCTGCTGCCGTAGGACTCCAGCGCGGGAAAGACCCCGGCCGCTCCGGCCCTGGCCCGGTGCCGCACCTGTTCCTCGGGGAAGCCCGAGGCGCTCAGTACCGTGCTCATGCCGACATCACTCCGGGAAGCTTCGGGTAGGCGCTGGCCTCCCAGGCGGCGGTGCGACCGGTGACGTACCGGGTGAAGCGCTCCAGGCCGATGCCGAAGCCGGAGCTGGCGGGGATGCCGCGGCGGGCCAGGTCGAGGTACCAGCCGTACTTCGCGGGGTTCTCGCCGGTCTCGCGCATCCGGGTGACCAGGGCCGCGTAGTCGTGCTCGCGCTCGCTGCCGCTGGCGAGTTCGCCGTAGCCCTCGGGGGCGATCAGGTCGAAGTTGCGCAGGACGCCGGGGCGGTCGGTGTCCTCCTGGTCGTAGAAGCCCCGCGAGCCCTTGGGGTAGTCGACGACGAAGAACGGGCGGCTGGTCTTGGCGGAGAGGATCTCCTCGCCCTCCCAGTCGATCTCGGCGCCCGGGTCCTGCGGGTGGCCGAGCGCCACCAGATCGGCGGTGGCCTCCTTGTGCGTGGTGCGGTCGAACGCGCCCTGCACCACTTCCCGGAAGGCGTCCCGGTCCCGGCCGAGGAGCTCCAGGTCCCCCGGCATCTCGCGGACGACCTCGTCGACGACATGGGCGACGAGCCGCTCGGCGAGCTCCATGGCGTCCTCGCGGCGGGCGTCGCGGATCTCCACGTCGATCTGGTGGAACTCCGCGAGGTGGCGGTGCGTGACGGCCGTCTCCAGCGGTTCCAGGCGGACGTTGGGCGCGATGTAGAAGATCTTGTCGAAGGCCAGCAGCGAGGCCTGCTTGTAGAGGATCGCGCTGGTCATCAGCTTGTACTTGTGGCCGTAGAAGTCGACGTCCACCTGCTTGGAGCCCCGGATGCCCGGGTCGGTGACCGGTCCGATGACCGGCGGCAGCAGCTCCTGGAACCCCTGCGCGGTCAGGAAGGCCCGGGTCGCCGCGAGCATGCGGCTCTGCACCCGGAGCGTGGCACGGGTCGGTTCGGCGATCAGGTGCTGGTCGGGAGAGGCCGGGAACGAGGGCGCGACGCGGCCGTGGGACTCGGCGATCGTGCTGGTCATGGTGCTACCTCCTGGGTGTGCTGCCGATGGGCCGCCGGGCGACGGGCCGCCGTGGGGAGCGAGGGGCGGGAAGCGGACGGGGAAACGGTGCGGTCGTGCCGGCGCTGTACGAACGACAGGGCGTCGAACAGCCCGGCGGCGGTGAGCCGCCGGCCGCGGTCGCGGACGGGCCCGAGGGGCATCGCCCCGATCTCGGACCAGGTGAGGCGGCCGGACCCGTCGATATGACTCCGGGTGCGGCCCGCGTTGTCGGGGTGCAGGCAGTAGGGAACGTCGAGGTATCCGCGGGCGAAGGCCTTCAGCAGGGCCTGGCCCAGGTCGTCGTCCAGGTTCAGCACTGCGTCCACCAGGGCACGGGCCTCCGCGTAGACGGCGTTGTCCGCGGGGTCGGTGTGCGGGACGGCAGCGCTCCCGGACCGGACACCGGCCGCGGCGCGGTGCCGGGCGGCGGCCCGGGCGGCGACCCGCAGGGCCTCGACGTTCTCCGCCACGGTCGGGATGCGGTGCGCCTCTGCGACGGTCTTCACGATCAGCCGGGCCGCCCCGGTCTCCACGGCCAGTTCGGCCGACCGTTCCAGGAGTTCCAGGGAACCGTGCCGGGTCTGCGGGTAGAGGCCCATGTAGGTGTAGAGGACGATGTGCCAGTCGGTGTCGGGCAGGAACTCGCCGGCCAGGCGGTGCAGTGCGTGCATCGCGTCGCGGTCCTGGTCCGCGTTGGTCTGCTGGGCGTAGCTGAGCGAGATGCTGCGCAGCCCCGCCCGGTGGAAGAAGAGCGCCTCCAGCGCGCTGATGGCGACGAGCAGCCCGGGCGGGCAGAGCTGGCCGAGCATGCAGCCGCCGAAGGTCTCCAGGTGCGGTTCCGCGCCGGTGCCGCGCAGTCCGGCCAGGACGTCGCAGGCCTCCTGCCAGTTGCGTACGGAGTCCAGGAGCGGGGTGCGTCCGTAGGGCAGGCAGTAGGAGACCGGGCCGCCCTCCGTCGCGTCCAGGCCGAGCCGGGCCAGTGCGGAGACGATGCGCTGGGGACGGGCCGAGCCGTGCCGGATCTGCACCGGGAACCCCGCGTCCCGCACGCCGTCGAGGACCCAGCGCGAGGTGTGCGGGCTGTAGGAGGTGATCGGGAACCCGTTGAGCGGGACGCCGCCGTTCAGGGCGCGGGCCGCGGACGCCTCGTCGTTGACCCGGGTGTAGCTGTCGATCGTCATGGTGCCGACGACGGCGTCCGCCGCTCCCTTGGTGGCCAGCAGGCCTGCCCTCATCAGTGCGGGGTCGGAGAAGCCCATGCGGGGCTGGACCACGAGTGTTCCGCGGGCCTGCGCCCCGGCGACGAAGCGGCCGAAGGAGAGCGGTCGCCGGTGCACCGTGGTGCGGCTCCCGGGAGCTGCCTCCTCCACCGGCGCGGTCATCGTTCCACCTCCTTGGGGAGCGAGTCGACGTAGGACTCGAAGGCGGCGATGTCGACGCCGTCCTGGAAGACCGCGTCGAACCCGGCTCTCATGAGGGCGTCGGCCTCTTCCTCCCCGTCTCCGGACACGCCGAGCTTGCCGCCGATGACCGCGGGCAGGCCGGTCAGCTCCCAGCGCGACCGGATGGCTCCGATCAGCGGCTCGGCGTCGTTGAAGCCGTGCCCGTTGACGCTGCTGACGACCAGGAGGTCGGGCTGGAACTTGCAGCAGGACTCGACGATCTCGTCCCCGGGCACACAGGAACCCAGATTGACGACCTTGTGCCCGAGGTCTTCGAGCAGCAGTTGGATGTAGATGAGATTCCAGGTGTGAGCATCGGATTGCAGTCCGGTGACAACAACATCCAGCGGCCCGGATCGATGACGAGCCGCCCATTCCGCAGGCTTCATTGTTCGCTTCGTCCACATCATTGGATGACAAGGGGAGAAAGAGGTCCAGGCTTGCCCGGAACTCCCTTTCGGCCACAACCGTAGATTCGCTCCGGAGGCGTTTCCGGCGTGAGCGGCGGCAACTGGGCGGCAGCAGAGGAGCAGTTGGCCGCGAGCCCGGTGCCGGGCGGCCGGCGGGGCGTGAGACTGGCGGCACTGCACCCGCAGAATTCAGCGCCCGGCCCCGTGCAATCCGCCGGCGAAAGACCGAGGAGTCATGACATGGCAGAGACCGGCCACAGCGTCCGTGCGGCGGACGTGCTCGCGGACGTCCTGGCGGAGGTACGGGAACGGGTCGACCGGCGGGAGGCGCTCGGCGAGGCCCAGGTCGCCGTGCTCGAAGCCGCCGTGAACATCGTCCGTGCGGGCCAGCCCGGGATCGAGGTGATGCCGGTGGAGCGTTCGGAGCTGGTACGCGAGGCGCTCGGGGCGGTGCGCGCGGCCACCGTGGCGACCGGGGTCGCCCTCACCTACGCGCATCAGACGGCCCGCGTGCTCGCCTGACCGCGCGGTCCGTGGTGCCGCCGATCTGCCTGGGCTTCTGCCCGGCGAACCGGTCTGCGACTCCTAGCATTTGATGCAGCCGAAACACTCAGAAACACCTGACGACATTCACGTACGACATCGTCCAACCGAGGTGGAAATCATGGCAACCAACCCGTTCGAGGACTCCCAGGGCCGCTATGTAGTGCTGGCCAACGAAGAGGGTCAGTATTCGCTGTGGCCGGCCCGGATCCAGCAGCCGGCGGGCTGGGAACTGGTGAAGGACGAGGGCAGCAAACAGGAGTGCGGAGAATTCATCGAGGCGAACTGGACCGACATGCGGCCGCGTTCGGTGGTTGCGGCGATGGGTGGCTGACCCCATCGGTTGTCCCGGCCCCGGAGGGCGGGTGCGAGGCGCGGCACATGCCGCCCCGCATCCGCCCTTTTCCGTGCCCGCTCCTCCCGAACGGGGTACGGAGCGCGGCCCCGTACGCGGGACACGCGGAAGGCTCCTGGCGGACACGGGTGGTCTCGGTCGTGAACCCGTGTGCGCCAGGAGCCGGTGGTGCGAGTGGATCAGGTGGTGCCGGTGGCCGCCGTGCGGCCGGTCATTCCTGGATACCCCGTACGCACCATTCCAGGACCGCCGCGGCTGCGGTCATCTTGTGGTGGGCCTGCCGCCAGGCCCGGCTCGACGGGCCGTCGAGCACCTCGTCGGTGACCTCCTCGCCGCGGACCGCGGGCAGGTCGTGCAGGAAGACGGTGCGCGGGCCGGAGAAGCGGTCCAGGAACGCGCGATCGATCTGGAAGCCGTCGAAGTCCTGGAGCCAGTCGGGGTTCTCCTTCGTCACGCCCATGGTCTGCCACCGGCTGGTGTACACGGCGTCGACCGGCCCCTCGACCTCGTCGGCCGTCACGACCTGGCTCACCAGGGCCTTGCCGCCGCTGAGTTCGGCCGCCAGGTCCAGGGTCTCCTTGGGTACCTCGTATCCCGCCGGGCACAGCAGGGTGAGACGCAGTCCGGGGGTGAGGGCCGCGGCGAGCGCGAGGGCCGCGCCCGAACTGTTGCCCTCGCCGACGGCGAGCAGGTGCACCCCGTCGAGCGAGCCGAACTCCTCGGTGAGGGTGGCGAGATCGGCGATGGCCTGGGTCGGGTGCTCGTCCAGGCTCAGGGCGTTGACGACGGCCAGGTCCTCGCTGCTGCCGAGCCGGCGGATCTCCTCCACGTCCCCGTTGGTGCGTGCGACGAGGGCGTCCAGGTACTGCCCGAGCACCCGGGCGGTGTCCTCGACCGTCTCGCCGGTGGTGAGCTGCAGCTCGTTCGGACCGAAGGTGATCACATCGGCGCCGAGGCGGGTCGCCGCGCTCCAGAAGGATGTCCGGGTCCGTGTCGAGGACTTGCGGAAGTAGAGACCTACCTGGCGTCCGGCCAGCGGCTTCGGCACGATGCCGTCGCGGCCGAACGTGACGGCACGCCGGACGAGGTGGTCCAGCTCGGCGGGCGTGAGGTCGGCGAGGGAGATCAGGTTGCGCATGGGTGAGGTGCCTTTCACGAGGACGGGATCGGGGTCGGGCAGCGGAACGGGGAACGGGAGGCCCCGGGTGACGCGGTGGGGCGACAGGGACACGGAAGGAGGAGCGAGGGCTCCCCGGCCCGGAAGTGCGAGGTCCGGCCCACGCTTCCCGGCGGGGCGGCCGTCATTCGGCCAGGGCGGCGGCGAGAGCGGCGGGCGCCGTCTCCTGCCGCGCGTCGAGCACCGCGCGGACCAGGTTCAGCACGGTGAAGCCCACCGGGCCGCCCGCCGTCGTGGGGAGCCGGCGGATCAGGCCGCGGACCAGCAGGGCATGCACATCACGGGCGGTCTCGGCCAGAGAGGTGCCGCAGGCACGCGCGGCTCCGTCCACCGTCCACGGGTCCTCCAGCGTCGCCAGTGTGCGCAGCAGACCGGCGGCCTGCGGGTCGAGCCCGGTCACGGCGGCGGTGAGCCGCTCACCCAGGGTGGGACCGGCGGCGGGATCGGCGGGCGTCACCCCGTCGAGCAGGACCAGCGGTGTGGTGCGGGCGATGTCCAGGAGCTGCTGCGGGGAGTACAGCAGCAGCCACGAGGCGGCGGCCTCCAGCGCCTGCGGCATGCCGTCCAAGGCCCGGCAGATGTGGGCCACGGTGGTGACGACGGAGTCGGTGGGGAGGAAGTCGGGCCGCATGTAACTGACATGGGAGAGCGTCAGCTCGACGGCGTGCCGGTCCGCGACGAGGGAGCCGCCCACCGGCTCGGCGGCGAGATCGGCGGCGGTCGGCACCGCGAGCGGAGCCAGTGGGAGCAGCCGGCCGCCGGGCAGCTGCACCGGCCGGTCGGTGGTGGTGAGTATTTTCAGGCGCTCGCAGGCGCGCAGCAGACTCAGCAGGCGAGGGGTGACAGAAGGTGACGCATCGTGACCATCCAGCACGATCAAGGTCGCCTTGGACCCTATGAGCGCGGCCAGTTCCTCGAATTCCTCGCCGTCGCGGACGAGTGCGCGCACCCATCCGGTCACGGTCGCCTGCGGATTGTTGGGGTCCGCCGCAGTGGTCTCGGCCGGGTCGTCGAGGGAGACCCACAGCACGGGAACCCCGTCCCGGGCGTGAATCACCGAGGCGGCCTCCTGGGCGAGCCGGGACTTTCCCACTCCCGGCAGACCCACCAGGGTCAGCAGCCGCTCGTGGTCCGTACGCAACCGGGCCGTCAGCGCCTCCAGTTCGGGGCGCCGCCCGATCAGTGGGCGCAGCGGAGGCGGCGGTGTGGCGAGGCCCGTTCCGTAGATGTCCTGGAAGACGCGCCCCGCCGCCTTCGCATCGACGGCGAGTTCCAGCTCGACGCGCCGCGCGTCGCTCAGCCTCATCGCATTGGCAAGGAGCTTCAGCGTTTCCCTGCGCGGGTGCTGGACCCGTCCGAGTTCCAGGTCGCGAATGGCTCTCACGCTCACCGTGGAAAGCCCGGCGAGCTGTTCCTGGGTGAGTCCCGCCCGCCGGCGCGCATTCTGCAGCAGAACGTCGAGCCCGGGTGCGGGCTGGGAATTCATCATTGTCTCCTCGGTCTCCACATGCTCAGAAAACGCAATGGCCGGTTACCCGGCCGCCCGGGGCTGTCCGGAACACACGGCCCGGGCCGGGATCTTTCCGGTCCGCTCACGCTCCGTACGCTCCGTGCTGTCCGTGGCAGCGAAGGCCTGCCGTCGATGAACAGACTCCATCGAGCCATTCCCGAACTCTTCCCGGTGCAGTACCGCCAGTTCCTCCCGCAGCGGATACGATCGCTTCGCGCTGGTGAAGCGCTGCGGCTGCGCAGAGTTGAGGGGGAGGATGCGTGTCAACTGCAGAAGAGTTTCGGCTGCGCTTCAACATTCTTGGCCCGATAGAGGGCTGGTCCAACGGGACCCGTCTCCGACTGGGCGGCGTCATACAAGAGCGAGTTCTGGCCACTCTGCTTCTGGAGCCCGGAAAAGTGCTTCCGGTTTCCCGGCTGGTCGAGGCGGCTTGGGACGAGGAACCCCCGACGACCGCACCTCACCAAGTACGCAAGGCGGTAGCGGATCTCCGAAGACGGATACCCGGAGGTGCCGACGTCCTCGTCACCGACGGCCCCGGCTATCGCGTCGCCCAGGAACAATGCGAAATCGACGTGGCCGAATTTGGCCTACTGATACGTGAAGCAAAGCTCAAGGCGTCCGAGGGCCGTACGGCCGAGGCCGCCGAGATATTGCGCGGCGCCCTCGCCCTCTGGCGGGGCCCCGTCCTGTCGGGCGGCGGCGGCCCGGTCATCGAGGCGGCGTCCACCTCCATCGAGGAGCGCCGGCTGACCGCGGCGGAGCAGCTCTTCGAACTCCAGCTCGCACTCGGGGACGCCGCCGAACTCATCGTGGAAATGCGGGAACTGGTCCAGCAGCACCCCCTGCGCGAGTCCCTGCGCGGCCAGTTGATGCTCGCTCTGTACCGGTCCGGGCGGCAGGCCGAGGCGCTGGACGAGTACGGCAGGGTACGCGAGCTCCTCGCCGAGGAACTGGGCATCGACCCCGGCCCCAACCTGACCAAGCTGTACGAGGGAATCCTGCGGGAGAGCCCCGACCTGGCCGGGCCCGAGCCGGCTGCCGCCGCCCCCGTCGTGGCCGTGGCGCTGCCCGCCGAACCCCCCAGCACCCTGCCCTACGACCTCGCGGACTTCACCGGCCGGGACCGGGAGCTGGCCGAGATCCTGCAGGGCGCCAGGAGCGGCGGCGAGCAGGGCCCCCAGATCGTGGCCATCGACGGCATGGGCGGCTGCGGCAAGACCTCGCTCGCGGTGCGGGCGGCGCACCGGCTCGCCCCGGACTACCCGGACGGCCAACTCCACATAGACCTGCGCGGATACACCCCGGGCGACCAGCCGGTGACCGCCGGAATCGCGCTCGACACCCTGCTGCGCGCCGTCGGCGTGCCGGGCAACCTCATCCCCGACGACGTGCCCGCCCGCACGGCCCTGTGGCGTGCCACCCTGGTCGGCAAGCGACTGCTGATCCTCATCGACAACGCGGCCGACGCCGCCGCCATCCGTCCGCTGCTGCCCCTCTCCCCCGGCTGCCTCGTCATGGTCACCAGCCGGGCCCGTCTGGTCGACCTGGACGGCGCGCAGTGGATCTCCATCGGGGTGATGCCGCCCGAGGACAGCGCGATGCTGGTGGCCGAGACGCTCGGTGCCGAGCGCGTCGCCGCCGAGCCCGAGGCGGCCGTGGAGCTCGCCCGGCTCTGCGGCCATCTCCCCCTGGCTCTGCGGATCGCCACCGCCCGGCTGCGCAACCGTCCCCGCTGGACCCTCCAGTACCTGGCGGAACGGCTGCGCGACGAGACCCGGCGGCTCGACGAGCTCAGCTCGGGCGCCCGCAGCGTCTCCGCCACCCTGCGCCTGTCCTACCAGGCCCTGGACGACGAGTGCCGGAACGCGTTCTCGACGCTGGCCCTGCACCCGGGCAGCGACATGGACATCCACGCGGCCGGTGCGCTGCTGGGATCCTCCGCCCGGGACGCGGAGGACCTGCTGGAGATGCTGCTCGACGTCCATCTCGTGCAGCAGCCGGAGATCGGCCTCTACACCTTCCACGACCTGGTCCGCAGCTTCGCGCACAGCCTGCTCGTCGAGGCCCCCGAGGACTCCGCCGCGGTGGAGCGACTGCTGGGCTACTACCTGACGGCCACCGAGGTGGCGTGCGATCTCCTCTACTCCGGGCGGCGCCGGCGCAGTACCGGTATCGAACCCTCCGAGGCGGAACTGCCCGGCCTCGCCACCCCGGAACAGGCGCGGAAGTGGTTCCGGCGCGAGCAGAACTCGCTCCTCGCGGCCGTCACGCTCGCCGAGCGCAGGGGGCACGACCGCTATGTGGTGTGCCTGGCCCGCAATCTCGTCTTCCAGCTCAACGACCTCGGGCTCCTGGAGGAGTTCGGCGAACTGAGCCGGGTCGCGGTCGCCGCCGCGGGCCGGCTGGAGGATCTGGCTCTGCTGGGGGTGAGCCTGTCCAACCTGGGCGTCGCCTGCTGGAAACTCGGCCGTCTCTCCGAGGGCCTCGAAGCCGCCCGCAAGAGCCGGGACGTCGCGGTCCGGCTCGGCGACCTGCACACCCAGGCGCACAGCGAGAGCATCCTCGGCCAGTTCAACAGCCTGCTCGGCGACTTCTCGGCGGCCCTGGGCCACATGGAGACGGCGATCGCGCACGAACGCGACCTGGACATGCCCCGCGCGGAGGCCGAGAGCCTCACCATCCTCAGCACGCTCTACGAACAGTGGGGGCGGTACGAGGAGGCACGGGACGCGGCCCAGCGGTCGGCGGAACTGAGCCGGAAGCTGGGGCAGCACGAGGGACTGCCCGGCGCCATCACCGATCTCGCCTTCGCCCATGTCGGCCTGGGCGCGTACGAAGAGGCCGACCGCTGCCTGGCGGAGGCCCGCGCACTGTACGGGGACGCCGGCAACGAGGTGAACCTCGCCCTGACCCTGGCGCTGTCCGCCGATGTGGAGAACCGGCTGGGGAAGCCGCCCCGCGTCCCGGACCAGGCTGAGCTCGCCCTGGACATGATGCGGACCAACTCCTCGCCGCTGCGCCGGGCCAAGGTGGAGAACGTGGTGGGCCGGCTGCGCCGCCGGCAGGGCGACGTGGCGGCGGCACTCGCGCTGCACACCCATGCCCACGAACTCGCCTCGTCCCTCAGCTACCGCATCGAGCAGGCCTACGCGCTGGCGGGCATGGCCGACGCCCTCGGGGAGACCCCGGACGCGACCCGGCACCGGGCGGAGGCCGAGCAGCTCTTCACCGACATGGGCGTGCCGGCGGATCACCGGCGCAGCTGACGGCCTCCTGCCGTCGCCGTCCGCCGTCCGCCTGAACAGTACGTGTGCACCTCGGCCACCGCGTCGACGGACAGCGACGAGCCCCGCACCGTGACTCCGGACCCTGTTGGTGAATTGGGGGCATGCGTGACGACGGCCTGTACGACCTCGTCGGGGTTGTGCAGGCCGTCGTCGTGTTCAGGGGTGGGTTCGGTGTCGTTGCGTGGGGTGGATCCGGGGGAGGTCCCGGAGGAGACGGCGCCTCCGGTCGCAGTTCCCCGCCGGGACCTGCTCGCCCTGTTCGGAACGAGTCCGATGCACCCGCTCCACCGCGAAGGGCCGGGCGATCACGCTGCGTCCCCGGCGTGAGCACGAAGCACTTCAGCAGGCCAAAGCCCTCCAGGAGACGGATGCCTGGAAGCGGCAGTACCAGCACCGGGCGGGAGTCGAGGGCACCTTCGCGCAGGCACCCCACCGCTTCGACGCACGCCGCTCCCGCTACCGAGGACTCGCCAAGACCTCGTTGCAGCACTTCTTCACAGCGGCCGCGATGAACTTCGCCCGCCTGGACGCCTGGCTCACCAACACTCCGCTCGCCCCGACCCGCACCTCACACTTCGCAGCACTCCGCCCCGCCGGATAGCTCCAGCGGGGCGGATTTACCAACGGGGTCCGATGCGTGGTGCGGGGCTCGCGTGTCGAGGCGGTGGGGATCACATGACGGGGGACGTCGGGCCCTTGTCGTCGTCGGTGCCCAGGGTACCGATGACCGTGGGGCCCTTGTCGTCGGCGAGCAGGTGGGTGCCGATCACCGTCGGACCCTTGTCGTCGTCGGCGCCCAGGGTACCGATGACCGTGGGGCCCTTGTCGTCGGCGAGCAGGTGGGTGCCGATCACCGTCGGACCCTTGTCGTCGTCGGCGCCCTGCGTGCCGATGACCGTGGGGCCCTTGTCGTCGGCGACAACCTGCTGAATTCCCCGGGAGTCGTTCGACTGCCCCGCCTCGACCGCCGTGCCGATCCCGAAGGCCAGCGTCGCGGCGACGATCCCGAAGATTCCAGCAAGCTTGCGTCCCATTGTCCCGCCCCTAAGTGGTGTTTGTGAGGTTCTGCGGTGTTCCGCTTCCCGACACCACTGATGTTGCTGATCGGCGTTCCCGGTCCGTTCCTGCCCCGATACCGCCGCCGGGAACTGCCGCGGGAACGGACCGGAAACGGCTATTCCACGTCGAGCTGACAGGCGGCGACCCGCGGCCCGAGGGCGGTGAGCACCACGCGTGTACGGGCCGTTCCCGACTCATGGCCGGCCAGGTCGAGCAGCGATCTCACGAGGGAACGGAGCACCGCGCGCTCCGTCTCGTCCAGGGCCGCGGGGCCGGTGCCGGCACCGGGCGGCCACTCCACGATCCCGGCCACCGTGTGCATGCCGTTCTCGGTTCTGGTCTCGACGCTCAGCTGGGGCCCCTCCAAGGACTCCGGCGCGGTGTACGGATGGGACTGGTCACCGGACGCCACACGCTCCGCCCACCGTTCCACGGTGGACAGGTCCTTGAAGGCCTGGCGGAGTTCCGTCCCGTCGGGCGAGCGATCCCTGGGGTCCTTCACGTGAGTACTCCTTACTGCAGACAACTACGGAACGACCCTTGCCTCTCCGGCTCCCGGTTCCCTCCCGAATCGTTCCCGCTTCCTTCCCGTTCCCTCGTTCGCCAAGGGAACGCACCGGTAATCGATGGCCGCATGATGACCCCCGTTCGACTCAGACAGGGATCCATGGTGATCCGCAGAGGATGCGACATCCTGGGGGATTGAGGCGTGGCAACGAATCGATTCGACGGCTCGGGCACGATGTGCCGGGTGCCGGTGCACAAGGGATCCGGATCCTGATGGGCACCCGGATATCAACGGACATTCCCGGTCGCTTCTCGGGAATGGGGCCCTTCCTCCTCGTCTGGTCCGGCCAGGCGGTGTCCCTGGCGGGAAGCGCCGCGGTCCGGTTCGCCTTCATCGTCGAGGTGTGGGCGTCCGGCGGGAACGCGACGTCGGTCACCGTCCTCTCGCTGTGCGCCATGCTGCCGCAGGCCGTGTTCAGTCCCATTGCAGGCGCAATCGTCGACCGGGTGCCCAAGCGCACCGCGCTCCAGATAGCCGACGCCGGCGGGCTCCTCGTGGTGGGCATGCTGGCCCTGCTCCACTACCTCGGCGCCTTCCACGCCTGGCAGGTCTATCCGGCGGCCGTACTGCTCGGCATCTGTGCCGCCTTCCAGTTCCCGGCCCTGTCATCGGCCGTTCCCCTCCTGGTCCGCAAGGACCAACTGGACCGTACCAACGGTCTGTTGGCCGGCGCGAAAAGTGCGGCCGGGATCGGCGGCCCCGCGCTGGGCGGTCTGCTCGTCGCCCTCTTCGGGATCGGCCCGACGCTCCTGGTCGACGTGGCGAGCTACGCGTTCGCCCTCATCGGCATCCGGATCGTGCGCTTCGACGGCGACCGGGTGACGAAGGAGGCCGGCGCACCGCGCAAGCGGATCACCGCCGATGCCGTCGAAGGGCTGCGCTACCTGTTCCGGGTGCCCGGCCTGCGCGACCTGATCGTCAACTTCTGCGTCGTCAACCTCGTCATGGTCTTCGGTTTCGCCCTCATCTCGCCGATGGTGCTGATCCGGGCCGGCAACGGCGCGCTCGCCGCGGTCAACACCTCGGTCGGGATCGGCGGAGTGGCCGGCGCCCTGCTCATGGCGGCCTGGGGCGGGCCCGCGAACCGGGGCCGGGGCATGATGCTCGGCGTGGTCGGCATGTGCCTGTCCGCCCTGGTGGTGATGAGCCTGGTGGACGGGGTGACCGGCTGGTGCCTGGCCATCCTGGTCGGCGCCCTGCTCATGACGGTGGTCAACGCCTCGATGCAGACGATCGTGCAGACCAAGGTCCCGCACGAATGGCAGGGCCGGGTCTTCGGCGCGGTGATGTTCCTGTCGCAGATCTCCGTGCCCGTGGCCATGGCGGTCTCCGGACCGCTCGCCGACCACGTCTTCGAACCGCTGGCCGCCCGGGGAACCGGACTGTTCACCGTGCTCGGTCCCCTCGTCGGCGACGGTCCGGGCAGCGGCATGGCGGCCATGTTGTTCCTCGCCGGCATCGGCGGGACCGGGGTCGCCGTCTGGGGCCTCGCCAGCCGCTCCATCAGGAACATCGACGACCTGCTGCCCGACCTCGACGCCCCCCGGGAGCCGGCCGGGCAGAGCGAGCACCAGGGAGGTGAGCGCGATGAGGTGCGTGCATGAGCTGTTCGAGGAGCAGGTGGCACGGACACCCGGCGCGACGGCGCTGATCCACGAGGACGAACGGATCGACTACGCGGGACTCGACGAGCGGGCTGCCCGGCTGGCGGGTCTCCTGGCCGCGCGGGGCATCCGGGCCGGTGACACGGTCGGGGTGTACCTGGAGCGCTCCACCGCACTCGTCGTGACGGTGCTCGGCATCCTCAAGGCCGGAGCCGGATATGTGATCCTCGACCCCGGCTTCCCCGCCGAACGGCTGCGCGCGATGGCCGAGGACGCGAGGACGGCCGTGGTCGTCTCGGCCCGCGACGCCGCGCCCGGCCTGCTCGACGTGGCGCGGGTGCACATCGAGGACGTCCACGGGGCGCAGCCGCTGCCGCGCGGCGCCGTACGGGTCCGGCCCGACGACATCGCCTGCGTGATGTTCACCTCCGGGTCGACCGGGCGGCCGAAGGGCATCGCCTCCTCGCACGACGCGATCACGTCCACGCTCACCGGGCAGACCTTCGCCTCCTTCGGCCCCGGCGCGGTCTGGCTGCAGTGCGCGCCGCTGTCCTGGGACGCGTTCGCCATGGAGCTGTGGGGGCCGCTCATGAACGGCGGGACCTGTGTCCTGCACCCCGGCGGGCGGCCCGAACCCTTCGTGATGGCACGGCTCGTCGCCGAGCACGGCATCACCTCCATGTACCTCTCGTCGTCCCTGTTCAACGTCGTCGTGGACGAGTACCCGCAGGTGATGGACGGACTGCGGGAGCTCGTGGTGGGCGGCGAGGCCCTGTCCGCGCCGCATGCGGCCCGCGCCCTGCGACGCCGGCCGGAACTGCGGCTGAGCAACGGCTACGGGCCCGTCGAGTGCATGGTCTTCCTGACCGTCCACCCGGTGAGTGCCGCCGAGCTCGGCGAGGGCCCGGTGCCGATCGGCCTTCCGCTGGCGGGCAAGCGGCTGTACGTCCTCGACGAGGAACTCCGTCCGGTACCGGACGGCCGCGCCGGTGAGATCTACGCCGCCGGGGCGGGCCTCGCCCGCGAATACCGGGGACGGCCGGCGCTGACCGCGGAACGCTTCGTCGCCACCGCGTCCGGTGAGCGTCTCTACCGCACCGGCGACCTCGGGCGGCGGCGAGCCGACGGGGTCCTGGAGTATCTGGGCCGGGCCGACAGCCAGGTGAAGATCCGGGGTTTCAGGGTCGAGCCCGGCGAGGTCGAGAGCGTACTGACCCGGCACCCCGGCATCGACCGGGCGGCGGTCGTCGCCCATGAGCACCCGGCGGGCGACCGGCAGCTGACCGCGTACGTCGTGCCGCGCGGCGGCGCCCGGGCGAACTTCTCCGAGACGGAGTTGCGCGCCTACGCCCGCGGCGTGCTGGCCGACTACCTGGTCCCGGCCGTCTTCGTACCACTGGACGCGCTGCCGCTCACTCCCAGCGGAAAGCTGGACCGGGCCGCTCTGCCGGAGCCCGGCCCCACTGCGGCCCTTCCCGGCCGGGCGGCGAGCGGCACGGCGGCCGCGTTGTGCGAGCTCTTCTCCCAGGTGCTGGGCACCGGCCCGGTCGGCCCGGACGACGACTTCTTCGCCCTGGGCGGTCATTCCCTGCTGGCCGCCCGGCTGCTGGGCCGGGTCCACACCGTGCTCGGCGCCGAGATCGACATCCGCGGGCTCTTCGAGGCGCCCACCCCGGCTCTGCTGGCCCCACTGGTCGACACCGCTCCCCCGGCGCCCCCCGCTCCACCCGCCGCGCCCGGCACCGCCCCGGGGGCGCTCCCGGTGTCGCACGCGCAGCACCGGCTGTGGTTCCTGGACCGGATCGGGGCGGGCGCCGCGTACAACCTGCCGATGCTGGTCCGGCTGCGCGGCACGGTCGACACGGTCGCGCTGGACGAGGCGCTGACCGCGGTCGCCGGCCGTCACGAAGTGCTCCGCACCGTCTTCGAGGAGTCCGACGGCGCCCCCGTACGGCGGGTGCTGAGCGGGGCGGCCGCGCGTCCGCCGCTGCGCCACCTGACGGTCGCCGGGGACTCGATGGAGCGGGAGATCGAGCGGGAGGCCAGGCGCCGCTTCGATCTGCGGTCCGAACTCCCTGTACGCGCAACGCTGTTCACCAGCCGCGAGCGGCCGGACGAGCACGCGCTGCTGGTACTGGTCCATCACATCGCCGGGGACGGGTGGTCCCTGCGGCCGCTCTTCCGCGATCTGTCGCGCGCCTACGAGGCACAGGTCCGGGGCGCGGACACGGCGGGGCTCGCCCCGCTCGCCGTCCCGTACGGGGAGCACGCCCGCCATCAGCTCGACCGGCTCGGCTCCGCGTCCGATCCGCACGCTCTCGCCGCCCGCCAGCTCAGGTACTGGCGCAAGGAACTGGACGGACTGCCGGCCGGCGGTCCGCTGCTGCCCCGCCGAGCCGGGCGTCCCGCCGTCCCCGGTCCGGCCGCGCGGGTCGTGGTCCGCCGGCTCGGCGCGGCGGCCCACGCCCGGGTGGTCGAGGCGGCACGCGCCCGGGGCGCCACGCTCTTCATGGCCCTGCACGCCGCGCTGGCCACCGTGCTGGTGCGGGCCGGGGCGGACGAGGACCTGGCGATCGGCGCCCCGGTGGCCGGGCGCGCCGGGGACGGCAGCGTCGAGGACGTGGTCGGGTTCTTCGTCAACATGCTGGTGCTGCGCACCGATCTGTCCGGCGATCCCACGGCGGCCGAGGTGCTCGCCCGGGTCCGGGAGACGGACCTCGCCGCGTTCGGCCACCAGGACGTGCCGTTCGAGGACGTGGTCGGCAGCCTCAACCCGCCCCGTTCCCCCGGCCGTCAGCCGTTCACCGACGTGGTCCTGGCACTCCAGAACAACGCACGGGCCGAGGTGACGCTGCCCGGTGCCGAGCACGGCGTCGAGATCGTGCGCACCGGCGCCGCCCGGTTCGAACTCCTGGTGGATGTCACGGACTCCACCTCCGAGCAGGGCGCACCGGATGGGTTGACACTGACGTTCGAGTACCGCGGGGAGGCGCTGGAGGCGGAGTTCGTCCAGTGGCTCGCACACGCCCTCCCCGAGGCCCTGGAGGCGGCCGCGACCACCCCCGACACGCCCTTGTCGCGGCTGGGCCTCACCGCGCCGCCCCGGCGCGCACAGGAGAGCGACCGGATCGCGGCGCCCGCCCGGCACCGTGGCTCCGCCGGGCGCCCGATGACCGCACTGGAGCGGGAGATCGCCGCCGTGTGGGGCGAGGTCCTCGGCGTGCCGGTCGCCCGCCCGGACGACGATTTCTTCGCCCTCGGCGGCAACTCCCTGCGCGCGGTGCGGGCCGTGGCCCGGCTCGGCGCGGGCCGGCCGGTGACGGTGGCCCAGCTGTTCGCCGCGCCCACGGTGGCCGCCTTCGCCGCCGAGCTGGAACGGGCGGTCGCCAGACCCGCGCCGCCCGCCGTGTCCGCCATCCCGCGCCGCCCCAGGGTGCCGCGCCGTCCGCAGTCCCAGACCCAGACCGGCAGAAAGCAGGAGGAGTGGCAGTGGACCTCAGTGTGATGTTCTTCGGTGCGGACAGCACCACCGCCGGCGGGGCCCGGCACACCGAGACCTACGAGGACATCCTCGCCGTGGCCAGGACCGCCGACCGGCTCGGGTTCCACGCCCTCTGGACCCCCGAGCGCCACTTCCAGCAGGTGGGGCAGGTCTTCCCCAGCCCGCCGGTGCTGAGCGCGGCGCTCGCCGTCGCCACCGAGCGGATCGGGATCCGCGCGGGCAGCGTCGTCCTGCCGCTCCACCACCCGCTGCGGGTGGCGGAGGACTGGGCCGTCGTGGACAACCTCTCGCACGGGCGGGTGGGCCTCTCCGTCGCCACCGGCTGGCACTCCAAGGACTTCACGCTGGCCCCCGGGAGTTACGCGGACCGCCGGAGGTCCGCCCTGGAGACGATCCCGCGGCTGCGGTCGCTGTGGGCGGGCGAGGCGGCCGAGTACCCCGACGGCACGGGCACCCCGGTCTCCGTGACGCCCCAGCCCCGGCCCGTGCAGGAGACCCTGCCGCTGTGGCTCACCACGTCCGGCAACCCGGAGACCTGGGAGGCTGCCGGACGGCTGCGCGCCGGGGTGCTCGGCGCGACCGTCGGGCAGAGCCGCGACGAGCTGGCCGAGAAGATCGCCCGCTATCGCGCCGCCTGCGCCGAGGCCCCCGACCAGCGGGGCACCGACGCCCACGGCCGGGTCACGCTGATGGCCCACACCTTCGTCGGCACCGACGACGCGGAGGTCCGCCGGATGGCGGGCGCGCCGCTCAAGACCTATCTCGCCTCCTACGTCCGCCAGACCGCGGCGAACCGCTCCGCGGACGCCACGACGGCGGCCCTCACCGAGGAACAGACCGCGATGCTCGCCGACTTCGCGTTCGAGCGCTATCTCAGCTGGGGCAGTCTGCTCGGCTCCCCCGGCCACTGCGCCAAGATGCTCGCCGATCTGGCCGAGCTGGGCGTCGACGAGGTCGCCTGCTTCATCGACTTCGGCATCGGACGCGACGACGTACTGGCCGGGCTGCACCGGTTGGCCGAACTGAAAGAGAACCTGTGATGAGCGCCCCCACCGTTTCGCGCCCCGTCCCGGGTGCCGCGTCCCCTTCTTCCATGGCCGACCGGTTCGGCGCACTCGGCAGGGAGCAGCGCGTCCGCCTGATGCGCCGTCTGCTGGAGGCCGGGCGGGCCCGTGAGATACCCGCCGTCATACCGCCGCGCGACCCCGCCCGCCGGGTGCCGCTGAGCCCCGCGCAGCACGACCTGTGGGTGTACGACTCGCTGTATCCCGGCACGCCCGCGCTCAACCTGTGCGCCGCGTACCACTTCGAGCAGCCCGTCGACCCGGCGCATCTGGAGGCGGCGCTGACACTGATCCAGCGTCACCACGACATCCTGCGGACCCGTATCGTGACGGACCCGTCGGGCGAGCTGCACGTCGAGTTCCGCGACGAGGCGGGCTTCGATCTGGAGCGCGAGGATCTGCGGGGCACCGCCAGGACGATCGACGAGGCCTTCGAGACCTTCCGCAGCCGCCCCTTCGACCTCGGCCGGGACAAGCTGATCCGGGCCCGGTTCGTCCGGGTCGGCGAAGAGCGCTCCACCCTGATGCTGAGTCTGCACCACACCATCAGCGACTGGTGGTCGTTCGACGTGCTGCAGAACGAGTTCGCGCAGGCGTACGGCGCCCTGCGCGACGGACTGGAGCCGCCCCTCACCCGCCCCGCCGTCCAGTACGCCGACTTCTCGTCCTGGCAGAGCGAGCTGGAGGAGTCCGGGGTCTTCGCGAGCCGGCTCGATTTCTGGCGGCGCTATCTCGCCGACCCGCCCGGTCCGCTCACCGTGCCGGGCGGCGCCGCAGCCGTCACCGAGGGCGACGGCATCGCGCAGGTCCCCTTCCGCATCGACGCACCGACCACCGCCGCCGTAAGGGCCCTGGCCCGGGAGCGCGGTGCCTCCGTCTACGTCGTGCTGATGGCCGCCTTCGCCGTCCTGGCGCACCGGGTCAGCGGCGCCGACGACCTGGTGCTCGGCACCCCCATCGCCAACCGAGCGGCCAAGGGCCTGGACCAGGTCATCGGGTACGTCATGAACGCCGTGCCGACCCGCTGGAAGGTGACGCCCGAGCGGTCCTTCGCCGATGTGCTCGCCGGGTTCGCCGTCGACTTCCCGGATCTGATGGCCAACTCGGACGTCCCCGTCGGCCGGATCGTGTCGGCCGCCGCACCCGAGCGCAGCGCGGGCCGGGCCCCGCTGTACCAGTGGGTGTTCATGCACCTGACGCAGCAGCCGAGCGTCTCGGTGATGAAGGAGTTCGCGGAGCCGGAGCGCATCCACACCGGCGGAGAGCACGACCTCGTCGGCGTGGTGAAGGACAGCGGTGACGGCATGGAGGGCAGCTTCGGGCTGCGTACCGATGTCTTCAGCCCCGAGACGGTGGCCCGCTGGACGCAGTGCTACGTCGAGCTCCTGCGGCGGATCACCGCCGACCCCACCGCGCTCGTCGGGGACATCGACCTGGTACCCCGTGCCATGCGCGACGAGCTGCTCGCCGGTTCCGCCGGGCCCGCCGCCCCCGCCCCCCTCTCGCTGCCCGAGCTGGTGGCGCGTCACGCGGCCCGTACACCGGACGCACCGGCCGTCGAGTCCCCGGGGCACACCCTGAGCTACGGCCGGCTGGACGACCGGGTGGCCCGGCTGGCGGGGAGGCTGGTCCGTCTCGGGGCCGGCCCCGGGCGGGTCGTGGCCCTCGCCCTCGCCCGCGGCAGCGACTGGCCGGTGGCGGCGCTGGCCGTCCAGCGGGCCGGCGCCGCCTATCTGCCCCTCGACCCCGCCCACCCGGCCGAGCGGCTCCGCCGGGTCCTGGCCGAGGCCGCGCCCGTGCTCCTCGTCACCGAACCCGGCGCCACGCCCCTGGAGACGGGGCTCCCGACCCTGGTCCTCGACGAGGACGCCTGGTCCGGGGAGCCGCTGCCGCCCGGCGGCCCGGCACCGCACGACGTGGCCCACGTCATCCACACCTCCGGCTCCACCGGCACTCCCAAGGGCGTGGTCGTCACCCACGCCGGTGTGGCCGCGCTCACCCGGAGCCTGGTGGACGGCATCGGACTGGACGCCGACAGCCGGGTGCTCCAGCTCGGGCCGCCCTCCTTCGACATCTCCGTCGGCGAGCTGTGCCTGGCCTTCGGCTCGGGCGGAACCCTGGTGCTTCCTCCCCCGGGCCCGCTCGTGGGCAAGGCCCTCGGGACGGTACTGAGCGAGCGCCGGATCTCCTGCGCGTTCGTCCCGCCGTCCGTGCTCGCGACCGTACCGGCCGGAACTCACCCGGATCTGCGGGCCCTGGTCGTCGGCGCGGAGGCGTGCCCGCCGGAGCTGGTGGCCCGCTGGGCCACCGCGGGGCGGCGCTTCCACAACGCCTACGGGCCCACCGAGTCGACCGTCGTCTCCACCTTCTCCGGGCCGCTGGAGCCCGACAGCACGGTGCCGCCCATCGGCACACCGGTGGCGGGCACCACCGCCTATGTCCTCGACGAACGCCTCCGTCCGGTGCCGGCCGGGGCGGGCGGTGAACTGTACCTGGCGGGCGGGGCGCTCGCCCGTGGCTACCTGGGCCGCGCCGCGCTCACCGCCGAACGGTTCGTCGCCGACCCCTACGGTCCGCCCGGCAGCCGCATGTACCGCACCGGTGACCTCGCCCACCGGGACGACAGCGGCCGCACGTACTACCTCGGGCGCGGCGACGAGCAGGTGAAGCTGCGCGGGCTGCGGATCGAGCCGGGCGAGATCGCCGCCGCGCTCGCCGAACACCCCACCGTGGAAAGGGCGGTGGCCGTCGTCCGCCACGACGGGGCCGGCAGCGACCGGCTCGTCGCGTACGCGGTGCCCGCGCCGGGGGCGGAGATCGACGAGGACGCACTGCTGCTGCACGCCTCCGGGCGCCTGCCCGCGGCCATGGTCCCGGCCGCCGTGGTGGCCCTGGACGCGCTGCCGCTGTCGTCCCACGGCAAGCTCGACCGGGACGCCCTGCCCGCGCCCGCGCCACGGACCACGGGCACCGTCCGGCTCCCGGGGTCGGCGCGTGAGGAGATCCTCTGCGGGCTCTTCGCCGAACTCCTGGACCTCGAACAGGCCGGTGCCGACGACGACTTCTTCCGGCTGGGCGGCGACAGCATCATGGCTATCCAGCTCGCCGCCCGGGCGCGGGCGGCCGGGCTCGTGCTCTCGCCGCACGACGTGTTCACCGTACGCACCCCGGCCCGGCTGGCCGTGCTGGCCCGCACGCCCGACGCCGGCGCCCCGGAGCAGGAGGACACCGGGACCGGACGGCTGCCCCTCACCCCGGTGATGCACTGGTGGCGCGAACAGGTCCGGGACACCGCGGCGTTCACCCAGTCCATGCTGTTCCCGCTGGCGCCCGGCACCGGACTGGCGGCGATCCGGGCGGCCGTCTCCTCGCTCGTCGAGCGGCACGCCGCCCTGCGGATGCGCCTGGTGCGCGGGGACGACACCGGCTGGGAGCTCCAGGTGCCCGAGGAGGGCACGTCCGCCGACCCGGCGGTCGTCCGGGTCGCCGTTCCGGCGGACGCCGATCTCCACTCCCGGGCGACGGAGCTGGCGCGCACCATCACCCTGCGGCCCGAGCACGGCGAGATGGTGCGGGCGGTCCGGCTCGACCCCGGCCCCGGCCGGCCCGGCGCCCTGCTGCTGACCGTGCACCACCTGGCGGTGGACGGCTTCTCCTGGCGGGTGATCGGCCAGGAGCTCGCCGCGACGCTGGACCCCGGTGCCGGGGGCGGGGCCGCGCCCGCCAGGAGCGCCTCCTTCACCCGGTGGTCCCGGCTGCTCTCCCAGGAGGCCGGGCTGCGGCTCGGCGAACTCCCCTGGTGGCAGCGGCAGCTGGCGGACGACACGGCGAGCCTGGCCGACGGTCTGGGGTCGGACGGGCGGCGGGAGACCCTCACCTTCGAGCTGGACCCGGCGCTCACCCGCAGTGTGCTCGTCACCCTGCCGGGCGCCTTCAACTGCCGGCCCGACGCGGTGATGCTGACCGCGCTGACCGCGGCGGCCGTCCGGCGGCGGGGCACCGGCTCCGCGCTCGTCGTCCATCTGGAGGGCCATGGGCGCGAGGCCGTCTCCGCCCAGGTCGACGTGTCCGGCACCGTCGGCTGGTTCACCACGCAGTACCCGGTCCGCCTGGACCTCGGTGCCGCCTCGGTGACGCCGGGCGGCCGGCCCGGGGAGGCCCTGAAGTGCGTCAAGGAGCAGCTGGCGTCGGTGCCCTCCGGCGGGCTCGGCTGGGGTCTGCTGCGCTACCTCGACCCCGGGACCGGCCCGGCGCTCGCCGCGCTCCCCTCCCCCGACGTCCGCTTCAACTATCTGGGCCGGTTCGCCGCGGGTGACGCGGCGGGCGGGCGGCTGCTGGAGCCAGGCCCGGACGCCGTGCCGCTGGCACACACCCTGGAGGTGGACGTGCTGGCCCGTGAGGAGAACGGCGAGCCCGTCCTGGAGGCGAGCTTCTCCTACCCCTCGGGGGTGCTCACCGAGGACGAGGTGCGCGCGCTGGCCGGGGCGTGGTCCGAGGCGCTCGGCGTCCTCGCGGAACACTGCGGCCCGGACGGCGGAGCCGTCCACACCCCGTCCGACTTCCCGCTCGTCGACCTCACCGGCGACCAGCTCGAACTCCTCGGACAGGACATGGACTTCGACGACCTCGACGACCTCGACGCCGGCTTCGACGGCGTCGGCTCCACCGACGGCGCGGGGGAGCGACGATGAACGCGCGCATCGCGGACGTGCTGCCGCTCTCCCCGCTCCAGGAGGGCCTGCTCTTCCAGGCCGCCCGGCAGACCGAGGGACCCGACCCCTATCTGGTGCAGGCCCGGTTCGTGACCGGCCCCTCGGTCGCCGGGGAGACGGTCAGGGCCGCGGTCACCGCGCTCCTGGACCGGCATCCGAACCTGCGCGCCTGCTTCCGGCACGAGCGCCTGGACCGGCCGGTCCAGGTCGTACCGAAGGCGGTCCGGGTGCCGTGGACCGAGGTGGACCTGACCGGTCTCGCCCCGGACGCCGTGGGCGTGCGGACCGACGAGGTGCTGCGCGAGGACGCGGCGCTCCGCTTCGATCCGGCCCGCCCGCCGCTGGTCCGTGCCACGTTCCTGCGGAACGACACCGGCGCCGAACTGATCGTGTCCTTCCACCACATCCTGCTGGACGGCTGGTCGATGGCGGTCGTCGAACGGGACCTCGCCGCCCTCGTGGCGGGCCGGCCGCTGCCGCCCGCCGCGCCCTACCGGGACTACCTGGTGTGGCTGGGCGGCCAGGACCGGCACAAGGCGGAGGCCGCGTGGCGCGAGTCGCTGGAGGGCCTGGAGCGGCCCGCGCTGCTGGCCCCCGCCGGACCGGACACCGCATCCGACCGTTCACGGCTGTGGCTGACCACCGGCCTCACCGAACTGCTGGTCCGGCGGGCCGCCGGAACGGGCGTCACCCTCAACACCCTGGTGCAGGTCGCCTGGGCGCTGGTCCTGGCCCGGCTGACCGGCTCCCGCGACCTGGTCTTCGGCGCGGTCGTCTCGGGGCGCCCGCACGACCTGCCGGGCGTCGAGTCCATGGTGGGCCTGTTCATCAACACCCTGCCGGTCCGGGTGCGGCTGCGGGACGGCGAGCGGGTGGAGGACCTGCTCCTGCGGATCCAGGAGGAGCAGTCCCGGCTGCTGGAACACCACCACGCCCGCACCGCCGAGGTGCAGCGCGCCGTGGGGGCCGGTGAACTCTTCGACACGGTCGTCGCCTTCGAGAACTTCCCCCGGAGCACCGGGGGCGACGACGGCCCCGGCGCCGTCCGCCTGGTGAAGGTGGCCGACGCGACGCACTACCCGGTCACCGTCGCGGCAGTCGCCGAGGACCGGCTGCTGCTGTCGGTGAGCTGCCGCCGGGGCATCTCCGCCGATGCGGTCACCGAGCGTCTGGCACACGTGCTGGAGCAGCTGGCCCGTTCCCCCCGGACGGCGGTGGACGACATCGACGCCCTGCCCGCGGCGGAGCGGCGGCGACTGCTGGCCCTGGCCGACGGCCCGGCCCGGACGCCCGCCGGACCCGCCACCCCGGCCGGCCGGTTCGCCGTCCAGGCGGCCCGTACCCCGGACGCCCCGGCCGTCGACACGGACGGCGAGCTGCTCAGCTACGCCGGGCTCGACGCCGCGTCGGACCGGCTGGCCGGCCGCCTCGTCGGGGCCGGTGTGGCACCGGGTCACACCGTGGCCCTGCTGCTCCCCCGTTCGGCGTCCGTGGTCGTGGCCCAGCTCGCGGTCCTCAAGGCGGGTGCCTGCTGGCTCCCCCTGGACCCGGCGCAGCCGCGGGAGCGGCTGGCCCGGCTGATGTCGGCGGCGGCCCCCTCGCTCGTCCTCACCGCGGGGACGGGTCCGGCTGCCGCCCGGCTGCCCGCCGGTACCCCGCTGCTGGACGTCACCGAGGAGTCGGGGCCCGCGCCCTTCGAGGGCGTGCCCGCCGATCCCGGGGCCGCCGCCTGCGTGATCTACACCTCCGGCTCCACCGGGGAGCCCAAGGGGGTGGTGGTCACGCAGCGGGCGATCACCGAACTGGCCGTCGACGCCCGCTTCGCCGGTGGTGCCCACGAGCGGGTGCTGCTGCACAACCCGTACACCTTCGACGCCTCGACCTACGAGGTGTGGGTCCCGCTCCTGAACGGCGGGACGGTGGTCGTCGCCCCCTCCGAGGCGGTCACCCCCGACCTGCTGGAGCGGGTGGTCCGGGAGCGGCGGGTCACCGCGCTGATGCTCACACCCGAACTGCTGCGCACCGTCGCGGAGATCGCGCCCGGGGCACTGTCCGGGCTCCGCGAGGTGTGGTCCGGCGGCGACGTCCTGGCGCCCGACACCGTGCGCCGGATCCGGGAGCACTGCCCGGACACGGCGGTCGTCAACGGATACGGCCCCACCGAGACGACGGTCTTCGCCACCGCGCACACCGCGTCCCGGGACTCGGCGGGGCACCCGGGCGCCGTCCCCATCGGGCGTCCCCTGGACAACACCCGCGCCCATGTCCTGGACGCCCGGCTGCGCCCCGTCCCGGCAGGCGCCATCGGTGAGCTCTACATCGGCGGCAGCGGACTGGCCCAGGGTTACCTCGGGCGGCCGGTCCCCACCGCGGAGCGGTTCGTGGCCGATCCGTACGGGCCGCCGGGCAGCCGCATGTACCGCACCGGGGACCTGGCCCGCTGGACACCGGACGGCGTGCTGGAGTTCGCCGGCCGGGCCGACGACCAGGTCAAGGTGCGCGGCTTCCGCGTGGAGCCCGCCGAGGTCGAGGCCGCGCTGGCGGGCTGCCCCGGAGTGGCGCGGGCCGTGGTCGGTGTCCGGCGGGACGCGGCGGGCGGCAAGCTGCTGGCCGCCTGGCTGGTACCGGCCGGGGACGAGGGCGGGGAGGAGCAGTGGCAGCGGACTCTCGCCCGGGTGCGGGAGCACGCCGCCGAGCGGCTGCCGGCGCACCTGGTGCCTTCGCTGTGGACCCGGATCGACGAGGTGCCGCTCACCCGCCACGGGAAGGTCGACCGGGCCGCGCTCCCCGACCCCGGACCAGCCGGGGAACCGGCGGCCCACCGGGCGCCGCGCACCGCGCGCGAGCGGGAGCTGTGCGCGCTGTTCGGCACGGTGCTCGGGATCCCCGCGGTCGGTCCCGACACCGACTTCTTCCGGGCGGGCGGCCATTCACTGACCGCGCTGCGCCTGAAGTCGAAGATCGAGACGGTGCTCGGCGTACGGATCCCGGTCTCCGCCCTGTTCGACGCGCCGACCCCGGCCGCTCTCGCCGCCCGGCTCGACGCGCCGCCGTCCACGAACGGCCCCGCTCCCCGGACACCGCTGCGCGCCACCCGCGAACGCCGCGCGTCCGCGACGGCCAGCGACGAGCCGCACCGCAACAGCCTGGAGCCGGTGCTCACCCTGCGCACCGGCGGTCACCGCACCCCGCTCATCTGCGTGCACCCGGGGCTCGGTCTCAGCTGGTCGTACGTGAACCTGCTGCCGTACCTCGATCCGGACCGCCCCGTGCACACCCTGCAGAGCCCGGCGCTGCTGAACGGCGTCGGTGAACTCCCGGCCACCATGGGCGGGATGGCGGACCAGTATCTGCGCCGGGTGCGAGAACTCCAGCCGCACGGACCGTATCTGCTGATCGGCCGGTCCTTCGGCGGGGCGCTCGCCCACGAACTGGCGGTGCGGCTGCGCCGGGCCGGCGAGGAGGTCGGGATGCTCGCCGTCGTGGACGCCATGCCGATGCCGGAGGAGATCAGGCGCACCCCGCTGGACCCCGCCGCCGTCGAGGACGAGATGCTGCGCATCCTGCTCCACTCCCACGCACCGGAACTGCCACCGCCGACGGGGCAGTTGGAGCGTTCCGAGGTGTTCGCCATGGCGCGCGACGGGGCCTTCGACGGCCTCTGTGCCGCTCGTCTGCACAACCTCGTCGACGCCGGGGCGCACCACACCGGCCTCGTACGGAAGTGGTGCCCGTCCTTCTACGACGGCCGGACGACGCTCTTCTCCGCGACGCATGACGCATGGCCGACCACGGCCGAGAAGACCGAGGCCTGGCAGCGCGCGACCGCCGCGCTCGATGTGCGCGAACTGGACTGCGGTCACAGCGACGTACTCACCCAGGGCCCGGCGGCCGAGATCGCCGCGGTCCTCGAAACCGCCCTCCGAGGGGACTGAAACCCATGACCGTCGACGCCGTCGATCTCATCGACCTCTACGCCGCGGAGGGTGTGGGGAACGAGGAGTACGAGTTCCCCGCCTCCGACGCCCAGAGCCGCCTGCTCGTCCTCGACCAGCTGAACCCGGGCTCCCCCCAGTACAACGTCCCGGTCGCCTTCGCGGTGCACGGGCCCTTCGACAAGGCCGCGTTCGGCCGCGCGCTGGACGCGCTCGTCGACCGGCACGAGGCGCTGCGCACCGTGTTCCGGACCGCCGGGGACGGCACCCCGGCACAGCGCGTCTCGGCCGTCGGGCGGGTGCCGCTCACGGTCCGCCGGGACGTGCCCGCCGGCCGTGCGGACGACCTGGTGCGTGCCGAGGCCGCCCGTCCCTTCGACACCGCCGAGGGGCCGCTGCTGCGCTGCACCGTGTACGCCGTCGACGACGGCAGCCACCGGGTGCTGCTCGTCGCCCACCACCTGGTCTGCGACGGCTGGTCGCTCGGCCTCATGCTGGAGGGACTGTCCGAGGGGTACCGGCACGAGGCCGGGGGCCTGACGTACCGGCCCGCCGAGCTACCGATCCAGTTCCCCGACTACGCGGCCTGGCAGCGGGAGCGCGCCGCGGACGGGGCGTTCGAGGCGTCCGTGGAGCACTGGGTCGGCCTGTTGCGCGGCGCGCCCACCACCATGGAGCTGCCGCTGGACCGTCCGCGCCCGCCGGTCCGCACGGCCGCCGGGGGCACCGAGCGTTTCCTGCTCGGCGCCGAGGTCAGGGAACGCCTGGCCGAGGTGGCCGCTGCCTCGGGCGCCACGCCGTTCATGACGATGTTCGCCGCGTACGCCGCGTTCCTCTCCCGTCTCTCGGGCGGCGACGACCTGGTCATCGGCTATCCGGCGTCGGGGCGCGAGCGGCCCGAGCTCCAGGAGATGGTCGGGATGCTGACCAACACCCTGGCGATGCGCGTGGACCTGTCCGGCGATCCCTCGCTCGACGAGCTCACCCACCGGGTCCGGGCCTCGATGCTGGCGGCCCAGCCCTACCAGGACGCGCCGTTCGAGGCGGTGGTCGACACCCTCGCCCCCGTCCGTGAGACCAGCCACGACCCGGTGGTGCAGGTGGCGCTCAGCTACGAGGACGAGGCCGCGCCGGATCTCGCGCTGGCCGGCGCGACGACCGAACGGCTCCCCCTGACCCTGGACACCGCCAAGTTCGACTTCCACCTGTTCATGGAGCGTTGGGGCGCCGGACTCGCCGCCCAGTTCATCTACCGCAGCGACCTGTTCGAGGCCGGAACGGTCCACCGCTGGACGGAGAACTTCCGTACGCTGCTGGCCGGGCTCCTCGCGGACCCGTCCGCGCCGCTGTCCACCGTGGAGCTGGTGCCGGCCGACGAATGCCGCCGGATCATCGCGGGCGCCGACCGCCTCGCACAGGCCGCGCCGCTGGACCGTCTGGTGCCCGATCTGATCGCCGACCGGGCGGCCGAACGCCCCGATGCCACGGCCCTGGTCTGCGGTGAACTCCGCCTGAGCTACGCCGAACTGCTCGCCAGGGCCGACGCGCTGGCCGCCCGGCTGCGTGCCGCCGGAGTGCGGCCGGGCTTCCGGGTCGGTCTGCTGCTGCCCCGCTCGGCCGACCAGGGCATCGCGGCGCTCGCCGTCCTGCGCGCGGGCGGTGCGTACGTCCCGCTGGACCAGGCGCACCCGGAGGCCAGGCTCCGCCACATGGTGGGGAGTTCGGGCACCGGGCTGCTCCTGACCTCCCGGGAGACCGCGGAGAAGGGCGGGAGCCTGGCGGTGCCGTGCATCCGGGTCGACCGCCCGGCCGTCACGGACCCCGTCCTGCCGGGGGCCGTCACGACCGGTGGGGCACCGGGTCCCGAGGACCTCGCCTATGTGCTGTTCACCTCGGGCTCCACCGGCGTCCCCAAGGGCGTCGCCATCGAGCACCGGGCGCTGATCAACCTCACCCGGGCGGTCCGGCACTCCTTCCCCGTCGATGCCGACGACCGGGTGCTGCAGTTCGTGTCGTTCGGCTTCGACGTCGCCGTGTCCGACCTCTTCTTCCCCTGGGTGGCCGGGGCGGAACTGCACATCCCGCAGGAGGACGAGCGGATCGGCGAAGCGCTGCTGGAGCGGCTGCGGGACTCGCGCATCACCTATGTGTTCCTGCCGCCGTCCGCCGCGATGCTGCTGCCCGACCTGACCGGACAGCTGCCCGAGCTGCGGACCGTCGCGGTCGGCGGCGAGGCGTGCCCGGCCGAACTGGTCGAGCGGCTCAGCGCGCCCGGCCGGCGGATCGTGAACGCGTACGGCCCCAGCGAGGTCACCGTCTACGCGACCACCGGCGACCTCACCCCCGGTGAGCCCGTGGTGCTCGGCGGCGCCGTGCCCGGGGCCCGGGTCTACGTCCTCGACGAGCGGCTCCGGCCGGTGCCCGCCGGGGTCGCCGGTGAGATCTACGTGGCCGGGGCCTCGCTGGGGCGGGGCTACATCGGCCGGCCCGCCCTGACCGCCGAACGGTTCGTCGCCGACCCGCACGGCGCACCGGGCACCCGGATGTACCGCACCGGCGACCTCGGCCGGATCGACGCGCACGGCCTCATCCACTACCTCGGGCGCTCCGACCTCCAGGTCAAGCTGCGCGGTGTACGCGTCGAACTCGGCGAGATCGAGACCCTGCTGGCGGGTGCGCCGGGCGTCGCCCTGGCGGCGGCCACCGTCCGCGGCACGGGCACCGCCCAGCGGCTCGTGGCGTATGTCGTGGGCCGGGACGGGGCGGCGCCGCCGGACGCGGAGCTGCGCGCCCATCTCGCCCGGCGGCTGCCGGGGTCCATGGTGCCCGAGGTGCTCGTGCGCCTGGACGAGATGCCGCTCAGCAGCAACGGCAAGATCGACCGGGCCCGGCTCCCGGAACCCGCCACCGTACGGTGCCGGCCGGACGGCTCGACCACCGTCGCGGGCACCGCGACCGAGCGGCTGGTGGCCGGTCTGTGGGCCCGGGTGCTCAACCTCGAACTCGTCGCCGTCACCGACCACTTCTTCGATCTGGGCGGCAACTCGATCCGGCTGCTGAGCGTCCTGTCCGCCCTGCGCGAGCTGGGGACGTACGGCGAACTCAGCCTGGTCGACCTGTTCCGTCACCCCACCGTCAGCTCCCTCGCGGCCTTCCTCGACAGGGCCGCCGCCGGAACCGCCGCCGAACCTCCCGCCGCCACGGCCGCCGCGCGCGGCGGTGACCGGCACGCACGACGCACCGCCGCAGCCCGTCGACTCAGCTACCGGAAAGGCTCCACACGATGACCGAGAACGCCAGCGCCGCCGAGCCCCTCGCAGCCGACTCCGCGATCGCGGTCGTCGGGATGAGCGGACGTTTCCCCGGCGCCCCCGACCTGGACGCCTACTGGGAGAATCTGCTCGGCGGGCTCTGCTCGGTGACCGATTTCACCGAGGAGGAACTGATCGCCGACGGCGCCGACCCGCAGGAGGTGCGCGGCCGCGACTACATACCGGCCAAGGGCCATCTCGCGGACGCGGACCGCTTCGACGCGGAGCTGTTCGGCTTCAACCGCACCGAGGCGGCGGCCCTCGACCCCCAGCACCGGTTGCTCCTGCAGACGGCCTGGTCCGCGCTGGAGAACGCCGGCCGCAGCCCGCTCGGCGGCACGGCACGTACCGGTGTGTACGTCGGCGGCGGCCCCACCGAGCACATGCTGGCCGCGCAGACCGATCCACGGCTCGCCGCGTCCGTCGGGGCGCTCCAGGTGCGCATCCTCACCGACCGCGAGTTCCTCGCCCCCTGGATCTCCTACCGGCTGGGCCTGGAGGGGCCGAGCCTGACGGTGCAGACGGCCTGCTCGACCTCGCTGACGGCGGTGCACCTCGCGGTGCAGTCCCTGCTGCTGGGCGAGTGCGACACGGCACTGGCCGGGGGCGTCGCCGTGGACACGGTGCGCAAGCGGGGCTACCTCCATCAGCAGGGCGGCATCTACTCGCCGGACGGCCGCTGCCGGCCCTTCGACGAGCGGGCCGGCGGCACCGTGCCGGGCAACGGGGTGGGTGTGGTCGTGCTGCGCCGGCTGTCCGACGCGCTCGCCGACAACGACCCGGTCCGGGCGGTCATCCGGGGCAGCGCCGTCACCAACGACGGCGCGACCAAGGTCGGGTTCACCGCGCCCGGCGTCGACCAGCAGACCGCCGCGATCGTGGAGGCGTGGGCCGCGGCCGGTCTCGACCCGGCCGACGCCCAGTACCTGGAGGCACACGGCACGGCCACCGCGCTCGGCGACCGCATCGAGGCGGCGGCGGCGACCGCCGCGTTCAAGGGAGCGCTCGGCACCGGGCGGATCGGGATCGGCTCGGTGAAGTCGAACATCGGCCACCTGGACGCCGCGGCAGGCGTGGCCGCGCTGATCAAGTCGGTGCTCATGCTGGAGCACGCCACCCTGGTGCCGAACGCCGACGCCGGCCGCCCGCACCCGGAACTCGGCTTCGACGACTCCCCGTTCCACCTGATCGAGCGGCCGGCCGCCTGGCCGGAGCCCGAGCACGGCCCCCGGCGGTCCGGGGTGAGCTCGGTCGGGATCGGCGGCACGAATGTGCATGTGGTCCTGGAGGAGGCTCCCCGGCGCACCGATGCCGGGGCACCAAAGGCGCAGGGCGCGCCGGAACTCCTGCTGCTGTCCGCCCGCACCCGGGAGGACCTCTGCGCGCTGGCCGGCCGGCTGGCCGGGGCGCTGCGGGCTCCGGGCGCCCCGTCCCTCGCCGACACCGCGTACACGCTGCGTCTGGGCCGTACGCCGATGGCCGTGCGCGGCTATGTGCGGGCCGGGGACCGGGCGGGGGCGGCGGAGCTGCTCGACGCGCTGGCCTCGGGCGGTGCGGTGGGGCTCGGCGGGCCCGACCCGCTCGGCGAGGCCTGGCTGGCGGGCGAGCCGGTGGTGCGGGAGGGCGACGGCCGGCGGGTCGCGCTGCCGTCCTACCCCTTCGCCGGCGAGAGCTACGGCGCGTACCGCCTCGGCCCGGTCGTCGAGGCCGCCGAGCAGCCGGAGCAGGGCGGCGGCGGTGCCGATCCGGAGCAGGGCGTACGGGCGCTGCTCGCCGAGGCCCTGGGTCTGGCGGACGCCGACGACCCGGAGATGACGTACTTCGCGGCCGGCGGCGACTCCCTGACCGCCGTCCACCTGGTCGGCTGCCTCCGGGACGACTTCGACCTCGACGTCCCCATCACGCTGTTCCTGGAACAGCTGACGCTGCACGAGATGGCCCGCCGCATCGTGGCCACCGGAGAGGGCGAGGACTCCCTCGACGCACTGCTCTCGGAGTTCGAGGCGGAGTGAGTGGGGCCACCGCACAGGGCTTGGGCCCCGACCCGGTAGGGGGTCGGGGCCCAAGCCCTGTGCGGTGCGTGGTGTCAGGCGACCGTGCGGGCCGCTCGGCCGGGCACGTGCGAGGCGACGAGATCCGCGACGTACGGCAGGTGGTCGTTCAGGAAGAAGTGGCCGCCGGGCAGTACATGCCGCTCGAAGGGACCTTCGGCCTCCCGCTCCCAGGCCTGCACTCCCTCGACGGAGACCCGGGGGTCGCTGTCACCGGTCAGCGCGACGACCGGGCAGTGGAGCGGCGGCCCGGGAACATGGGTACGGGCGGACAGCATGGCGTAGTCGGCGCGCAGCGGCGGCAGTGCGAGTTCGAGGATCTCCGGATGGGTCAGCAACTCCTCGTCCGTGCCGGACAGCAGTCGCATCTCCCGGATCAGGTCGTCGTCGCTGGGCGATTCGGGGAGCCGCGAGCGGCGCGGCAGCGAGGGGCCCTCGCTGCCCGAGACGAACAGCACGGCGGGCTCCCGCCCTTCGGCCGCGAGCCGCCGCGCCGTCTCGAACGCCAGGAGCGCACCCATGCTGTGGCCGAACAGCAGAAGCGGCCGGCCCCCGCTCGGAGGGAGCGAGGCCAGCACCGCGTCCACGACGACGCCGAACCGTTCGGCGAACGGTTCGGCGAATCGGTCGTGGCGCCCGGGGTACTGCACGACCAGTGCCTCCACCGTCCCCGTGACCTCGGTCGCCAGCGGGATGTACCCACTGGCCGAACCACCCGCGTGCGGGAAGCACAACATTTGCGCCCCGGCTTCGGGGGCCGGGCGGAAGCACCTTGTCCAGTTGTTCACGACATCCCTTCTCTCGTGTTCTCGGTCCGGTCCGTGACCGACTCCGTGAACGTCTCCGCTCACCGTTCGGCGGCGATCCAGCTCTCCAACTGCTCACGGGTGGTCGCCGGGTCCGCGACGAGAACGGCGAGTTCGTCGTCGCGGGGTTCCAGTGTCGTCAGGGCCGGGCAGCGGTGGCAGGCCTCGACACCGACCTGGTTCCACCACTTGCAGTGCGGGCGGAGGTGGCACCGTGGGACGGCGGCCGGACCGGGCTCGGCCGGTACGGTCGTGATCCGTTCGATCAGCCCGCAGGCCTCGCCGACCCGGTTCGCGCAGTCCGACACGCAGTGCGAGGCGAACCGGAGCACCCGGTTGGGGGCGATCCCCTCCGGGATGCTACCGAGAACATCGGCGGCGGGTACGGGTTCGGCCAGGTAGACCACCTGATCGTGCTCCCCGGACCGTACGCCGAGGACAACGGTCTCCGGGCGGCTCGCATCACCGCTCGGACACCATCTGAGGGGGCTCTCCTGCCCGTCCCGGGCACGGTCCGCAGTGCTGTCCACGGTGCTCACCTCCGATTCGTCAGCAGGAACGCGGGGTTGTCGAGTTGACCACCATGCCGCCGATGACTCCGACGGTGACAGCGCCCTTCTGCTGCTCGGCGGCGACCGCCTGGGCGATGCTTCTGGCGAGCTGCTCCTGGCTGGTGATCCGCTCCGGACGCTCGGCGGCTGCGGCACCGGTGGTTCCGCCGACCGTGACGAGACCCGCAACGAGGGCTGCGGCAGCGGCCGCCGTACGCATGCTGTTGTTCATCCCTGTCCTCCATGGCGTCGGTCATTGCTTACGGAGTCGACGGTAGGGTCCGTGTACCACCGCGATCGGCAGTTCCGGCGGCGGCTTCGCGGGCGGTTCCCGCCCGCGCATTGCCCACTGGTCACGCAGCCAATAAAATCGCGGCATGTCGTCAAGCACCCAGCGGAAGCGGACCCGCAAGTCCCCGGCGGACCGGCGCGCGGAGATCGTCGACGCGGCGGCGGCGATCGCCCTGACCGAGGGGCTGGAGTGCATCACCCTGCGCCGGGTCGCCGAGCAGCTCGGCGTCCGCCCCGGTCTCATCAGCCACTACTTCCCCGCGGTCGAGGACCTGGTGGCCGAGGCCTTCGGCACCGCGGCGTGCGCCGAACTCGACTCCCTGCTGCCGGCGGACCGGGCGGCGGGGACGCCCACGGACCACCTCGCGCGCTTCTTCGCGCTCGCGACGGGCGCCGCGTACGACGACATCAGCCGATTGTGGATCAACGCCCGGCACCTCAGCCGTTACCGCCCCGTCCTGCGTGAGCGGGTCGGCCACCAGGAAGCCCTGTGGCGGGGCCGCCTGGAGGATCTCGTCCGCGAGGGCGTCGACTGCGGCGAGTTCCGCAGCGAAGATCCGTATGTGACGACGATTCGGATCCTCGTGGTCATCGACGGCCTGGGCGCGCATGCCAACACCTCGGCGGAAGGCCGCCCCGAGATCGTCACGCGCATGGCGGTCGGCACGGCCGAACGCGAACTCGGCCTGGAGAGCGGCACACTCACCGGGCGCGCGGCCACGCTCGATGTCAGTGGTGGTTCATAGACTCCCGCCATGAGTGAACCTGTGAACGAGAACGCGTCGGACCGGGCCGGATCCCGCGCGGTGACCGACCGGCCGTTGCCCATCGACATGGCGGTGGCCCGCCGGGTCGCCGAGGCGATGCGGGCCGCCGCGTCCGATGCCTGCACGGCCGCCGGGGTTCCGGACGGAAGCGGCTGGCTCACGGAGCTCGTACGGCCGGAGTTCGACAGCTTCCAGGAGCTCGTCGCCGTGCTCCGCAACGGCGCCGATCCCGATCATGTCCCGCTGATACCGGAGTTGTGCGCCGGGATTCTCGGTGACGCCGCCCGTACGGACCGCACCCTGGCCGGTGACCGGCAGGTGGACGCGCCGTTCTTCCACCACGGGGATCTCGTGGTGCGGGGACATCTGGACATCGCGGCTCCGTTCGTGGTCACCGGTTCCTTGACCGTCGAGGGCTGCCTGGCCGACTGCGGCCCCTACTCCGTCGTCGCGGTCGGCGGTGGAGTGACGGCCCACGCGGTGCACACCGACGGCGAGATGTCGGTCGGTGGCGACATCGCGGCCGAGGTGGTCTACGGCCACTACAACGACCACACGCTCCAGGCGGCCACCATCCGCGCCCGGCTGGTGATCGAGGACGAGCACTGCACGATCGCCGCGGTGAAGGCGGACACCCACTTCGACCTGGACGACTACCAGCAGGGATACGGCGAGGGCGTGCAGGAGCGACTGCGCGAGCTCCTGGTGGACGAGGTGTTCGGCGACGAGGAGGGCGAGGAGGACGAGGAGCAGCTGGACCGGAACCTGCTGTTCGGCCGGATGCGTGAGGGGCTGCCGGTCTTCCGCGCGAAGGACGCGTAGCGACCCGGCGCCCCGGCCCCGGAGGGGTACCGCCTACGCGCGCAGCGCCGCCAGGACTCTGCCGCGGAGCAGTTCGTACTCCTCGCGGAGCCGCACGATCTCCGCGGGCCGTTCGATCACGTCCCCGCCGACGACCATCTCCTCGGGGGCGAACCGCTCGCGCGTCAGATCGACCTCGATCCCCAGGCCCAGACGGTTCCACCAGTGGTAGTCCACTCGCTCGCCGTCGACATGGACCTCGCCGCGGATCAGATCACCGCCCAGCAGATCGTGCACCACCAGGGCGGTGACACCGCACTGGTCGCGCGCCGGATTGTCCGGGGTCCAGTCCGGACGGTGTGTCGGCGTCGTGGTGTCCGCGCCCCAGCCGTCGCGAATGGCCTGCTCCAGGTCGCTGAAATTGCTCAGTGTCATACCGCTCAGCCTCGCAGACGCCTCTGACAGTCCTCCCGGCCGCTCATGCCGGTGCCGGGATCTGCCGATGACGGGGTGGTCGTCGTCCATCCGCCGCGGTACCGCCCCCGGGGCTTCCCGGGGAACCCCCGGGGCGCTGAACACGGGGGTCCCGCCGTGCGTACCCCTGGGCGACGGCCGAAGTCGTGAACACTGCGGAAAGGAAAGCCAGCATGAGCACATCGCGGAACCACGAGGGACGTCCCGGGCGCCGGGCCGTCGTCGTCGCGGCCGGAGCCGCCTCGGTGGCGGCCGTACTCACCGCCTGCGGCAGCCGGCAGGGCTCCGGCGGATCCGATGGGGTCGACCCGGCCGACAACGGAACGGACACCGGCAAATCCACACTCGCGAAGACCGCCGACATCCCCGAGGGCGGCGGAACGGTCTTCCCGGACCAGGGCGTCGTGGTGACGCAGCCGAAGGCCGGCGAGTTCAAGGCGTTCTCCTCGAAGTGCACCCACCAGGGATGCACGGTGTCCAGCGTCTCGAACGGCACCATCGACTGCCCTTGTCACGGCAGCAAGTTCGACGCGTCGACCGGCGCCGTGGCACATGGCCCCGCCACCCAGCCGCTGCCCGCCAGGAAGATCACGGTCACGGGCGACTCGATCGCACTCACGCCCTGACCGCCTCGTCACCGGGCAGTGCCCGGGCTTCTTCCGACGGGCCGTCGCCGATGCCCAGCTCGGGGGTCGGCCTTCGGAAGCCCCGGGTGAGCCGGAGGAGACAGCAGAATCCGATGGCGAGCCAGCACCCTCCGACGGTGAGCGCCGCCGTGCTGAGCTGCGTCAGCAGGTAGACGGTCACACCGGCGCCGAGCACCGGCGCGACGACGTGTCCGAGCACGCCGACACCACCGGTGCCGCGGTTGCGGACGAAGTGGACGACGACGCAGGCGTTGACGACGGTGAAAGCGAGGAACGCACCGAAGTTGATGAACGAGGTCGCGGTCTCCAGGGAGAGACCGGGGCCGAGGAGACACATGGCCCCGGTGACCAGGAGGCAGAACACCGGGGTCCTGGTGCGAGGGTGGAGGGTTCCGAGGAACCGCGGCAGCACCCCGTCGCGGCCCATGATGTACATCAGCCGGCTGGAGCTGAGCTGCACGGCCAGGCCCGAGGCGAATCCGGCGACGATGCCGGCCATGTTGGTCCAGTCGGCGAAGGTCTGACCGCCGACCTGGACCGACATGGTGTACGACTTCGCCGGATGGTGCCCGAGATGGACGAGGCAGTAGGCGACGAAGAGCAGGACGAGGAATACCGTCACGCCGGTCAGGAGCTTGTTGACCCGGTCGGTCAGGGAGAGCCCGATGATGTTGACGAGGGTGGTCAGCCCGGCGTTGACCAGCATCCACACCCAGACCGGAACAGCCGGGAACTGGGCGTTGAGGTACACCGACTGGACGAGCCAGGCGACCATCGGCAGGAACAGGTAGTCGAGCAGTACCACCCAGCCGACGAGGAAGCCGACCGGGGCACCGATCACCTTCCTGGCGTAGAAGTACGCCGATCCCGAGACCGGGAAGTGCCGGGCCATCTTCGCGTAGCTCAGCGCGGTCAGGAACATCGCTCCGGTGGCGACGAGGAAGGCGGTCGGCGCCGTGCCCCCGCTGGCGGCGGCGATCACACCGAAGATCACCATCACCAGGCTGGGGGCCATGTAGGCGAGCCCGAAGGCGACCACCGAGGTGAGCGAGAGGCCGCCGCTCAGTTCGACCCGGTCCGTGGTCATGACGCCTCACCGTCCCGGGCGGGACGGCTGTGGACCGCCGCAGTGCCGGTGCGCAGGCCGGCCGGGGTCTCCGGGGAGATCGCCGGCGCGGGGTCGATACGGCCGTTGTAGAGCGGCAGTTCCAAAGAGGTGTCGCCGGGCTCGAAGTGGTCCCAGGGCCATGAGTCGCCGCTCGTGCCGTACTTCCGCGCCACCGCGACCCGGTCGAAGTCGATCACGCTCAGCAGGGTGGTGTCCTCCATCCCGGTGGCGGCGACGCGGATGGCGCCCTCCGGGTCGATCAGGAGACTCCGGCCCTGGGCCGTCGGGCCTGCACCGTTCACGCTCGCCACCCAGATCTGGTTGACGATGGCGTTCGCCTGGTTGACCGGGATCTTCTGCGCCCGGCCGGACGTCGAGGTCTGCACCAGGTTCACGACCAGTTCGGCGCCCATCCAGGCGAGGTGCCGGGTGACCTCCGGGTACCAGCTGTCGTAGCAGATGGAGAGGCCGACCCTGCCGGTGCCGGGCATGTCGAAGACGACGAACTCCCGGCCGACGCTCATCGGCTCGTAGGGGCGCCAGGTGAAGATCTTCCGGTAGCTCGCCACGAGTTCGCCCTGCGGGTCGTAGACCACGGCGGTGTTGTGGACGGCGCCGTCGGCGCCCCGTTCGAGCACGGTGCCCGGTATGAGCCAGATCCCCAGTTCGCGCGCCAGACCGGACAGGACCCGGCCGAAGGCGATCTACGACACCGCCGTCGAGGCGATCCTGACCGCGGCCGAACGCGCCGCGACGGGTTGACCTCCTCCGGCGCAGGAGAGCTCCGGGGCAGGCGGGACCTCCGGGTCACGCCTCAGGAACCACCCCTGCCGGGTGCCCGGTTCAGCCAGCAGCCCAGCACGCCGTCCGTGTCCGTGATGGTGGCGACGAGGGCGAGCGTGTTGCGGATCATCGCGGGGGTGTAGTCGGCCGGCACCCCGGCGATGGCATCGGACGGCACCACGGCGGTGTAGCCGAGATTCACCGCGTCGAACACGGCGTTGGGAACGGCGACATTGGCCGAGACCCCGGCGACGACGAGCGTGCGGCAGCCGAGGTTGCGCAGCAGCGCGTCCACATCGGTGCCGGCGATCGGCGAGAGACCGTGCAGCCGGCGTACGACGAGGTCCTCGTCGGCCACCTCGATCGGCGGGGCGATCCGTACCGCGGTGGTGCCGGAGTGCTGCTGCACGGGCAACCGGCCGGCTGCCCGGAAGAGCCGGGCGTTGCTGTTGGCCCCCCGGCCGTCGGGGCGCCGTTCGGCCACCGCGTGCAGCACCTGGACCCCGGCCCCGTGGGCGGCGGCGACCAGCCGGGCGACACGGTACAGGGCGCCGGACGACCTGGCCTCCTCGGCCAGTTCGGGCAGCGCGCTGCCGGGGCCGACGACCCCCTGCTGACACTCGACCGTGAGAAGCACGGTGGTGGCCGGATCGAGCTGCTCGGCGAGCTGAGTCCCCGACGGCACGGCTGCCCCTTTCTGCGGCGGACCGGGCGCCAGAGGCTAACCGCCATTGCGTGATGAGGGAAGAGACCTCATGATTTCTGACACACAGTCAGCAAACCGGAAGGGGCGCCCCATGACCGCCACTCAGCGACGGGGCCGTCGGATCATGATGACGGAAGCCGAACGCGACACCTATCTCACCGAGCAGCGCACCTGCCGGGTGGCCACCGTGGCCGAGGACGGCCGTCCGCACATCGGCGCCCTCTGGTTCACCTGGGACGGAACCTCGCTCTGGCTCTACTCGATCACCCGCAGCCTGCGCTGGTCCCAGCTGCGCCACGACCCGAGGATCGCGGTGGTCGTGGACGACGGGGTGGAGTACGGGGAGCTGCGCGGCATCGAGCTCTCCGGCGAGGCCGTCCCGGTCGGCGAAGCGCCCCGCACCGGCGAACCGTGCCCCGGACTCGTCGCGCCGGAACGGCTGTTCGCGGCGAAGTACTTCGGCATGGACACCATGCCGCACGACGGCCGCCACGCCTGGCTGCGGCTGACGCCACGGACCATCACCTCCTGGGACTTCCGGAAGCTCGCGGGGTCGTTCACCACCTGAGCACGCACCTGGCCACGGCCTGTCCGGCCCTGATCCGCCGGGCATTCCCTACGGCGCGTCCAGCTCCCGGCCGGCCACGCGCAGCGCCGTCACCGCCGCCCGGATCGACGGACGCCGGTCCGCGTCGGTACGCCACACGGCGTGGACGTGGCGTCGCATCTTCTGCCGTACGGGTACGAGCCGCACCCCGTCGGGCACGGGTCCGCGGCCGAGCCTCGGCGCCACACAGACGCCCATCCCGGCGGCGATCAGGGCGAGTTGGGTGTGGTGCTCGCCCGCCAGGTGCGCGATGCGCGGTTCGATGCCCTTCGAGCGGAGGGTGAACATCAGCCAGTCGTAGCAGAACTCCCCCTCGGGCCAGGACACCCAGTCGTCGTCGGCGAAATCCTCCAGGTCCACCTCGGCCCGGCCGGCGAGCCGATGGCCGGCAGGCATCGCGATGTCCGGTGCGTCGTCCAGGAGTTCGGCCTTGGCCAGACCACCGGGCACGGGCAGCCGCTTGTTGCTCCAGTCCAGTACCACCGCGAGGTCGGTGTCGCCTCTGAGCACGGCACGGATTCCGTCCTCGGGCTCCAGTTCCCAGGTACGCACGCGGAGTTCGGGGTGATCCCTGCGCAGCGTGTGGAGCACCGCGGGAAAGAGTCCGCGTGCCGCGGTCGGAAAGGCGGAGAGCCGGATCTCGCCCACCACTTCACCGCGCTGCGCCTCGATGTCGGACTGGGCCAGCTCGACCTGGGACAGGATCCGCGCCGCGTGGTCGGCGAGCAGCCGGCCGGCGTCGGTGAGCCGGACCCCGCGCCCGTTCTTGGCCAGGAGCTGTTGCCCCACCTCGCGCTCCAGCTTCGCCAGCTGCTGGGAGACCGCCGAGGTGGTCACATGCAACCCTTCGGCGGCGCCGCTCACGGAACCGTGCCGGGCCAGTGCGTCCAGGGTGCGCAGCCGCTCCAGATTCAACATGTAAGCAATGCTACGCAGACCCTCACACAAAATCTCGCTTGTTCTAAGTGGTCCGCTTCGCCATCGTTGAGTCCATGAGCGTCGCTGCCACACCGAAGTCCACCCCTCCCGCCCAGCCCTCCGCCCCGGCTCCGGCAGCTGTCCCCGCAGCCGCCCCGGCTCCGGTGCCCGCCGCCCGCCCTGCGCTGGACTGGCGGATCCGGTTCGGCGCGCTCTCGCTCATCTGGGGCTTCAGCTTTCTCCTGATCAAGGTCGGCACACAGGGGTACGCCCCGTTCCAGGTCACCCTCGGCCGCCTGCTGTCCGGCACGGCGGTCCTGGCCGTGGCGATGGCGGTCCGGCGTGAGCGGCTGCCGCGCGGTGCCCGCACCTGGGGGCATCTGGCCGTCGCGGCGTTCTTCCTGAACGCGCTGCCGTTCTCGCTCTTCGCCCATGCCGAGCTGACCATCCCCTCGACGCTGGCCGGCATCTGCAACGCGACCTCGCCCCTGTGGGGCATGGCCCTGTCGCTCGTCGCGCTCTCCGAGGACCGGCCCACCCGTCGCCGTGTCGCCGGACTCGGGCTGGGCTTTATCGGCGTACTGACCGTGCTGGGCGCCTGGCAGGGCTTCTCCGGGCTGGACCTCGGCGGCACAGCCATGGCCCTGCTCGCCTCACTCAGCTATCCGGTCGGCTGGATCTACGTCCGCAGGACGCTGGCGGGCAGCGGCTCCTCGACGCTCGCGCTGACCGGCAGTCAGCTCTTCCTCGGCACGGCGCAGATCGCCCTGGTGACCCCGCTGTTCACCTCGGCTCCCGACGGCTTCGCGCTGCTCCCGACCCTGGCCGTGGTGGCTCTCGGGGCGCTCGGCACCGGTTTCGCGGTCCTGGTGCAGTACGGCCTGGTGGAGGAGGTCGGACCGACGACGGCGCAGATGGTCACCTACTTCATCCCGGTCATCGCCACCGCCGCCGGGGTGGCCGTGCTCGGCGAGCAGCTGAGCTGGAACACCCCGGTGGGGGCCCTCGTGGTGCTGGCGGGCGCCGCACTCACCCAGAGCAGGCCCGGACGGGGCGGCCGGACCTCCGGCGGCCGGGCCGGGAGCGGGGATCACCCGTAGTTCAGCGGCTTCACCGGCCCCACCGCTGCCGCCACCGCATCCGCCAGGGGTCCGATGTCGGCCTCGGCGAGCGACGAGATCGTGAGCCGGATCCCCTGGGGCGCGGTCATCCGGAACCGCGCTCCGGGCGCCACCGCCCAGCCCGAGTGCAACAGCCTCGCCACCGCGCCGGTCTCGTCACCGACCGGCACCCACACATTCATCCCGCTGCGCCCGTGGGCCTCCACGCCCCGCTCCGCCAGCGCCCGCACGAGACCGTCCCGCCGCTTCGCGTACGCCCGCGCCACCCGGCCCGGATCGACGGCGCCCGAGGCCCACAGGTGCACCACGGCCCGCTGGAGCAGTCTGCTGACCCAGCCGGGGCCCAGCCGCTGGCGCCCCGCCACCCGGTCGACCGTGACCGGGTCGCCGGTCAGCACGGCGACCCGCAGGTCCGGCCCGTACGCCTTGGCCACGGACCGCACGAAGGCCCAGCGGTCCGTGGCACCGGCCAGCGGATGGAGCGGCAGGTCCACGATGCCGTGCCCGTGGTCGTCCTCGATCAGCAGGACGCCCCGGTGCCCGGCGAGGACTCCCCGCAGCTCGAAGGCGCGCCCGGCACCGATCGCCGCGCCGGTCGGGTTCTGCGCGCGGTCGGTGACCACCAGCGCGCGGGCGCCGTCGTTCAGCGCATCCTCGACGGCGTCGGGCACGGGCCCTTCGTCGTCGACCGCGACGGGCACGGGGCGCAGCCCCAGCGCCGGCACGAGATCCAGCAGGCTGCCCCAGCCGGGGTCCTCGATCGCCACCGCGTCACCGGGTCTGAGGTGCGCGACCAGCACGCGCTCGATCGCGTCCAGCGATCCGGAGGTCGCGACCACGGGCCCGGCCGGCACCCCGTCGGCGTCCAGCGCGGCGCGGGCGAGCCCGGCGAACTCCGGGTCCACCGGTGCCTGCCCGTACATTCCCGGCTGCCGCGCGTACTCCCCCGCGACCGCCGCGAGAACCTCACCCAGCGCGGGCAGCAGGGCCGGGTCGGGATTACCCGCCCCCAGATCCCGCACGCCCACGGGCGCCTCGACCCGGAGCGAACCACGCGCCGTGCTCGCCGGGCGCGGCCGCACCCTGCTGCCCCGGCGCCCGGCCGTCTCGATCACTCCGCGCTCGCGGAGCGTGCGGTAGGCGGCCGCCACCGTATTCGGATTCACCCCCAATCGCTCGGCCAACTCCCGCATGGGGGGCAGCGCTTGACCGGGTTCGAGCTCACCGGAGCCGACCCCGCTCTCCACACTGGCGGCAATGTCCGATGCGCGCCGCCCGACAATCCGATACTCTCCTAGCACAAACAAGATTATGCACTAGTGCAATGGAGTATGCAATGTCGGACACCGCATCGCAGCAGACCACGGCCCCGGAAGCCGCAGCCGGATACGAGCCGACCGAGCGCACCGTCCCGACCCGTTCCCGTGAACGGGCGGCATACGACCGGGAGGTGGTCCACTCGATACTCGACGAGGCGTACGTATGCCACCTCGGCTTCGTCCGTGACGGCGCGCCCGTAGTCCTGCCGACTCTCTTCGGCCGGGTCGGCGACCGGCTCTACGTACACGGCTCGACGGGATCCCGGCCGCTTCGCGAGGCCGGCCGCACCGACACCGGACTGCCCGTGTGCCTGACGGTGACACATGTCGACGGGCTGGTGCTGGCCCGCTCCGCCTTCCACCACTCGATCAACTACCGCTCCGTGGTGGTGCACGGCATCGCGCACACGGTCACCGACCCGCAGGAGCGGCGGACCGCCCTGGACGCCATCGTCGACCACGTGGTGCCGGGCCGCTCCGCCGACTCCCGGCCCGCCGACGAGAAGGAGCTGGCCGCGACCGCGGTGATCCGGCTGGACCTGCGGGAGGCGTCCGCCAAGATCCGTACCGGCGGCCCCAACGACGAGCCCCGTGACCTCGCGCTGCCCCACTGGGCGGGCGTCGTCCCGCTCGCCCGGGGCTATGCCGCGCCGCTCCCCGCGGACGACCTCGACCCCTCGATCGGGGTGCCCGACTACATCACCGCGCTCTGACACACCCCGGGGGCGGACGGCCCCACCACCGGGCAACGGGTCCACCCGCCCCGGCGGTCGGAGCCCGGCGCGCCCACGACCGCGAAGGGCCGTCCGGGACCGGCCTGCGCCGTCATGTCGCGGCTGGTCCCCGCCGCCGCTCGCATCCGGTCCCCGCGGCCGTCAGGTCGCGGCACGCCCGGCGGACAGCTCCCCCTCGGCGTCCGCGCGGTCGCCGTCCGGACCCTCGGGAACCATCACCCCCGGCCCCGAAGCGACGGGACCCGAGGGTGTCCGCGGCGTCGACGACTGGGCGATGAAGGCACCGATCAGCACCATGGCACCGCCGACGAGCTGGGGCGCCGACAGGTGCTCGCCGAGCATCACCCAGGCGAGCACGGTGGCGATGACCGCCTCCAGGCAGGCGACCACACCCGCGACCGCGGGGGAGAGCAGCCGCACCGAGATCACCCCGGTGACGTAGGCGATCACCGTCGCCAGCAACACGATCCAGACGAGCAGCAGCCAGGCCGGAACATCCGTGCCGTCCATGGCGGCACGGCCGCCCAGAATCGACCAGTCCATGCCCCAGGGCCGTGCGACCGCGGTGAGCACGACCGCCCCGATCAGCAGCCCGTAGGCGATGACACCGACCGGATTCGGCGGTTCGGCGCCGTCCGCCCCGCCCGCACTCCCCTGGTCCGACAGGACGAAGTAGCCGACCTGGCAGCAGGCGGCACCGAGCGCCAGCAGCAGTCCGACCGCGTCGAAGCTCAGCCCCGACCAGACCTCGACCACGCACGTCAGTCCGCCCACGGCGAGCACCACACCGACCGCTGCCCGCCGGGTGACCGGTCTGTGCTGGACGAACCGGACCCAGCCGAGGACGAGCGCGGGTGCCAGGTATTCGACGAGCAGGGCGACGCCGACGGGGATGCGGGAGATCGCGGCGAAGTAGAAGGCCTGCACACCCGCGACGGCGAGCAGTCCGAAGCCGAGCAGCAGGACCGGGCGGCTGCGCACCAGGTCCCGGTGACGCCAGGCCACCGGCAGCATGACCAGGGCCGCGCCCGCCACCCGTAGCCACACCACATGGAGCGGATCGAGTCCTGCCTCGATCAGCGGCTTGGCCGCAACCCCTGACCCACCGAATGCGAACGCCGAGGCCAGGGCTAGTCCCAGGCTGGCGCTTCTCCCCTGAGACGCGTGCATCGGCCCATCATGACAGCTGCGGTCAGCAGCGTCACCCCGGTCACCCCTGACACACTCGCCCCTGAGTACGTGGCTTCACCACGGTCTTCCCGTCGGCCCGGGGAGCCGGACCGGACGCCCGTCGACCGGTCGGTCAGCCCCCGGCCTCCCCCACGCCCTGGTCGGCGGCGTCCGCGATCCGGGCGGCGAGGCTGTCCGCGTCGATCCCGCCCCGGACCAGCACTTCCACGGCGCGGCACTCGTGATCCATGGCCAGCGCCGCGAGCAGATCGAGCCCTCCGGCCCGCACGTCGCCGCGCTTGTCTGCCCGGTCGAGCGCTCCGGCCATCGCCGAGGCGGCCGAGGGCGACCAGCCCTCAGCGTCCCGCACGGCGGAGTGCGGGTCCGGGACGACCGGGACCGCGCCGGAGTCCTCCACCGAGCCCTGCCAGCGGAGCCCGTATCCGATACTGCGCTGGACGAGGTAGCCGAGCACCCTGGCCAGTTGGGGCCCGCCCTCGAAGGCCGCCCGCACCGCGGGATCCGATTCGATCAGGGAGTGCAGCAGATGCGCGGTGTCGATCTGCCGGTCGCCGTCGCGCAGCGCACGCCTGCGGGCGCCCGTCACCACGGCGGCCAGCTCCACCGTGAGTCTGGCGTCGAGCTCGGCGCGGTTCGGGACGGGCTGCTGAGGGATCCGCGGCATCCGGTTGTGCACGTCTCCCACCCCATCAGTTCCGGAGCGCCGATACATCCCCGGAAGGACTCATCCAGGCATCCCGCTCAAGTTGGGCACACCCGAACGGTTTCTCCTCCTTGCGGATGAGATCTCGCCATTTCCGGATCCGATCGGTGAAAAGGGCGCGCGCCGCCTTGCCACGCGCTCCCTGAGCAACCGGAAGCCATTCCCTTACGTCCCACAGGCCATACCCATGCGACAGCCGGAAGGGGGACCGCGCACGTGTCCTGGTTGGTCGCCCTGCCGGCACTCGACGGGCGGGAGTACGTGTACCGGGTCCACGCACCGGCCGACGCACTGCGCGCCGACCTCTTCTGGGCCGCGTTCCACTGCCACGACGACGGCCCGCACCCGCGCGCCTTCGACCGGTTCGACGCCGCCCTGATCTGGCGCGCGGGAGCGGAAGGGACCGGCCACATGGATCTGACAGTTCATCAGTATTGAATGTTCCGACCACTGCGGCTACGTTCCGCGACACCGTAACCCGCCGAGAAGGGGTGGTCGCATGGCCGAAGTCAGTGCAGAGGCACGCATCGAAGCACCGGCCGAGAAGGTGTGGGCCCAGCTGACGGACTTCACCGCGTACGGTCAGTGGAACGCCACCCACACCAGCTTCCCCAAGGGCGGCCCGGAGACACTCGAACTCGCGGCCACCTACGAGGAGAACATGAAGCTCATGGGCTTCCCCGCCGAGGTGACCTGGACGGTGGCGGAACTGGAGACCGCACGCCTGCTGACCACCAGAGGCAAGGGCCCGATGGGCGTCAACCTGGCCATGCGCTACTCACTGACCCCCGACGGGGACGCCACCACGGTCCGTATCGACGGGGAGTTCACCGGCGCCGCGGTCTCCCTGATGGCGGGAAAGCTCAAGGATTCGGCGACGGCCGCGCTCGTCGAATCACTGCGCAAGCTGGGCGGCCTCATCACCGCCTGACGCCGTCCGCACGGCGGAAGGGGCCTCGCGGCTCGGCCGCGAGGCCCCTGTCACCACACCCGCGAACACCGCGCCCACCGGCTCAGTGTTCGTCGGCAAGGATCAGATACAGCTTCTTGCGGGCCTCGTTGATGACCGTCAGAGCCTTCTGGCGCTGGTCGGCCGAGCCGGTCTTCCAGACCTGCCCGAACGCCTCCATCAGACCGAAGCCGGCCTGCCGGATCTCATTGGCGCTCTCCCAGTCGACGCCGCGCCCGGCTTCCTCCCAGGGCGCCTCGGACCCCGACTCCGCCTCGGCGCGCCCGGTGTCGGTGAGCGTGAACAGCTTCTTGCCGCCCTCGCTCGCGCTGACGATCAGACCCTCGTCCTCCAGCAGCTGAAGGGTCGGGTAGACCGAGCCGGGGCTGGGCCGCCAGGCCCCACCGCTGCGCTCCCCGATCTCCTGGATCATCTCGTAGCCGTGCATCGGCCGGTCCTTGAGCAGCGCCAGGATCGACGCGCGCACGTCACCGCGCCGCGCCCTCCCCCGGCCGCCGCCCCGGCCACGCCCGCCACCGAAGGGTCCACCCCCGAAGGGCCCGCCCCCGAACGGCGGCCCGAACTGCCCGAAGGCCGCCCGCCGCCCCTCGAAGTCACCACGCCCCTGATGACCGGGCCCACAGTGCCCATGCCCATGACCGAACTCGTGCTCGTGTCCATGTGAACGCATCACTACGCTCCTTACATCGTTGATCTGTCGCGATGCGTCAACGATATATCGGAACCGATCGCATGGCAATGCCTTGCCGATGGGCACACAGTCCGCCGACGGAGGGCGATGCCGACGTGCAGGTCGACGGCCACACCGATCGGCTGCGCCCGCCCGCGCCGCAGGCCCGCCCGGCGCGAGCCGTCACCCGAGGTGGAGCGGGAACCTCGCGGCCGGTTCGCCCAGCTCGGCCGTCCCCTCGTCGGTCGCGGCACGCCGTCCGGTGCCGACCAGCAGGGCGGCCTCGTCGGAGAACGACGCGGGGAAGGCGGCCCCGGCGATCCGCTCCAGCATCTCGCGGGATCGGGCGAGTCCCTCCGCGGGCGGTCCGGCCGCGTCCTGGAGGTGCGCGATCAGGTCGAGGTGGTGCAGCGTCCACTCCAGGACGTACGCCCGGAGGTAGTCGCCCGCGGTGAGGACCCCGTCGCGGGTGCCGACCCGGAGGCCGGGATCGGCGAGCCCGGCCGCGCGAGCGGCGGCGGAGCCGACGTCGTCGAGGTGGAACTTGAGCAGCCCGGCTCCTCGTACGCGGCGGCCAGCCGGACGGTCAGCGCGTCCAGCGGATCGTCACCGGTCGGCGGCGTCGCGGTGACGTCCCAGTAGGTCACCGCGTCACGGGTCGGTTCCGCCTCGGTGGGGGTCACCAGGGTGATCAGGACGTCCTGGGCGTCGATGACCAGATGACACACCAGGTCCCGTACGAGCCAGCCGGCGCAGCCGGACGGCTTCGCGAAGTCCTCGTCCGAAAGCCCGGCGACCGCCGTGCGCAAGGCCGTCCAGGAACGCGAGAAGAGATCCACGCCGGCAACGTGGTCCGGTGCCGCGGAGGCGGACAAGCACATCGGTACGGCCGGTTCCGGCGGCACCGTTCACCCATCGGCATTCCGGGTCCAGTGACACCGGATTGGCCTTGGCACCCGGCTCCGCACCGTACATAGGGTCGCGCCATGAGGATTCGCATCGTCGACACGTTCACCGACCGCCCCTTCACCGGCAACCCGGCGGGAGTCCTGGTCCTGGATTCCGGCACCTTTCCCGACGACGACCGGCTCCAGCGGATCGCCACGGAACTGAACCTCTCCGAGACCGCCTTCGCCCACCCGCTGCCGCCGGGCGGAGAGGCGGACTGGGCGCTTCGCTGGTTCACCCCGGCCACAGAGGTCGACATGTGCGGGCATGCCACCCTCGCCACCGCGCACATCCTGCACACCACCGGGACGGCGAGCGGCACGATGCGCTTCGCGGCGCGGTGCGGGATCCTCGCCGCGACCGCCCGCCCGGACGGCTCCATCACCCTCGACTTCCCCACCTCGCCGCTGACACCGGAGGCCGCCCCGGCCGGGCTGGCCGCCGCCCTGGGCGCGGACCCGCTCTCCGTGCACGACACCGGCCCGCACATCGGCGACCTGGTCGTCGAGCTGTCCGACGAGGCGACCGTACGAGGGCTGGTCCCCGATCTCGTCGCCCTGGCCGAGGTCTCCCGGCGGGGCGTCGTCGCCACGGCCGCGGCGGAGGACCCCTCCCGCGGCTACGACTTCGTCTCCCGCGGCTTCTTCCCGCGCGTCGGGATCGACGAGGACCCGGTGACCGGCAGCGCCCACACCGCGCTGGCGCCCTTCTGGTCGGCCCGGTTCGGCCGGGACGAGCTGACCGGACTACAGGCTTCCGCCCGTTCCGGCCTGGTCCGGACCTCGCTGCGCGGCGACCGCACCCTGCTGACCGGCGACGCGGTGACGGTCATCGACGGCGAACTGCTCACGACACTCTGAGCCCGCGCGCGGGAGGCGTACAGGGCTGCTCACCCTCACGGTGTGGGCAGCCAGCCCACCTTCCCCGCCAGCAGGGCGTATCCGACGAACGCCCCGATGTCCAGCAGCGCATGAGCCGCGACCAGCGGCCCGACCCGCCCCCAACGACGGTACAGCAGCACGAAGACGACGCCCATCGCCATGTTGCCGATGAAGCCGCCGATCCCCTGATACAGGTGGTACGAACCGCGCAGCACCGAACTGGCGACCAGGGCGGCCATCGGCGTCCATCCCAACTGTCCCAGTCTGCGCAGCAGATACCCGACGACGATCACTTCCTCCACGACGGAGTTCTGGATCGCGGACAGGATCAGGACCGGGAACTTCCACCACACGTCGGGCAGCGACTCCGGGACCACGGTCAGGTTGAATCCGGCTGCCCTGGCCACCAGATAGAAGGCGAGACCGGCGCTTCCGATGCCCGCCGCGACCAACGTGCCGCGCCCCAGGTCCGGCCACGGCCTGGCGCGGTCGAAGCCGATGGACCTCAGGCCCGCGCCTTCCCTCATCAGCAGATGCGCGACCAGGGCGACCGGCACCAGAGCGGTCGCGATACCGAAGAGTTGCCAGGCGAGATCCAGCCATGGACGCCCCGGGGCATACGAACTGTTGAGCGTCGCGGCCTGATCCTTCAAACCTCCTGGTTTCGTCAGTGATCCGACAAAACTGATCAGGGCAGACACCCCGCTGGCGCCCAATGAGAGTGCCAGCACGAGGACCGTTTCGGACCGAAGAATCCGTCGCGGAACAGCCTCCTGAGGGAAAGAATCAGCCACAAGCCCCGCCTCCACCTGTACACCTGCCTTCAGTTGTGCATTCACGTCCCATCCTGCTCCCCGTCCGGCTAGGGTCTCGAATGCAGGTACGAAGATCATGCGCGACAGGCCGGGGGACAACCACCATTGCCGATGGTGTGGTCCCCCTTTTTCCTTGTACATCCTCAAGGAGGGGCACCACCGACATGGGACGTCACAGCTTGCCCGACGAGTACGCCGGAGACGGAAGCGGGGACGGATCACCGCCGCGACGCCGGCGCACCGTCGCCATCGCGACCATGCTCGTGCTCGCGGTGGCGGCGGGAACGGCCGTCGCGGCACAGGGCGGCCTGCTGTCGTTCTCGAAGGGCTGCGAGAACTCGGCCGTACATCTGTCCATGATGGCATCGCCGGACATCGCGCCCTCCATTCGCGCCGTCGCCGACAAGGCGCGCAAGGACGAGGTGCGTTCCGACGGCCGCTGCCTGTACGTGACAGTGGTCGCCCGCGACTCCTACAAGGTCGCCGACGCTCTCTCCAGCGACGCCCGCACCCCGGACTTCCAGGTCTGGCTGCCCGACTCCGACCTCTGGGTCGACCGGGCCAAGGGCTCCGGTGACGGCGTCCCGGTCACACCGGGCGACTCCGTCGCGTCCTCTCCCGTGACCCTGGCCATGATTCCGTCCGCGGCCAAGAGCCTCGGCTGGCCGAAGAAGAAGTACTCCTGGGCGGAGCTGACGGCCGCGGCCATGGAGTCGGACAAGGTCCGACTCGGCGCGGCCGACCCGGCACGCAGCGCCACCGGCCTGCTGGCGCTCGCCAGCATCGGCGCGTCCTCCGAGAAGCAGGGCGGGGACAGCGACACCAGGGTCGCGGCGACCGCCAAGCTGCTCGCGCAGCGCATGTCGGACGGTGACACCCAGGTGCTGGAAACACTGGCGCAGGGCGATTCGGGCGCCGAACAGGGCAATCCGGAGCGCAATCAGGCGGTGCTCCTCTCCGAGCAGGCCGCGTTCGCCCACAACGCGGAGGCGACCGGCGGCGGAAAGCTCGACCTCTTCTACCCCCAGGACGGCACCCCGCTCCTCAACTACCCGTACACCCTGGTCGACGAGAACCGGATGAGCACGTCCGAGAGCCGGGCGGCGCTGCGGTTCATGACGCTGCTGAACGAACCCGGTGCTCAGGAGGTCCTGGCGAAGAAGGGCTTCCGGGACGTCGACGGCAGGGCCGGGGAGTCGGTGGTCGCACCGGCGGGCGGCAGGAAGCCCCAGCCCTACGCCACCGCGGCCGCCGCCCCACCGACCGCCGAGGCGCTCCAGCAGACGCTCGGCATGTGGACGATCACGGTGCAGAGCGCCAGGCTGACCACGGTCGTCGACGCGTCCGGATCCATGGCCACGATCGTCCCGGGGCGCAACCAGTCCCGGATGGACGTCACCAAGGCGTCCCTGATCCAGGCACTCAACCAGTTCACGCCGAACGACGAGATCGGGCTCTGGGAGTTCGCCACCACGCTCGACGGCGACAAGGACTACCGCAAACTGGTGCCGGCCACCCGGCTGGGCGACCCGGCGAAGGGCGGCGGCACCCACCGCGAGAAGCTGGCCGCGGCCTTCGCGGCGCTGAAGCCCGTACCGGGCGGTGCGACCGGTCTGTACGACACCATGCTGGCCGCCTACAAGGACGCCCAGGCGACCTATGTGAAGGGCAAGTTCAACGCGGTCGTGATCCTGACCGACGGATCGAACCAGGACAGTCTCTCCATCTCCCGCAGCGCCCTGATCGCGGAGCTGAAGCGGATCGCCGACCCGGAGCGCCCGGTGCCGCTGCTCGCCATCGCGGTCGGCCCCGAGGCGGACCGCGAGGAAGTGAACGAGATAGCGAAGGTGACCGGCGGTGGCGGTTACCAGGTCATCGACCCGGCCGAGATCCAGACGGTGATCCTGCAGGCCATCATGACGGCCGGCCAGAGCGGTCACGCCACCCAGGAATAGCCCGGACGGCGCCGGCGTCACGGTTTCGGGGCGCCGGTGGGCCAGCTGTGCACGGGCTCACCGCTGTGCATCAGTTCGGCGTACCACCGGGTGGTCGCGGCCAGCGCCGCGTGCCTCTCCATCCCGGCCTCCCGTGCCCGGTGGTAGGTGTCCGCCTGCCAGGACGCCCCGTTCACCCGGCGCCTGCAGCGCTCCTCGATGACCCCGAGGTACCGGTCGCGGTCCGCGGGCTCGATGTTCCAGGCATCGAGCCCCGCCGCGGCCAGCGGCAGCAGTTCGTCCCGTACGAGCTTGACGGCCGGCACCCGGGTCAGCCCGCCCGCACGGCCGGGACGCGGCCAGGTCAGTTCCGCGTCGATGCCCAGACGGCATGCGGTGTCGAAGTTCTCCTCCGCCGCGGCGAACGGCAGTCTGGTCCACACCGGACGGGGCTCCTCGGCGAGCGCCCGCACGAGCCCGTAGTACAGCGCCGCATTGGCGATCAGATCGGTGACGGTGGGCCCGGCGGGCAGGACCCGGTTCTCCACCCGCAGATGGGGGACGCCGTCCATCAGGCCGTACACCGGCCGGTTCCAGCGGTAGACCGTTCCGTTGTGGAGCACCAGTTCCTGCAGCCGAGGTACCCCTCCCTCGTCGAGGACCCGCAGCGGCTCCTCCTCGTCGGAGATCGGGAGCAGCGGCGGGAAGTAGCGCAGGTTCTCCTCGAAGAGTTCGTACGCCGAGCCGACCCACCGCTCTCCGAACCAGGTCCTGGGCCGCACGCCCTGGTTCCGGAGTTCGGGCGGCCGGGTGTCGGTGGCCTGCTGGAAGAGCGGCGGCCGCGATTCCCGCCAGAGCTCCTTGCCGAACAGGAAGGGTGAGTTGGCACCGAGTGCGATCTGGACACCGGCGACGGCCTGGGCCGCGTTCCACACGGCCGCGAATCGCGCCGGCGTCACCTGCAGATGGAGCTGGACCGAGGTGCAGGCGGCCTCGGGGGTGATCGAGGCGGAAGTGGAGACCAGTCGTTCCACGCCTTGGATATCGAGGGAGAAATCCTCGCCCCGCGCGGCCACCATTTGATCGTTCAGCAGTGTGTAGCGGTCCACGTCCGAGAGGTTCGCCAGGACGAGGTCCTCGTGGCGCAGAGTGGGCAGAATACCGATCATCATGATCCCGGCATCGACCTCGCCCGCCTTCCGGTGGGCATATCCGAGCCCGGCCCTGAGCTCCTCGGCCAGCTGATCGAAAACACGCCCGCCCAGGCGGTGCGGGACTATGTTCACTTCCAAATTGAACATCCCGAGTTCGGTCTGGAAATCACGGCTCGCGATGCGTGGGAGGACCTCCCCATTCATCATCCTCGGCATGCCGTCGGCACCCGCGAGATTCAGCTCGATCTCCACGCCCATGAGGTTGCGCGGCCGGTCGAACCTCCGCTCCACAAGAAGCCTCTCCAGCCCCTCCAGGCACTGGTGGAGCTTCTTCCGGTACCCCTGTCGATCGGACAGGTCAAAGGCGCCCGCCACGACCTTCTCCCCCATCGGAGCGTCCCTCCCTCAAGTGGGCGGCCCGCGGCCCAGACCGCTCGCGTCACGATCGATAATGCCCAGGCGAGGTGATCCATAACGCCCACAAGAACCCGGCGGGCCCAGTAATCTGAGAGAGAAGCCCGGGGCACATTCCATGGGCATGATGCAGCCCACGGTTTCCCCGCCGGGCGCCGGTGAAAACGCCGACGCGTTTCGGCCGTCCGCGCCCGGGGAAAAATCCCTGGCGGTGGCTGCGCCGCTGACACAGAATCAGTAGATTCTCCGCATAATAAAGTCTTGATACCGCCTTGTCGGCAATGCCTGCGACGGCTAGTGGAATCACCGCGTGAACACGTGTCGTATAAACTCCGCGGACGAGGCAGAGAGTTGACGCACCGGCCCAGTCACCGGCCTCCTCTGGCCCCGCATGCCGACAGCGCCGTCTGCACCCGCCCACGCACCACCGTGTCTCCGAAGTGAGAGGCGACCCACTATGCCGCTGCATGTTCCTCCGGCTCCCGTGCCCGCTCTGCGCAGCGTTCTCACGGCACTCGGTTCACCCACCGCGGTCCGTGAAGCCCGCACACCCGCCCTCCGGTCCGCCCAGGGGCCACTGAGTCCTGAACTCCCGCTCCCCGTCCATGTACTGGAGCGGATCGGTCCGAACGGACTCGCTCCCGCCACCCGGCTCGCCGGGTGGCGGTTTCTGATCCACACCCCGGAACAGGCCGTCGCCGCGGCGGACACCATGCTCACTCCGGACGGCTGGGCCTTCTCGCACTTCTTCGAGGGCCCGTACATCGCCTCGACCGAACTCGCCCTGCGCCAGGCCGAGACGGTGACGGCGCCCTACCAGCCGCGGCTGCTGTCCATCCCGGAGCTCTACATGCTGGCGCTGTGGCTGCACGGCGACATCGAGGCCGACGCCTCCGGCGGGGCGCTCGCCCCCGCCGATCTTCTGGTTCCGCTGGCTCCCGCCCCACCGGGTATCGCGGCACACCGCCCGCACCGGGTCGCCGATCTGCTCCGCGTGATGACGCTGCGCATCACCCCCGGCCCCGGCCCCCTGCTCGGATCACCGGCCTGAGACCCGGACCCCGCACCTGCCCTGTGCCCCGCCACCGTACCCGGTCGCGGGGCACAGTGCTGGGGGCGCACTCCGTGCCCGTCCGGACTAGCCCGTACTGACCACCCCGAACCACCCGAAGGGACAGTGCAATTGCGGTGAACCGTCCGCGCGGGTGACGCGTCCTCCGGGTAAGGAGAAGTGCTGCTGCGAAATCCCTGCGGATTGACGCCCGTGGGGCAACACTGGGACCGGACCGATCGATACGGGGGGCGGCCATGAACACCTCATCCAGCCGCAGGACATTCACTACAACGCAGCGAAAGAACCCAGCCATGTGCCAGCACCAGCCACCATGCCCGACCGCCGACTCAGCCGACCGGGAGGCCGCCCGCCTGACGGCACACCACCCGGAACAGGGCTGGAGCCTGCTGTGCAACGGAGTCCTGCTCTTCGAGGACACCGGTGAGCTGCTCCCGGACGGTCAGATCATCGCTCCGCACCGGCCCCTGGGGACCGACCGGGTGATGAGGGCCGCCTGACCGCGGGCGGTACGAGCTGGGGCCGGCCCGGAGCATTGTCCGAACCGGCCCCGACGCATGTCCGCGTCACACGGTCACGCTCATCGCTCAGTTGTCGTACTCGTCCAGCGGCGGGCAGGAGCAGACGAGGTTGCGGTCGCCGAAGGCGCCGTCGATCCGGCGCACCGGCGGCCAGTACTTGTCGGCGGCCGAGACCCCGGCCGGGAAGACCGCCTCCTCGCGGCTGTACCCGTGCTTCCACTCCCCGCCCAGCATCGCCGCGGTGTGCGGAGCGTTGTGCAGCGGGTTGTCGTCCGCGCTCCACTCGCCGGAGGCCACCTTCTCGACCTCGCCGCGAATGGCGATCATCGTGTCGCAGAACCGGTCGAGCTCCGCGAGGTTCTCGCTCTCGGTCGGCTCGATCATCAGCGTCCCGGCGACCGGGAACGACATGGTCGGCGAGTGGAAGCCGTAGTCGATCAGCCGCTTGGCGATGTCGTCGACGCTGACGCCCGTCGCCTTGGAGATCGGCCGCAGGTCCACGATGCACTCGTGCGCGACCAGACCGGCCGGGCCGTTGTACAGGATCGGGTAGTGCGGTTCCAGACGCTTGGCGATGTAGTTCGCCGCGAGGACGGCGACCTGCGTCGCGCGCTTCAGGCCCTCCCCGCCCATCAGGCGTACGTACGCCCAGGAGATGGGGAGGATGCCGGCCGAGCCCCACGGTGCGGCCGAGATCGGTCCGACGCCGGTCTCGGGGCCCGCGGAGGGCTGGAGCGGGTGGTTCGGCAGGTACGGCGCGAGGTGCGCTCGCACCCCGACCGGACCGACGCCGGGGCCGCCGCCGCCGTGCGGGATGCAGAAGGTCTTGTGCAGGTTCAGGTGCGAGACGTCGCCGCCGAACCGGCCCGGCCTGGCGAGGCCCACCAGCGCGTTGAGGTTGGCACCGTCGACGTACACCTGACCGCCGGCGTCGTGCACCTCGGCGCAGATGTCGGCGACGTGCTCCTCGAACACGCCGTGCGTCGACGGATACGTGATCATGAGCACGGCGAGCTCGTCGCGGTGCTTCTCGATCTTGGCGCGGAGGTCCTCTATGTCGACCTCGCCGTCGTCGGCGGTCTTGACCACGACGACCTTCATGCCCGCCATCACGGCGCTGGCCGCGTTGGTGCCGTGCGCGGAGGACGGGATGAGACAGACGGTGCGCTGCTCGTCACCGTTGGCCCGGTGGTACGCCCGTACGGCCAGCAGGCCCGCGAACTCGCCCTGCGAGCCCGCGTTCGGCTGGATGGAGACCGCGTCGTACCCGGTGACCTCGGCGAGGCGCTCCTCCAGCTCGCGGATGAGAGTGAGGAAGCCCTCCGCCTGGTCGGCCGGGGCGAAGGGGTGCAGCGCGCCGAACTCGGGCCAGGTGATCGACTCCATCTCGGTGGTCGCGTTCAGCTTCATGGTGCAGGAGCCGAGCGGGATCATGCCGCGGTCCAGTGCGTAGTCCCGGTCGGCGAGCTTGCGCAGGTAGCGCAGCATCGCGGTCTCGGAGCGGTGCTGGTGGAAGACCGGGTGGGTGAGGATCTCGTCGGAGCGCAGCAGGCCCTCGGGCAGCGCGTCGGCGACGGTGGCGTCCAGTTCCTCGATGTCCCCGTCGGCGCCGAAGGCGGCCCATACGGCGGCGATCTGCGTACGCGTGGTGGTCTCGTCGCAGGAGAGGGAGACCAGGTCGGCGTCGACGAGCCGCAGGTTGACCCCGCGCTCGCGGGCGTCCGCGACGACGTCGGCGGCCTTGCCCGGGACGCGCACGGTGAGGGTGTCGAAGTGGGCGCCGGTCACGACGTCGACGCCGGAGGCACGCAGGCCCTCGGCCAGGATCGTCGCGTAGCGGTGGGTGCGCCCGGCGATCGTCCGCAGCCCGTCCGGGCCGTGGTAGACCGCGTACATGCCGGCCATGACCGCAAGCAGCACCTGAGCGGTGCAGATGTTGCTGGTGGCCTTCTCGCGGCGGATGTGCTGCTCGCGGGTCTGCAGGGCCAGCCGGTAGGCCTTGTTGCCGTCCGCGTCGACGGAGACACCGACGAGGCGGCCCGGAAGGCTGCGGGCGAACTTCTCGCGTACGGCCATGAACCCGGCGTGCGGTCCGCCGAAGCCCATCGGTACACCGAAGCGCTGCGTGGTGCCGACCGCGATGTCCGCGCCCAGGTCACCGGGCGAGGCGAGCAGCGTCAGGGCCAGCAGGTCGGCGGCGACCGTGACGATCGCGCCCAGCTCGTGGGCCTGCTCGATGACGGGCTCGATGTTCCGCACTTCCCCGGACGCGCCCGGGTACTGCACCAGGACGCCGAAGACACCGCGCTCGGCGATCTCTGCCGGGATGCCGTCGGACAGGTCGGCGACGACGACCTCGACACCGGTCGGCTCGGCGCGGGTCTCGATGACCGCGATCGTCTGCGGCAGGGCGTCGGCATCGACCAGGAAGACGCCGCCCTTCACCTTGCCGACGCGCCGGGCGAGCGCCATGGCCTCGGCGGCCGCGGTGCCCTCGTCCAGCAGGGAGGCGCCGGAGGTGGGCAGCCCGGTCAGCTCGGCGACCATCGTCTGGAAGTTGAGCAGCGCCTCCAGGCGGCCCTGCGAGATCTCCGGCTGGTACGGCGTGTAGGCCGTGTACCAGGCGGGGTTCTCCATGACGTTGCGCAGGATCACCGGCGGGGTGAAGGTGCCGTAGTAGCCGAGCCCGATCATCGGGGCCAGCACCTGGTTGCGGTCCGCGAGCGCGCGCAGCTCGGCCAGCACCTCGGCCTCGGTACGGGCGGCCGGCAGTCCGAGTGCCTCCGTGCTCTTGATGACATCGGGCACCGCGGCCGCGGTCAGCTCGTCCAGCGAGCCGTAACCGAGCTGAGCGAGCATCTTCGACTGCGCCTCGGCATCGGGGCCGATATGGCGCTGCTCGAACGGAATGCCCTGCTCCAGCTGGGAGAGCGGAGTGCGACGGGGGGTCATGGTGGAGGCCTCCTGGTCTGTCACGACCTGCGAGGGGCACCACGGCGCGGGTGCCCGAACGGCCTCCCCCTCTGTCATCTCGACCTGAGAGCTTCACCGGCGCGCCCTGCGGCGTACCGGCTTTCACCGTCGGTGAGGAAGGGACTCGCACCGGCACTCGGCCGCACGTGACCCGTCCTGCTTTCCAGAGTGACCTCGTCCGTGCGGTACGGGGGCCTGAGAGATTCCGGGGAGGATTTGCTCCTTCGGCGCCTTCGGATCAGCTCCGGAGGACTCTCCCGCACGGGGTCAGCGGCCATCACCAGCCTACCAGCGGGGCTCATGGCTGATTTCTCGAGTGGCCAACCACTCGGATCTGCCCTTTTGTAGTGCTTGTGGAGTAGCCGCGACCAGTGGGAGGGACCGTGCAGACCGACATCGATCCGCGCAGCCTGATCGGCCGCAAGGCGTTCGACCGCAAGGGCACCAAGATCGGGACCGTGGACGAGGTGTATCTCGACGACGCGACCGGAGTGCCCGAGTGGGCTGCCGTACGTACCGGACTCTTCAGCCGGGACGCGTTCGTCCCGCTGGAACCCAGCGAATTCGTGGAGGATTCGCTCCGCATCCCCTTCGACCGCGCGCTGATCAAGGACGCGCCCGATTTCGGCGTCGGCCGCCATCTCTCGCCGGAACAGGAACTCCAGCTCTACCGGCACTACGGCCTGGACTCCCTGTCCGGGCCGGCCGGCCCGGACAGGGACTTCGGCAGACTGGCCGGCCAGGACGAGTAGTCCACCGGGTCCCGCACCAGGGGCAGCGGATCGGCGGTCCGGAGCTCCGGGTCGTCGATCCGGAACGTACGCACCCGTCCGGGCGCGGACTCGGGCTCCTCGAACCGCACCGTCACCCGGCCGACGCCGCTGCCCTGCACCCAGCCGTGGCCGTATGTGTCATGGCGTACGTCGTGCCCGGCGGGCCACCGCCGGGCAGCGCGCTGCTCGGGGGTCTCCTGGTCCTGAGCTCCGGAACCGTCCGGCGGCCCGGCCGTGTCGTCCCCGGCCGGTGCCTCAACCGCTTCCTCGGTCGCGGCCCGCTCACCGGCGGCCTGGGCGAAGAGATCCTCCTGCGTGTAGTCGGCGAGCCCCGTCACGCCCACCCCCAGGAGCCGGACGCCCCCGGTGGTGTCCACGGCCTCCAGGAGGCGTGCGGCGGCCTCGCGGACCACCGTGGGGTCGTCCGTGGGCCCACGGAGCGTCTCGGACCTCGTGAGCGTCGAGAAGTCGTACCGGCGCACCTTCAGCACCACCGTCCGCCCGGACCGCCCCGCGCCCCGCAGCCGCTGGACGCACCGGTCGGCCAGTCGCTCGACCTCCGTGCGGATCCGCACCCGGTCGTGCAGGTCGGCGTCGAAGGTGTCCTCGACCGACACCGACTTCGCGTCCCGCTCCGCGACCACCGGCCGGTCGTCGTACCCGAACGCCATCCGGTGCAGCGAGCCGCCGTGCGCCTTCCCCAGCAGGCGTACGAGCTCGTCCTCACCCGCCTCGACCAGGTCGTCGACCGTGGTCATCCCGGCACGGCGCAGATGGTCCGCCGTCGTCGGCCCGACACCGGGCAGGATCCGCACCGGCATGGGGGCGAGCAGGGCGCGTTCCGTACCCGGTTCGATGAGCAGCAGACCGTTCGGCTTCGCCTCCTCCGACGCGATCTTGGCCAGCATCTTGGAACCGGCGAGTCCGACCGAGCCGGTGAGCCCGGTGACCGCTCTGATGGCCGTACGCAGCTGCTCACCGATCACCAGCGCCGATGCCGCGTCGTACGCCGTCCCACCGGCCTCCAGGTCGACGAAGGCCTCGTCCAGGCTGAGCGGCTCCACCAGCGGGGAGAGCTGCGCCAGGAGCTCCATCACCTGGTCGCTCACCGATCGGTAGAGCTGGAAGCGGGGCACCAGATACGCCGCGTTGGGCGCGAGCCGCCGCGCCTGCGCCATGGGCATCGCCGAGTGCACCCCGAAGCGTCGCGCCTCGTACGACGCGGTGGCGACGACTCCGCGCGGCCCCAGCCCGCCCACCACGACCGGCTTGCCGCGCAGGCTCGGCTTCGCCGCCTGCTCGGCAGAGGCGTAGAAGGCATCCATGTCCAGATGCAGGATGGTGGGCGCGGCTCTCACATCGATCGATGCTGCCCTACGGCACTGACAATCGCCGCGCCGCGGGGCCTGCGCGGCGGATCGGGGTCAGCCTGCGCGGTTGCGCCGCCGCGCGAGCTCATCGGTGGGATTGTTCCCGATGAGGGTCTCGCCGGTGTCCACCCGCTCGCCGTGCAGCTGCGAGAGGGCGACGTCGACGTCCTGCCACACCACGCCCACCGCGATGCCGAAGACCCCCTGACCACCCTGGAGCAGGCTGACGACCTCGTCGGGCGAGGAGCACTCGTAGACCGTCGCCCCGTCGCTCATCAGCGTCATCCGCTCCAGGTCCTGGAATCCCCGGGCCCGCAGATGCTGAACCGTGGTGCGGATGTTCTGGAGTGCCACGCCCGTGTCCAGGAAGCGCTTCACGATCTTCAGAAGCACGACGTCCCGGAAGCTGTAGAGCCGCTGCGTGCCGGACCCGTACGCGGGACGCACGCTCGGTTCCACCAGCCCCGTGCGCGCCCAGTAGTCGAGCTGCCGGTAGGTGATCCCGGCAGCCGCGCAGGCGGTTGGCCCCCGGTAACCGATGTCGTTGGCCGATGCCACTCCGCCCCCCGCCACCGCCGCCGGTTGAACCGGTTGCATGATGGTGTGGTCGGCTGTACTCCCCTGCTGCGGATACGGCCCACCCGCTGCCGTACCGTCGCCGCTGCTTCTCACGCCGACCTCCGTCCTTGACCTGCCATCTCGAAGGTAGGCAGTCACTCGGGGTGCGTCAACGATCGCCACACTCGGCACGCCGAGTGATAATCACCCTGAGGGTGGTTTCCCGTGCCTCATGAGCGGGAAAGGCTTGCCGAATGCGCTGACGGCGACCTCGAAGAACGGTCACTGACTGTTGGTACCGAAATCCTCCGGAGAGATCTGATCGAGGAACTCGCGGAACTTCTCCACCTCATCCTCCTGCTCGTCCGGGATGGCGATGCCTGCATCGTCGAGCACCCCGTCACTGCCGTAGATCGGCGTTCCGGTGCGCAGCGCGAGCGCTATGGCGTCGGAGGGCCGCGCGCTCACCTCGACTCCGCTGGCGAAGACCAGCTCCGCGTAGAAGACCCCTTCCCGGAGGTCCGTGATGCGGACCTCGGTGAGCTCCTGGCCCACGGCCTCGAGCACATCCTTGAAGAGGTCATGGGTCAGCGGCCTGGCCGGAGCCATGCCCTGCTGGGCGAAGGCGATCGCAGTCGCCTCACCAGGACCGATCCAAATGGGGAGGTACCGGTCGCCTCCCACTTCACGCAGGAGCACGATCGGTTGGTTGGAGGGCATTTCCACCCGGACACCCACAACGTCGAGCTCGTTCACACAGCAACCCTAGGACGTGCCCGGCAGGTTTGGGTAGTCGGGCACCGGCGCGATCAGTGGAGCCGGATGTGCAGAGCGCTCTGCACAAGGGCCGAATGAAGCCTCACGGACAGCTCCGCGAGCTCTTTCGCAGTGGCCTCCGCATGCGCTCTGGTCTGCGGATTCCGGTGCCGGCGCAGGGGCGCGACCACCTGCTCGATGAGCCCGACCTCGCGATCCGCGGCCGCGCGCATGGCACGCAGGTGACGCGGTTCCAGACCGAACCTGCCCAGATCCGCCACAAGCCTGGCGACGGTCACCATCTCGGCGTCGTAGCCACCCTCGGCGGTCGGGGCGACCAGGCCGTACGACTCCCACTCGTCGAGGTCGCTCTCGGTGGCCTCGGCAGCAGCCAGCAGCTCGGCACGGCCGATCCGGGCCGCGGTGGCCCGTCCGGACTCCGCGTCCCAGCCGCCGTCGGTCAGGTCCCGCGGGCCGCCCCCGGACGGCAGGGCGGCCTGTTCACCACGGGCGAGGGCGTCCAGATGCTCCCGGATGACCTTCAGCGGGAGGTAGTGGTCCCGCTGCATGCGCAGCACCTGAGCCAGCCGCTCCACATCGGCACCACGGAACTTCCGGTAGCCGGAAGGGGTCCGCTGAGGCTCGACGAGCCCCTCGGCCTCCAGGAATCGAATCTTGGAGATCGTGACCTCGGGGAACTCGTCCCTCAGCCGCAGAAGCACCGTGCCGATGCTCATCGGGCGGTCGTCGGCGGTGGCGGTGCCGGCCACGGCACCGCCCGTCGGTGTTCTCAGCATGGACCTTCCCTGACGGGTCAGATACCGCGCCGGCTCGCGTAGAAGACCAGCCGGTACTTGCCGATCTGCACTTCGTCGCCGTTGGACAGGGCGACGGAGTCGATGCGCTCCCGGTTGACGTAGGTGCCGTTCAGGCTGCCCACGTCCCCGACCGTGAAGCTGCCGTCGGGACCCCTGCGGAACTCCACATGCCGCCGCGACACCGTCACGTCGTCGAGGAAGATGTCGCTCTGCGGGTGACGGCCGGCCGTGGTCAGCTCACCGTCCAGCAGGAAGCGGCTGCCGGAGTTCGGGCCGCGGCGCACCACCAGGAGCGCGGAGCCGAGCGGAAGGGCGTCGACGGCGGCCTGGGCCTCGGGCGAGAGCGACGGAAGGGCCGTCTGCCCGGTGGCCTCCGCCTCGTACGCCTCAAGACCGGAGATGGAGATGGTGGACGTCGTCTCCGAGGCACGCTCGGGCACCCCGCCCCTCAGCGGCGCACCGCAGTTGGAGCAGAAACGACTGGCCTCGGCGTTGCGATGGCCGCACCTCGTACAGACCGGCATGGACGAACCCTCCTGCCTGGGGGCGAACTCTCCACCCGAACCCGAGGTCGACGATTCTCCGAAACCTATGCGGCCGGGACCGGCAGGGTCAACAGACGACGCGCCGGAAGCTCCCGAATTGTCACTGCCCGTACCCGACACCTGATCCCGGAAGAGCGGGCGCTCCGTGGCCTGCTCGTCTCCCTGGCCATGGCGCGGTGCGCGATGGCGGGCAGCCTCGTCGCGAGCGCTCTTGCCGAACAACTTCCCAAACAACTTCACGGGCGCTTCCCCTTGACCGAAATAGACCCGCCCGTGGGGCAGGACGAACCCTGAATGAACACACCTGCCGACCCGGACATCTTCACAACGTCCGTATCCACTCGACAGTTTCCACCACGCGCCACCAATACGATGCGGCGACCCCCCGCAACCTTGTACGCGTGTCCTTCGTCCCGTTCCCGCCGCGGCTTCACGGGGACGACGACCGAGCGTAGTCAGGCTGCTTCGCCGGTCGCAAGGCGTCCACGACGATGTCGTCGACCTGCTCGACCTGCACGGTGGCCTGCTCCTTCTCCAGTGTCTGGACCACACCGCCCGGAATGTTCAGCGCCGGCTCCAGATCCTGGGGCTTGCCGATCACCTTGAAGACGTACGGCGCGGTGATCTTACGGTCGTCAACCCTGACATTTCCGCCGTCGCCGGAGAAGTACGTATTGGCCACCACGCGCACTCCGTTCACCTCGATGGCCTCGGCGCCCGCCGCGCGCAGTTCCTGGAGTGCGTCGAGCAGCATGTCCGCCTTCACCCCGTCCCCGGGGTCGTGGACGGTGAGCGTGATCCCGGGGCCGTGTGCCGCCACGGTGCCCGCGAGCACACCGAGCTGCCGCTCCTTCTCCACCGTCTGCTTGCGCGCCTCCTCGGCCTGGTCGGAGCTGTTCTCCAGCTCCGTGCGCTGGGCGGCCAGCCGCTGCTTCTCGTCCTCCAGACGCTGTGTCCGGTCGTCCAGCTCGTCGAGGATCCGGACCAGGTCCTCCTGCCGGGCACCCCGCAGCGCGCTGTTGTCACTGTTGGACCGCACCTGAATGGCCAGTCCGAGACCGAGCACGAACAGCAGGAGCGCGACGACGAGTTGGGCCCGTGTCACCCGCGGCGGCCACAGGCCGGCGATCAGCCGCTGACGACCGGTGAGTTCCTTGGCGGAGCCGGGCGCCTGCTCATCGGCGTGCTCCGGCTCGCCGGGAAGTTCTTGGTTGCTCATCGGCGTCAGGCCCGGAAGACGTGCCGGCGGATGGCCGCGGCGTTGGAGAAGATCCGGATCCCGAGCACGACCACCACACCGGTGGACAGCTGCGCTCCGACGCCCAGCTTGTCGCCAAGGAACACGATGAGTGCGGCCACCACGACGTTCGAGAGGAACGACACGACGAACACCTTGTCGACAAAGATCCCGTCGAGCATGGCCCGCAGACCGCCGAAGACTGCGTCGAGGGCGGCCACGACGGCGATCGGGAGATACGGCTCGACCACGGCCGGCACCTCGGGCCGGACCAACAGTCCGACCACGACTCCCACGACGAGGCCCAGTACGGCGATCACGATGTGCCCTTCCCTGTGTCTGCCGCACCACTGCCGGTGTCTGCGGCCTGATAAGGCTCTGCTGTACGTACGATCAGGCTCGGCGCGACCGGGAGGCTCACCTTCTGCTGCACGGACATGCTCGTCCGGATGTCGAAGGTGTCCTTGAGCGCCCGCAGATACTGACCGTCGGCACTGTCCTGGAACGCGGTGCCGAGTTGCTTCCCGTTCCCCACCGCCAGCACCGTGTACGGCGGCACGAGCGGTCTGTTGTCGACCAGTATGGCGTCGCCCGCCGCGCGGATCGCCGACAGGGCCGTCAGCCGCTGCCCGTTGATCGCGATCGCCTCCGCGCCGGACTGCCACAGCCCGTTGACGACCCGCTGGAGGTCCCGGTCGCGGACCCTCCCGGTGTCGGCGAATCCGCTGGTCTCCCTGGGACCGCCACCCCCCTGGTCGGTGTTCTTGGCGTCGTCGACCACGAGTTTCACGCCGGGCCCCACGACCGGGGTCGCCCCGGCGAGCAGCGCCACCCGCTCCCCCTGGTCCCCGCCGTGCTTCTCCAACGCCTTGCGCTGGCGCCGGCCCACATCGTCCCGGAGCTTGTCCACCTGGGACTCGAGGGTGTCGGCCGCCGACGTCTCGTCGTCGATGCGATCGATCAGCTCCTGGCGCTCCTTGGCGAGGACGGGCGCGGAGACGCGCGCCTCCGCGGCGCCGAGCGTGACCACGAGGGCGGCGAGCACCAGACATGCGGCGAGACCGAGCTTCGACTTGAGCGTACGGGGCAGGCCCGCGCTCCCGTCGGCCTTGCGACGCGCCGACGCCTCGGCGTATCCGTCGTCCAGGCTGTGGTCCATCACATTGGTCAGCAGCGACATGGAAGCGTCGGGACGCGCTGGCGGCGAGACGGTACTCCGATCGGGGGGCTGCTGCGACATGCCGCACATCGTCGCACGTCGCCGCCGCTACCGCCGAATGGCCCCACCGGTGTGCCCGCGGGCGCCCAGGGACGCAGGCGGGCACACCGGAAGAACCGTCACTGACCTGCGCTGTCCACGACCGCCGCCCATTCGTCCAGCAGCGCCTGTGCGGAGGCGTCGTCCGGCCCTTCGGCCCACAGATGGGTGACCGCCTCGGCCCGGTCCGGCAGCACCATCACCCATCGCCCGTCGGCCTCGACCACCCGTACGCCGTCCGTCGTGTCGACACTGCGGTCACCGGCGGCCTCCACGACCCGGCGCATGACCAGTCCCTTGACGGCCCAGGGGGTGGCGAGGTCACGGCGCAGGACATGGGCGCGGGGGATGCGGGCGTCGATCTGGCTGAGGGTGAGCTGGGTCCTGGCCACCAGCCCGATGAGCCGCACGAATGCGGCCGATCCATCGAAGACACTGCTGAATTCGGGAACGATGAAACCCCCGCGCCCGTCTCCACCGAAGATGGTGCCTTCCTCGCGTCCCACGCGCGTCAGATCGTCGGGCGACGTCGTCGTCCATTCGACCTGCGTGCCGTGGTAGGCCGCGACCTGCTCGGCGACCCGTGTGGTGGTGACCGGCAACGCCACCCGTCCGCTGCGCCGCTCGGCCGCCACGAGATCGAGCATCACGAGGAGCGCCCGGTCGTCCTCGACGATCCGGCCCCGCTCGTCGACCAGGGAGAGCCGCTCACCGACCGGGTCGAAGCGGACGCCGAAAGCGGCCCGGGCCGACGAGGCGATCTCGCCCAGCCGCACCAGTCCGGAGCGCCGGGTCTCGGCGGTCTCGGTGGGGCGCGATTCGTCGAGGCCGGGATTGATGGTCAATGAGTCGACACCGAGTCGCCCCAGCAGGCTGGGCAGTACGAGCCCGGCACTCCCGTTGGAGGCGTCGACGACCACCTTGAGACCCGCGTCGGCGATGCCCGCGGTGTCCACGTTCCGCAGCAGCGATCCGGTGTACGAGTCGAAGACGCTGGACGGGAAGTGCAGATCCCCGATCTCGCCCGGGAAGGCGCGGCGGTATTCCTGACGTGCGTAGACCCGGTCCAGCTTCCGCTGCCGCGCCTGCGACAGGTCCGCTCCCCGCTCGTCGAAGAACATGATGTCCACCGAGTCGGGCACGCCGGGGGACGTACGGATCATGATCCCGCCGTCACTGCCCCGCGCGGTCTGCTGGCGTGCGACGGGCAGGGGTACGTTCTCCAGGTCCCGGACGTCGATGGCGCTGGCCTGGAGGGCCGAGATCACCGCTCGCTTCAGGGCACGGGCGCCGCGGGAGTGGTCACGTGCGGTGGTGACCGTCGAGCCCTTCTTCAGAGTCGTGGCGTAGGCACCGGCCAGCCGGACCGCCAGTTCCGGGGTGATCTCGACGTTCAGGATCCCGGACACGCCCCGGGCACCGAAGAGATGGGCCTGTCCGCGCGATTCCCAGATCACCGAGGTGTTGACGAAGGCACCGGCCTCGATGGTCTTGAACGGGTAGACGCGGACATTGCCCTGAATGATCGACTCCTCGCCGATCAGGCACTCGTCCCCGATGACCGCGCCGTCCTCGATGCGGGCAGCCCGCATGACATCGGTGTTCTTTCCGATCACGCAGCCGCGCAGATTGCTGTGCTGGCCGATATAGACGTTGTCGTGCACCACGGCCTTGTGCAGGAACGCACCGCTCTTGACGACGACGTTCGACCCGATGACCGTGTGCTCACGAATCTCCGCACCGGCTTCGACTTTTGCGTAGTCCCCGATGTAGAGCGGTCCGCGCAGCACTGCGTCGGGATGCACTTCCGCGCCTTCGGCAACCCATACGCCGGGCGAGATCTCGAACCCGTCGATGTCGACGTCGACCTTGCGTTCAAGAACGTCGGCCTGCGCCTTCACATAGCTTTCGTGGGTGCCGACATCCTCCCAGTAACCCTCGGCGATGTAGCCGTAGATGGGCTTGCCTTCCTTCATGAGCTGAGGAAAGACGTCGCCTGACCAGTCCACCGAGACATCGGCTTCGACATAGTCGAATACCTCGGGCTCCATGACATAGATTCCGGTGTTCACGGTGTCCGAGAACACCTGGCCCCAGGTGGGCTTCTCCAGGAAACGCTCGACCTGGCCGCCCTCGTCCACGATTGTGATGCCGAATTCCAGCGGGTTCGGTACGCGGGTCAGGCAGACGGTGACCAGACCGCCTTTTTCCTTGTGGAAGGCAATGAGATCGGTCAGATCGAAGTCGGTGAGTGCATCACCGGAAATGACGAGGAAGGTGTCGTCCTTCAGTGCTTCCTCGGCGTTCTTCACGCTCCCCGCGGTGCCGAGCGGCTTCTCCTCGTTGGCGTAGCTGAGCTCCATCCCGAGCTCTTCGCCGTCCCCGAAGTAATTCTTGACCAGCGAGGCAAGAAACTGGACCGTTACGACGGTCTCGTTCAGCCCGTGCCGCTTGAGCAGCCGAAGCACATGCTCCATGATCGGCCGATTGGCGACGGGCAGAAGCGGCTTGGGCATGCTTGAGGTCATGGGGCGAAGGCGAGTGCCTTCGCCGCCAGCCATCACGACGGCCTTCATGTCGGAAACGTCCTCCTTGAAGAGACGACGGTCTGGCCGACTTCGCCCGTCGGGGCACCATCCGGGTCATCCGCGGCGGGCCGGCCACACTGCGCGGCACCGCGTCAACGAGCTCAATCGGCTGCTACATCCGCCTTGACGAGCCGGCGGACCTGAACCACGTAGAGGATCCCTGCCCACCAATAGAGCGTTGTACCCCAACCTGCGAACGCCCATCCGAAAATAGCGGCCAGCGGTGCAAGCCAACCACTTCCGTCGCTGAGCAGCAACAAGGGGAACGCGTACATCAGGTTGAACGTGGCCGCCTTGCCCAGGAAGTTCACCTGGGGCGGCGGATAGCCGTGACGCCGCAGGATTCCGACCATCACGAGGAGCATCAGCTCACGGGCAAGAAGTGCCGCGGTGAGCCACAGCGGCAGGATCTCCCGCCAGGTCAGGCCGACCAGGGTCGAAAGGATGTAGAGGCGATCCGCAGCAGGATCCAGGAGCCGGCCGAGGCTGCTGATCTGGTTCCACCGACGGGCGAGCTTTCCGTCGAGGTAGTCGCTGATGCCGCTGAGCATCAGCACCAGCAGGGCCCAGCCGTCGCTCTGGGGGCCGCCGAACACGGGGCGAAGAATCAGCCACAGGAAGAGCGGAACCCCTACAAGGCGAGCCATGCTGAGGATGTTGGGGATGGTGAGTACCCGGTCCGTCTGAACCCGAGTCTCCTGGACCTCCACCCGGGGGCCTCCTGTGAAGAACGTGCCAATGATGCCCCCTGACCTTACCCTCAGCCACTGCTGTCGGTTGCACAGGGGGGACGGGAAGCATCCCGTGAACGCAGAAAAGCCCCGTGCCACAAGGGCACGGGGCTTTCCCGTAAAAGGAGTTCGGCGGCGTCCTACTCTCCCACAGGGTCCCCCCTGCAGTA
>NZ_JBSFBQ010000041.1:0-73452 GCF_053593015.1 Streptomyces sp. NPDC002403 | reverse complement strand
GCGCACCCGGCCCCGCCAGCATCACGCCGCTCGTCGACCACTTTGCCACCGGGTACCGGGTTCTGGCACCGACCCATCCTGGCTGGGACGACACGGTGCGACCCGACACGCTCAACTCCGTGGCCGCCCTCGCCGCCGTCTACCACGATCTGGTCGACCAGCACGGTCTGGACGACGTCACCGTGCTCGGCACATCCTTCGGTGGCTGGGTCGCCGCCCGGATGGCTGTGGACGACCGCGCGGGCCGCATCTCCCGGCTCGTCCTCATGGACGCCATCGGGCCCAAGATCCCAGGCCAGCAGATCAACCTGCCCAGCGGGCCGCCCGTCGGCACCAGCCCGTCAGCGGCACGAAGCGGTCCGCCCGCGCAGATGCTCGCCACCCTGCACGCCTACACCGGTCCGGACATGCACGACGCAGAACTGCTTCCCCGTCTCTCCGCCGTCACCTGCCCCGTCCTGCTGATCTGGGGCGCCAACGACACGGTCATCAACCCCGACTTCGGCCGAGCCTACGCAACCGCGTTCCGGCACGGGCGGTTCGAACTCATCCCTGGCGCAGGACACCTGCCCATCCGCGAGGAACCGGAGGCCGTCCTCACCGCCCTCGACCGCTTCCTCGCCGAGCCCGCCGCCTGAACCATCTGACCAGCGCTCCACTCCACTCCGGCTTCGACCATCCGCGTCCTTTGGCCCCGTCCGGTGCGCTGCGTGCGCAGTGAGCAGCCACCCGGCCCGGGCAACACCTGCCGGAGGAGCCCAAGTTCCCCTCTTGTTCCAGGCAGTTGTGACAAAGATCGCCAATCCGCAGCAGCACCCGCACCGGCAGGGCCGGTTCCGCCGTCGCCCACTGGGTCCGTGAACAGGCACAGGCACGGGGCGACTATGAGCACATGCTCATCGACCTCGCCGACGTCGATTTGCCGCAGATCGACGAGCCCGTCCCACCGATCGCAGACCGCTGCACCCAGCAGCGGGCGCAGACCGTCGCCACCTACGACGGCTACGAGATCGTCCCGAGCACAACCAGTCCTTCCATTGGCGTCCTGAAGAACGCACTCCACCGGGTCTGCGCGGAATGGACCAACAAGGCGGCCGGCATCGTCTCCTACGGTGTCGACGGCGGCCTCGGCGCCGTCAAAGCGCTGCTGCCCGTCCTCGGCCCCCTCCCAGCTCGCCGATGTCGGCGCCGAAGTCGTCCTCAACCTGCGCACTGACTGAGGCCGCGCTCACTGCCGCGCGGGAGATCAAGGCCCACGTCTTGCACTGCCGGGTGATCCTCACGGTGAACGAGATGAAACGTCTGGGGCGCGACATCGCAGAGCCAACAGCTCTGGCAGACCACTTCACCGCCCAGTTAGCGGTGCCTCGTAGGATCAGTCGACGACCCCAGGTCGCCGGGAAGCAGCGAAAACAGAACCAGGTCGGCCCGAGCTCCGTGCACGAAGCCAGCGTTTCGCAGGGTGCCTTCGCGGTGGAAGCCGGCCTTACGTGCAACTGCCTGGGACGCTGAGTTTTCGGTGGCAGCTCGCAGTTCCATCCGTTGGAAGTGCTGGTTGGTCAGGAGCCAGTGCGCCAGTGTGCGGGTTGCTTCGGCTGCGATGCCGTGGCCGCGCGCCCAGGGTGACACCCAGTAGCCGACTTCGCTCACCAGCGCCCGCCAGTCCGTCTTCTTCAAGCCGACTTGGCCCAGCAAGCGCTTGGTGCCGGCGTCGGTGATGGCGAATTGGATGCCGTCGCCGCTGTCCCGCATCGCGCTTGCAGTGGTCGTGCACCAGGCTGTGGCATCGTCCAGCGTGTAGGGCTGGGGCAGCGGAAGCCATCGTTGAGTGAGGGAGTCCGAGCAGCTTGCGCGTGTGTCCGGGATGTCACGGCTGTCGAACGCGCGGAGAACCAGTCGCCTGCTGTGCAAAACCGTCTCGGGGAACATATCCGGCTCCGTTCGCAACCGACCGATTGGTCCGAGAGACGGTAACAAGAGCTGCCGGTCCGAAGACCGGCGGCCTGGTCAGAAGCGACCAGTCAGCCGGCTGCGGCTTGCTCTTCGGCTCGGGCGCGGGTGCCGGCGACGCGGTAGGAGTCGGTGCCGGTCTCGGTGATCGTGCCGTTGAACGCGAGGCGATCGACGATGGCCGCGCAGAGGCCGGGCGGTGAAGGTCTTGGTCCAGCCGCCGAAGGACTCGCGGGAGACCATGACGACGCTGTTCTTCTCCTCGCGTTCGGTCAGGACCCGGAAGAGAAGTGTTCGGCCGCGCCGGATTCCATCTCCTCCGGAAACGCGTACTGCTCGCTCCGTGAACGAGCTTCGACGCTCAGAACGGATGTCACCCGGAGCGGCCAGAAGGCGAGAAACTGGTGCCATGCACACAGGAGAGGGCGAAATTCCACTGCCCGGAGGGCGTATCACTCCGGGGGTCGTCCGCGTTGGCGACACCGTCCGTAGGCCGGTCACGGCCAGATCTGCCTTCGTCGCCGAACTGCTGAACCACCTTCAACAATGCAACTTCCAAGGCGCACCACGTTATCTCGGACTCGATAACGCAGGCCGCGACACATTTACCTACGTGCCCGGCCGAGTACCAGCCGGATTCCAGCTCTGGAATGACGATCAGGTTGCGGCTGCCAGCGCTCTTCTGCGCTCGCTGCACGAGGCCACTCGCAGCAGCAGCCTTACCGGAACCTCTCCGGTCGTCTGCCATCACGACCCGGGTCCGAACAACGTCGTCTTCCACCGAGGTCGACCGGTGGCCTTCATCGACTTCGATACAGCAGCACCTGGCAACCCCCTCGAAGACCTTGGGTACATGGCCTGGACCTGGTGCATCTCCTCCAAGCCGCAAGCCCCATCCCCTCACGCACAGGCACACCAGGTAAGGACTCTCGCCGACTCCTACGGGCTCGATACCTCCGAGCGCGGCAACCTCGTCGATGCCATCCTCGACCGCCAGAACCGCAACGCCCTCTGGTGGCACGAACATCTCATCGCTCAAGACAAACGCGTGGCTGACAGCACGCAGATCCTCGCCCGGATCGCCTGGTCCTGGCGTGAACACGAATACACAGCCGCCAACCGCGCTGTCTTCGCGAACGCTCTACGCTACTGAACTTGAATTCGTGATGTCGGTCGTGATGTCGGTCTGACCTGCGTGGGTGTGGTGCTGGTGTCCGGCTCGAAGAGGGTCGACCAGCGGGCGTCCGTTCACCGGACTGGGCGGGTGACGACACCACCAGCCTCTCCCGACAACCTCCGTGCCGTTCTCTTCGACTCAGGCGGCGTGTTGATGCAGCCGATCGGTGGCCGTTGGAACCCGCGAGCGGACTTCGAGCAGACCGTCCTCGCCCACGCCCCGTCGATCACACCGCATCCGGCACGGTCTTCCTGGGTCGGTCGCAGCGCGGCGACGGAATCCCGGTAGTCCGGCTCGGGTCAGCCGTAGAGGTCCTGACCGGTGCCGGCGCGACAGCCGTCAATGACGCGGGGCCGGTACTGCAGCATCTTGAGCTTGCGCTTGACGGCCTGGGCGATCTCGCCCAGGCCGGCGGCGGCGAGGTTACCGAGGTCCCGCTTGACCAGGGACCACACGCCTTCCTGCGGGTTCAGATCAGGCGCGTAGGTGGGCAGCTGGAACACGGTGAGCCAGTCGGCGTTCGCGGCGATGAATTCGTTTAGCGGTGCGGTCAGGTGGATGCGGACGTTGTCCCACCCTCGCACCACTGCCGCCGCCACCGTTCCACCGATCGCTCGGACACCCGCAGCATGAAAGCGATGTCCTTGTTCTTCTCCCCGGCCTCAAACCGGGCCACCGCGTCCAGCCACACCCGCTCGCGGGCTGCCCTCTCAGCATCGGTCAGACCATCGCCCTGCGCGTACCTCACCACGCAAGTCGTACAGCTCGCGGGACTCAACGCTCAGCCGAACGACCCGACATCACCCGATCAAGTTCAGTGGCCGGGATCGATTCAAGGCTGCAGAACTCGAGTACGTAGAGTGAACCGGTCACGGAATGTGTGCCGGAACCCCTGGAGATCGACGAAGCCGTTCGGACGAGTTCGTCCCGCCGGGTGCGGGCTGGCGGCTTCGGCGGCGAAGTGGGCGGCAGGGCCCAGGTGGCGCTCTCTGACGGTTGTATCAAGGGAACAGGACGAGGCCCTTCCCTGGTGGGGGAAGGGCCTCGTGAGTGAGCGCTGGGCAGGCCTTGCACCTGCATTTCCCCGCGGGAAGCGGGGCGTCTTTCCTTGGACCACCAACGCAGTGTCAGTCACCGGAAGTTGCGGCGAACTTTCAAGATCGACTATAGCGCATGTGATCCTGATGAGGCACAGCACCGGCGGGGAACGGTGGTGTCGGGGCTGCGCCCGACCGCTGCATGGCCGCCCCCTGCCTCAGCCCGCCCCTTCCTCGGTCCGACGCTGCCACGAAGAGTGGCTGCCCCACGTCCTGGGGAGGAGTGCGGCGTGAACTTCGAGTTCGAGTGCCGGCGCTGTGAGCGGACTGTGTGGTGTACGGGAAGCCGGCCGGCTTCTGGACCGAGCAGTACCGGCTGCCCGATGAGTGGGACTGCTGGAACTGCGGCGCTACCAACATCACACCGGACCCGCCCTGGGCAGAGGCCGACTGACGTCCCCGGACCCGAAAGCGCGGAGGCGTGTCACGGACGCACGGGGCAGGAACAGCCGCCTGCCGCCGTCGCACCCACCGAGGCCTGCCGGTTGGATGTGAGAGTCGCACGGGCCCGGCGGTCACGGTCGTCCCGGCGCCGATGGTGGCGTCGAGGTGAGCAACCGATGTCCTGCGGCCCGGAGACGCCAAGAGGCGGAGAACGCCTCCGCACCCAAGTGACGCGATGACACCATGGCGCGAGTCGTGCTCACCTCGACCAGAGGTTCTCCAGATCGCCCGCCGCCAATGGCCACGGCTCGTCGAGATCATCCAGAGCCTCCGCGAACGCATCCGCGAAGCCCGTGGCAACGGCTGGCTCGGAGAAGCCGAAGGACGCCAGGTCGGTTTCGACGCCGCCACTGCCAAGCTCAACGGCCTCAGTCGAGCCCCGGCCGACGGCCGACCCGAACCTGTCGGCCTCGGCATGCCCGTCTTTGCCGACCAAGCACCCTTTACGCGTCACGCCAGGCGTCGGTGACACAGCCGTGCTCGTAGTGCCACCAACCGTCCTCCTGGCCGCGGACGAGCAAAGCCTTGATCCGGCCAAGGTCTGCGTCGGCCAGCACGGTGAAGGCGACCAGGGGAAACTCTTCGCTGAAGACCTCACCGCCCAGGCCAAAGGAGGCGAAGCGCTCGTGCACAGCCTGAGCGCTTCGCCCCAATGGGCCGGAGGGAACAGGCAGGACCCGGATGGTGCAGTTTCCCGACGCCTCCACTCGCTCCTTCGCCCAGTGGAGGCCGTCGGCGTCCGTCACGAACCGCACGATCTCACCCTCGGCCACCCCGTCCTGCAAGAAGGGAGCGCTGGCTACGCGAGCAGTGTCACTGCTCAGCCGCGTAGCCCACAGCCCCTCAGTGTCATAAGGAAGCCAGCCGTCACGTGGAACAAACCGGTACCACACCTTGATCCGTTCGCTCTCGGCAGCGACGGATTCGGACGGAGTCATAGGGGTCACGATCTAAATGATCACGCAACCGGCTCCCCTATCGGGCACCGGTACGTCTGCCTTTGGTCCGGAAAGCCCAGCGGTGCGCGTCCGATCCAGCGGAGCCAGTAGCCGAACCCGACAAGCCGGCGGCTGAGCCAAGCGGCGCGCAGGGCCGCATCCCCGGCCCGCACCGCGGAGAAGACGTGGCCGAGGAGTTCCGCCACCTCGTCTCGCGCGAGGGTGGTTCGCCCCAGCCCAGTGCGTCACCGCCACCGACCAGGTGCGACAGGATCCGGTGGGCGAACAGGTCATGCGAGCGATTCGTCTGCGAGGACGCGTTCCAGGGATCGTTGACCCGTCCGACTCATGGCCGGGTTGCTTTCGACGTAGTACCAGACCAGCCCCATCGCTTGAACGAAAGCCCACGCCTTGCCTCGCTCCCATTCCAGGTCGTCGCAACCCAGGTGATCACGGAGCACCTGCCGTGGCCCAGCCTCCAGCAAATGCCACGCGCTCACGAGATCCAGAGAAGGGTCGGCCGGCCCGAAGCCGCCAACGTCGAGAACCCCCGCAAGCCGGCCGGCGGACACGAGCACGTTGCCCGGAATCAGATCACCATGGGCCATGACGTCCTCCGTCGCGCCTCGCGGCAGATCGCGCAGTGTTGCCCAGATACGACGAAGCCGAGGGACGTCCAGGAGTCGCTCACTGTGCCTGAAGCAGGTCTCCATCCACGCGTCATGGGATTGCAGGTCGCCTCCTCGACCTGTGCCGGCGAACGTGCGGCCACGCGTGTCGATCGCGCGTAGGTCGCCGATGAAGTCCGCCAAGTCACGGGCAATCGCCGACGATTCGCCTGGGTCCTCATCGACGGCCACCATTCCGGGCAGCCACGTCTGCACCGACCATGGAAGCGGGTAGCCCGCCCCGGGTTCACCAAGCCCCACCGGTTCGGGCGTGGGGCAACGCGTGCGGCCCGCCAGCTCGCGAGCCGCTTCCGCTTCGGCCTCCAGCCGGCGCCGCGTCGATTCGACGTCTGCCGGCTCAAGAGGGAATCGAGCTGCGAACCGATCGCCGATACGGAAGACAGCGTTGACCGTGCCCTGCGCGGTGATGCTCCTGACCGGCAGGCTCCGCCACTCAGGAAACTGCTGATCCACCAGCGTGCGCACTGTCTCGGGAGACACCGTCAGCTGGTTGGTGTGCATCTTCATGGTGGAAGCATCCGCGTCACGATCTCCACCTGCAACCCGCTTTTCCGTCGTGGAATCGATCATCCAGGGAACCGGTAGGCGCTCTACCGGCGGACCGCCGAGATCAGTCCGCCGGGCCGCTCCTCGCGCTGCGGAGGGGTGCTGATCGGGCGTCCATAGGCGGCGGCGCGCTCGCGCAGGGTGTGGCTTTCGGCCTCCCAGCCGTGCCCGACCAACCAGCCCACAGGGTCGTCGGGCATCTCCGAGACCCACATGGCCGCCGCCGATCCCGGCGCGGCGTCCGCGCCGAAGCGCTCGATCACGCCGCGCGAGCCCAATGTCAGCCCCATCCGACTGCCTGCCGCCGACTGCGTGCTGATCCGGGCCAGCAGTAGCTCCACCGCGTCCTGGGGCAGATAGATCAGTAGTCCTTCGGCGATCCACACGGTCGGTACCGCCGGGTCGTGCCCTGCGGCGGCCAACGCGCCTGGCCAGTCCTCACGCAGATCCACCGCGACGGTTATCCGCTCGCAGCGTGCGACGGCCCGCTCCTGGCGCAGCACCGAAGCCTTGAAGTCCAGCGGCGCGGCGGTGTCGACCTCGAACAGCCGGGTGCCCTCGGGCCAGTCCATCCGGAAGGCCCGGCTGTCCATGCCGGCACCGAGCAGCACGACCTGCCGGACCCCGGACGCGGAGGCCTGCTGCAACAGGTCGTCGAGGAACTTCGTCCTGATGACGATGGAGAACGACACGGCCATTCGGCGGCGTCGCGCGGCCTCGTCATCGGGCGGCGGCGAGGAGGGCCACAGGCCGCCGGCAGTGGCGAAGGCCTGTGCCAGTGGGTCGCGGAACAGCGCGTTCTCCCGCTCAGTCTCCAGCGCCCGCACCCTGGCCACCCCCACCGCCGTGGCCCACACTCCCGACGGCTGCACCCGCTCCCGCTCATCAGTCACCGCGCCAGCCTAGATGGTCGATTCCAAGGAGCCTGATGAGGGGAGCCAGGTTCATGCGCGGCCGGCCGGCCATGCGCGCACTGATCGCCTACGACCGCTGGAACCACGGATCAGGCGGAGATCAACAGTCACCCTGTGTACGCGACCACACGAAGTGGACCGACCAGAGCCCGGGTTCCGGAGTCACTTGATGATCAATGGGTCCATGGCCGTCGGTGACAGGCGGCGGCAGGTGTCAGAGCCTGCGCCAGCACCTGATCTGTCACTTGATGCGACTGATGGGGAGGTTCCTCTGCGAACGGGTTCGCGCAGGGCATGTTCGAGTTGCTGCGGGCATGGGTTCCGACGGTGTGCAGGAGCGCTCGGAGGCAGGCGCTCTGCGGGGCGCAGGGCGAGGGCGGGCAGCCGCGGCGGACGCCGATCCGTCTTCACCCCGGAGGCATACGAGCGCCGCAACGTCGTCGAACGCTGATTTGCCCGGCTCGAGAAGTTCCGGGCTGTCGCGACGCGTCTTGATGACCTCGACACCCGCTACCGGGCGGGACCGCACCTCGGCTCGCTCGTCCTCTGGCGCCGTGAAACCACACCGTGATCGGGCGTTGTCGGCTACCTGGGCCGGTCCGCAAAAGCCGTCTGCGTGACCTTCAGTGCGCCGAGCCGCGACATGAGCTGAGTCTCTTGTTCTGATGTGACGGCAATCCACAGGGCTGTTCCCGTGTCGTCGGCGCTGAACAGCGGCTGACCCTGCTGCCATGCCTCCGCATGGATCGTGTAGGGGGCCAAGGTCAGCGGTACGTCGAACTGTGCGTCGTCGTGGACATCGACATCGATGCCCATTCCGGGATCGCTCTTCGCGGACCGAAGACCATCGGTCAGAGCTTCCTTGGCCATCAACAAGGCCCGCTCGTAGGCGGGTACGACCTCCTGTGGCCAGGCTTCGTCGCTGTAGGCATCGAGGTGAGCGGTCTCGATGCTGTCCCGCAGGACAAGGAGTGCCTCACGGTGCGCGTGCACCACGTCTGCAGCGTCCAGGCCACTGCGAAGAAACAGCTCGTGACGTGCGCCATCACCGTGACTGATCATGCCGCTCAGGTTCTCACGCGAGGTGGCCCTCACGATCGCAGGGACCGCTGACTGTTCAGACAGGGCCTGGGAAGATCGCTTCGTCGAGCCCCCCGCTCGGAAGGACCAGATCGCGGACCACCAAGCCCAGGGTGAATCCGGTCAGTCCCACGAGGAGCGCGATTCCCGGGTGGAAACCGATCGACATGACGGCGGCCCACGGCCGGAGGACCGGCACGAGGATGCCCAAGGGGAACACCGCGGAGGGATGCGAGGCCCTCCGCCTTCCCCTCGCCGTACACACGGAGTTCGGGCAGTGATCCTCAGCCAGCCCGCGGCCTGCGTCAGGGCCTTGTCCGGCGGCCATGAACCGGTCCTGCAGAGCCACCCCTTGTCGGACGGGGCACTCGACGGGACAGCGGCGATGCCCCGGTTCGGCGACACGGGCGTCCGGGACGTCGACGAGTCGTCCGCCCAGCCTTCGCGCTGCCAATGGAGGGTCCGGTTCAGCGGCGAGCCGGCCGATCCGGTCCGGAGCCTGCTGGCCCACGGGGTCCTCATGGCCGTGGTCAACCCGCAGCACAGGGCTCTCCGGGGCATCGGAGTACATCCAGGTGACGACCGCGCCGACCTCACCGGACCGCCGACGGAGGTCAGTACCCCGGTCGTCAGCGGCCGGGCGGTACGTCGACCGGGCCGATGTACGCCCGGGTCGCCTCGTCCGGGAGCCGGACGGCCTGCGCCCAGAAGTAGATCAGCAGGCTGAACGCGGCAATGATCGCCATGTCCCACCACAGGGGAATGACGCCGGTCGCACCGCAGGCCACTTTCGACGCCGGTCCTCCGCTGCAGTAGCCGCCCTGCCAGGAGATCAGGCCCAGCCCCACCAGATACACCGGCAGCCACTGGGCGGACCGCCAGTCCAGGTGCGGGGCCCTCGGGTTCAGCCTGAGCAGTGCCGAGCCTCCCAGCAGCAGATATCCGAGAACGATTGCCAGGCCGAGACGCCACAGGGTGTCCCAGCCGGCCCAGTAGATGATCAGGTTGGAGACGATGAAGGCGACGGGTGCCCAGAACAGACCGCCGGGCAGCCGGTAGGGACGGTACCGGTCCGGGTCCTGCTTGCGCAGACACCCGAGGGCGAGCGGCGCGCCCGCGTACATCAGCACGCTCGCGGAGGTGACGAAACCGACCAGCTTCTGCCAGGTGGGGAAGGGCAGGAAGACGATGAGCCCGACGAGGAAGGCGAAGAGCAGACTGAACCAGGGAACCCCGCGCACCGTCGTCCGTTCGAAGACCGCGGGCACATAGCCGTTGCGGGAGAGGCCGTACGACACCCGGGAAGCGGCGGTGGTGTAGATCAGGCCGGTGCCGGTCGGTGAGACGACCGCGTCGATGTAGATCAGCGCGGCGAGCCAGCCGAGCCCGGCGGACAGGGCGAGTCCGGCGAACGGCCCCGCCTTGTCGGCGAAGGTCAGATCGGCCCAGCCGTGGGCGAAGGAGCTCTGTGGCAGGGCCCCGATGAAGACCACCTGGAGCGCCCAGTAGACGAGCGCTCCGATGAGGATCGAGCCGATCACCGCCCGCGGGATGTCCCGTGCCGGGTTGCGGCTCTCCCCCGCCAACTGGTCCGCTTGTTCGAATCCGAGGAGCGCGAAGATGATTCCGCCGGTACTGACGGCGGAGAGCACACCCTCGACGCCGAACGGGGCGAAGCCCTGGTAGCCGAAGTTGCTTCCGTGGAAGGTGGTCCCCGCCAGGGCGGCGATGGTGAGCAGGGGGATGGCGAGCTTCCACCAGGTGGCCACGCTGTTGGTGTGGGCGAGCCAGCGGATGCCGAAGAAGTTGACGAGGACGAAGAACGCCATGAAGGCGACGGCCAGCCCGTATCCGGCGGCGGTCAGGTGGTTCTTCTCCGTCTGTACCCAGGTGGCGTGGATGCTGAGGTAGTTCAGCGACGCCATGACCTCGATCGGTGCCGTGGCGACGGCCTGGAGCCAGGAGAACCAGCCGAAGGAGGCCCCGGCGACGCTGCCGAAGGCGTAGTGCGGGAAGCGCGCGGTGCCGCCCGAGACCGGGTACATGGCCCCCAGCTCCGCGTGGACGAACGCCAGAACGGTGATCGCGAGGGCTCCGATCCCCCAGGAGACGAGGGCGGCCGTCCCGGCCACCTGCGCCGCGAACAGCGCGCCGAACAGCCAGCCGGAGCCGATGATGGACCCCACGGACGTCCAGATGAGTCCGATCAGGCCGATGTCTCGCCTCAGCCCCGGCTTCGGGGGCAGCTCAGGTGCGGCCGGCGTCGGCATCTGACAGGCAACCTCGCTCCGGTTTCGACGACGGGGGACGCGCAACTGTTCCGGTGCGTCCGTCGGCATCCTCTCCCTATCCCGGTACCGGCCCGGCCCGGCCACTCCGGCACGGCGAGAGTTGCTCCGAACGGAGGCGCCGGGAGGCAGCGGGCCACTGCGGCACGGCCGGGCCGCCGACCCTTGCGAACAGCGGGCTTCAGTCCCCGGCCGGCGGCACCACGGACCCGCCCGCGCCACCGTCGCCGTCGGACGGGTGCCGGTGCCGCAGGGCCGCTGGAGCGCACAGCACCAGCGCGGCCCCGATCGCCACGAGATGCTCCGTGCCGGCCAGATTGGGCTTGACGGTCACCTCGACGACCATCGCCACGACCACCAGCGCCACGGTGAACCACGCCCCCGTACACACACAGACGCAGACCGCGAGCCCCGTGACCGCCACCGACGGCCCGGTGTCGACGATCCGTGCGTCCGAGGCCGGCAGCCCGAGGAGGCCCTCGGGTCCGATGGCGATGCCGAACCGCGCGTAGAGCGTTCCGGCGAGGGTGCAGACATAGGCGATGGCGAGGGTACGCGGCCGGCCCAGAATGATCTCCGCGACGCCGAACACGAGCAGCACCTGCGCCATCGCGCCCCAGACGGGCAGGCTGAGCGCGGGCACGAAGAGCGAGAGCGGGGTACGGAGGAGGGCGAGCCAGAGAGGGTCCTCGGCCCGGACGAAGCCGATGTCCTGGATCAGGCCGTATCCCCAGCTCTGGTCCTGGACGATCTGGCAGAGCGCGATGAGACAGACCGAGGCGAGCGTCAGCGGGACGGCACGCCATCCACGGGTGGCCAGGGCCGTCCGCACGGTCATGTAAAGGGGTCCCCACTCGCGCCGGGCGAACGAGGCAGCCATGTTCAACGGCGAGTCTCCAGACGTCTGCGGTGCAGCCACTTCGGCAGTCCGGGCGCCTCCAGGAAGCCCTCGGCACGGGCGCTGGCGAGAGCGATCCGCGGCAGATCGGTGCTCTGGGCGTACAGCAGGAAGCGGGGCTCCCAGATGGGCCGGTACTTGGCGTTGGCATGGTAGAGCGACTCGATCTGCCACCAGCGGGAGAAGAAGGTCAGCAGCGAGCGCCACAGCCGCAGCACCGGGCCCGCGCCGATCCGGGAGCCGCGCTCGAAGACCGCGCGGAACATCGCGAAGTTCAGCGAGACCTGGGTGATGCCGAGGTCGCCTGCCCGCCGGATCAGCTCCAGCACCATGAACTCGAACAGGCCGTTGTCGGAGTCCCGGTCACGCCGCATCAGGTCCAGGGAGAGCCCGTCTGCGCCCCAAGGGACGAAACTCAGCAGGGCACGCGGGCGCCCGGCCGTATCACGGCAGACCAGCATGATGCAGCGGCCGTCCTGCGGGTCGCCGAGACGGCCCAGCGCCATGGAGAATCCCCGCTCCGTCGCTCCGTCACGCCAGTCGTCGGCCAGTTCGATCATCTCGGCCATCTCGTCCGCCGACATGTCCTCGTGACGGCTGACACGGACGGTGTACCCGGCTCGCTCGACACGGTGGTGTGCTTGGCGGACACCCCGTATGGCACGGCCTTCCGTAGTGAACTCGCCGATGTCGACGATCGCCTCGTCGCCCAGTTCCAGAGCGTTCAATCCGTGCCGGGCGTAAATGATGCCGCCCTCTTCGCTCGCCCCGATCACGGAGGGTGTCCAGCCGTGCTCACCGGCCTGGACCAGCCAGCGGTCGATCGCTCCCGGCCACGCCTCCGGGTCGCCGATCGGATCACCGGAGGCGAGCGAGACCCCGCCGACCACTCGGTAGGCGACGGCCGCCTTGCCCGACGGCGACCAGATGACGCTCTTGTCGCGGCGAAGGGCGAAGTAGCCGAGGGAGTCGCGGTCGCCGTGCCGCTCCAGCAGCGCGCGCATCCCGCGCTGGTCCTCGTCGGTCTGCGGGTCGACGGCGCGGCGGGACCGGAAAGCCGCGTACAGGACCAACAGGATCAGCGCCGTACTCATCAGGTTGATCAGTACATTGGCCCAGCCGGGGGTGGAGATTCCCTCGAAGCGGATGTCGTCGTACGCGAGCGAGAACATGCGGAGCACACCGTAATGCCATCGCTCCAGGAAGTCGGAGCGCCCGGCGTTCGGCGCGGTGTTGCTCACGGTGACCATCGTGGTGGCGAGCAACGAGCCCACCGCCAGCCCGACCACGCCGACCACCGCCGCCAGTCTCGGGTTGGCGCGGTCGCCCTTCGCGTGGAACTCCCGCCGTCCGGCGAGCATGGCGCCGACGAAGAACGCGGTCAGCAGGACCGCGATCCAGTTCTGGACGTGCTGCCGGTACACCGGCAGCTCCAGGGCCAGGGCCGTCAGCACCAGGGTCAGCCCGGCCAGGGCGAGATTGAGAATCCAGGCGGCGCGTTTGCGCCGCCGCATGGTGATCGCGAGAAACGCGGAGAGCACGCCGGAGAAGAACCCGGCAGTCAGCAGATAGGGCGTGAAGAACTCGTCGTCGCTGTGCCGCCGGATGTCGTTTCCCAAGGACACCCACACAGCGCCGAGGAAGTTGATGAAGGCGACGGCCCGCAGATACCAGACCGCTGAGAGGTATCCGCGCCGTGACCACTCGCTGCGGTCCGCGCCGGGCTGCGGACTCCGTCGGACACGCGCCATGCGAGCGACCCTAGGGGCTGCGGGGCCTTCGGAGGCGCTCCACGGAGTGCGGTGAACGGGTGAACTCGCCAGGGCGGGGCCTGGACGCGTCCAACGCCGCGCGCCGGGCGGCCGAAGCTGCGGGCGCCGTACACATCGGCGTCGAGCGCCGCGGACGGCGGTGGACGGCACCGTGAGCCGCCACGTTTGTCATCCGGCCCGGCACGGGTTCATCGAAAGGTCGACTCCTCGACGGCCTCAGCTGGACACTTCGGTGGTTTCATCGAGGACGTCCGGGGTCGGTTCGACGGCCATGTCCTGGGTGCTCGATGCCGGGCCGGTCGTATGCCGCGCGGCTGGCTCGGCAGCAGCGGGCCCGCCGACGTCACCGGACCGCACGGCGGGTAGCCGCTCGAAGGCGACGCCACGACCGGCGACCCGAGCCGACTCAGGCATCGGGGGCGGCCGGCTCCGTACCCTGGCGGCATGCGTATGCGCCCCACTCTGCACTGGACGCCTCCCGAGGATCTACCGCCGGGCAGCACGGATCCGGGACCGGTCATCGATGCGCTGAGCGCCGGCGGTGTGCTGGTGCTCAGCGGGGCGGGCATCTCCACGCAATCGGGCATCCCCGATTACCGGGGCGAGGGCGGCAGCCTCAGTCGGCACACCCCGATGACCTACCAGGACTTCACCGCGAGCGCCCGGGCCCGGCGCCGGTACTGGGCGCGCAGCCACCTCGGCTGCGCACGGCCCAACGTCGGGCACCGGGCCGTGGCCGCGTTCGGGCGGCACGGTCTGCTCTCCGGGATGATCACGCAGAACGTCGACGGCCTGCATCAGGCCGCCGGCAGCGAGGGCGTCGTGGAACTCCACGGGAGCCTGAGCCGGGTCGTCTGTCTTTCGTGCGGTGCTCTCAGTCCGCGGCGTGAACTGGCCCGACGGCTGGAGGAGGCCAATGCAGGCTTCGCGCCGGTGGCCGCGGGAATCAACCCGGACGGCGACGCCGACCTCACCGACGAACAGGTCGGAGACTTTCGCGTGGTGCCGTGCACGATCTGCGGCGGCATCCTCAAACCGGATGTGGTGTTCTTCGGCGAGGCGGTTCCCCCGCAGCGGGTCGAACACTGTCGCGAGCTGGTCCGTGCGGCGACCTCGCTGCTGGTCCTGGGCTCCTCGCTGACGGTGATGTCCGGCCTCCGGTTCGTCCGTCAGGCGGCCCGGGCCGGAACACCGGTACTGATCGTGAACCGGGACCCGACCCGGGGCGACGTGGACGCCCTCACCCGGGTCGCGCTCCCGCTGGGCACGGTTCTGACCACCGTGGCCGACCGCCTGGGCATCCCCGTCGACGATCGGACGGTGGCCTGAGCGAGGCCGTGACGGTGGCGGGGTGACGTGTGACGATTCGGCCGTTCGTGGGGGTGTGAGTACTCGACCATGGATCGTGGACGACGACTTGTGGGCGCTGAAGGGGGCGCCGACACCGCTGTGTCACCGGTCGGCCGGCGGAGAACGCGCCCGGCGACCACGCGGCACGTTCTCGCCTTGAGCTACGCGTCGGGCGAACGGTCTCACCTCTTGGCTGCCTTCACTCCACAGTGGTGACCATGCTGAACCGAGTAGCTGTCCTGTCCGACATTCACGGAGTTCTACCGGCCTTGGAGGCGGTGCTCGCCGAACCAGAGGTGCGTGCCGCCGATCGCATCGTGCTCACCGGCGACATCACCGCCGGCCCTCAACCGACCCAGGTTCTCGACCTGCTGGCCGGTCTGGGCGACCGCGTCATCTGGATCAGCGGCAACGCCGACCGCGAGCTCCTTGAATACCGCCGGGGGCAACGCGACACGGTCCCCGATCCGATCGCCCCCTGGGCAGCCGAACAGCTCAGTGAGGACCATCTCGACCTGCTCGGCTCATTGCCACGATCACTCTCTCTGCCCGTGCGGGGCCTGGGGAGGGTGCTGTTCTGCCACGCCACCCCCCGTGACGACGAGGAGGTCGTCCTGGTCGACTCCCGCCTCGACCGATGGAAGGAGGTCTTCAGCGGACTCGATTCCGACATCCGCACCGTGGTCTGCGGCCACACCCACATGCCGTTCGTCCGCCTCGCTCACGGCCGCCTCGTGATCAACCCCGGCAGCGTCGGCATGCCCTACGGAAGAGCCGGAGCCCACTGGGCCGTCCTGGGACCGGGCGTCGACCTGCGAACCACGGACTTCGACATCGAGGCCGCCACCATCCAGGTCAGCCGGGACTCGGCCTACCCCGAGATCATCGAGTGGGCCGAATACTTCCTGAACGCTCGCGCAACCGACGAAGAAGCTCTCGAAGCCTTCGGCCCCCGGGACGGACGCGACCACACACCGTGACACCCATTCCCTTTGGATGACAGAAGGCAGGTCGAACAGCGACTGCTCGATGGACGACGCCCACCAGTCTCAACCCCGTTCTCCGAGAGGACCGGATCGCACCCGGCCTGCCAGGCGTTTCCCAGAAGCGCTCCTGGTCCTACTCCGCGCTCACCGCCTCGACCACGGACAGTACGGTCGGCGTCGGCACGATTCGTCGCAGGCGCAACCCGGCCTCCTTGAAGAGCTGCGCGAAGTCCTCCTCCGTGCGCTCCCTTCCCACGAGGGAGGCCATCATCATCAGGTCCAGGGTCTTGGACTGGTGGGGCAGGTCGCCGCGCGGCACGACGGCGTCGATGACGAGGATGCGGCCGCCAGGTGCCATGGCCTGCCGGCAGTTTCGCAGGATCGTGGCCGACTGCTTGTCGTTCCAGTCGTGGAGGATGCGCTTGAGGAGGTAGAGGTCTGCTGCCGGGACCGACGAGAAGAAGCCGCCCTCCGACAGTGACCAGCGGTCGGCGATGTCCTCGTGGTCGAGCCGGTGGCCGGCCAGAACGTGCGCCTGGTCGTGGAGGACCCCGTGCAGGTCTGGTTGCCGGCGCAGCACCTCGATGAGCAGGCCACCGTGGCCGCCGCCGACATCGACGACGGTGCCGGTGGACGGGAAGTCGTAGGCCTCGGCGATGGGCTCGTTCTCGGGATCCGACATGGCGGCCATGCCGACGTGGAAGACGGCGGCGGTCTCCGCGTCACGGGCGAAGTGGTCGAAGAATGGTGTCCCGAAGATCTCGGTGAAGGCGGAGACTCCGTCGGTCAGGCAGCGGTGCATCTCTCCGGCGGGACGCCACATGGTGGGGTCGGTCAGCATAAGGATCGCGGCACGGGCCGAATGGGAGGCGTCCGAGCGCAGGGCCTGGCCGGTGGCGGTCAGTCGGAAACGTCCCTCGCAGGCATACGGTCCGCGAGCAGGTCGACCCGGCAGGTGAATGCGGGCGTCCCCTTCCCGATGCCGTGCACCCCCGCCTCCCCGCGCCCGCGGAGATGGTCCCGAGCCGACCTCCACGTATCAGGGCAGCAGCTCCCGTGCGGCGTAGTAGGCGTGCAGCGCGGCCTCGCTGCCGGAGCCCAGGGCGGTCATGATTCGCTGGAAGCGGGCGGAGCGCAGGTCGCCGGCCACGATGATGCGGGGGTGCTGGTCGGTCGGCGGGCAGTAGCCGTCCGCATCACGGCTGAGGTCGCCGGCCGGGGCGGTGGGCGTGTTCCCGATGTTGACGTAGACGGCGTCTGCCGTGACCGTACGTAGTCCGCCGTCCCGGCTCACCACGTCCGCTGTCACCGTGGCCCCTTCGAAGGGGTGCAGGGTCAGGCGCTCGACGGGCAGGAGCGTGACGCGGTGGTCGTCGCGGATCTCCTCGGTCTTGTACTCGTCGGCCTCGGGGTGAACGACGAGCAGGCGGGTGTCGGTGGTCGGGTGGGCGCGCAGGAAGGTGCCGATCGGGCGGTCGCCACCGAGGACGAGGAGGGTGCTGCCTTCGGCGTCGTCCGCGTCGGCCTGCCAGAGCGGGGGCAGGGTGAGGCCGCTGGGTGCGGTGATCCAGGTGGCGTCCGGGGCCTGGAGGGGGCCGACACCGGTGGCGACGACGGCGTACGGGGCGGTCAGGCGGATTCCGGTGTCCAGGATGACGGTGACGTGGTCGTCGGCGGCGCGGAGTTCGACAGCGCGGCGGCCGAGTTCCAGGCGGCACAGCTCGGTGCTCTTCAGCTCCGTGGTGATGGAGGCGGCGAGTCCGGGGCCGCTGGTGAAGCCGCCGAGGACGTTGTTCAGGGCCGGGATGCGGTACAGGTTGCGGCACAGGGTGTCCGGTTCGATCAGGACCGAGCGCATGCCGACGCCGGCGGCCATGTGGGCGGCGGCGCAGCCGGCCGGTCCGCCGCCGATGACGATCAGGTCCGTGTCGTGGGTGGTGGGCGAACTGGTGTGGGGCGGTGTGTCGGCCATGGGGCCATTCCAGCACCGGATCTCCTGAGTACGCGGTGACTTCTCCCACCACATGCTCTGCGGTGACGAGTTGGCCGGTGCCGATCAGGCGGCGGGCGACGACGAGTCCGGCGTCGTGGACGTCCGGGCCGGCGTCACTCGCCAAGAGATCGGGCTTCCGATCCGGGAGCAGCTGCCCGAGAACTGGCAGGCAGATTCTACGCTGGACGCTTTGCACTGCCGCCCCTTCGTTGGACGCGAGAACATTATCGGGTTGGTTACGAGAAGTGTCAGTAGTCGCCCAATGCCGCCCGGCATCGAAGAGCTGTGTCAGCGGTGGATGGCAGCATCGGGCGCATGACGAATACGACACCGCCCGGCTGGCAGCCGTTCCTGCTCGGATGGAGCGAGGAGTGGTCGGATTCCCTGCCCGATGACGAGACGCAGAGTGAGAGGGACGAAGCCGCCCGGCGGGCTCGGTGGTTGGGGTTCCCGCCTGCGTCCGAGGAACGGATCGCAGCCATGGAGGAGCGTCTCGGCCGTCGGATGCCCCCGTCGTACCGGGAATTCCTCAGGGTCAGCGACGGGTGGCAGCACGCCGGCGGGTTCGTCCGGCTGCTGGCGGGGACCACGGACGCACGCTGGCACAACAACGAGTCCGGGCTCGCGGACGTGTTCGAGGAGTACCTGGACGACGACGCCGGACCCGACGAGCGGCGGGAAGCTGACATCTGGCGGCGTGGGCTCCAGCTCGACGTCGAGTCCGACATCACCCACGTCCTCCTGGATCCCGAGGATGTGGACGAGGAAGGCGAGTGGGCCGTGTACACGTGGGCGAGCTGGCGGGCCGCGCCACCCGAGCGGTATGCGAACTTCACCGAGTTCATGCGGGGCATGTACCAGGAGTTCCACGGCCTTCGGGCACGCCCGGCCGACGGGGAGCCGGAGTTCGCCGACGACACGACGCGAGAGCTGGACGCCCGGATGGAGCAGGCCCGGCTGGAGGCGCTGCGCGGCGACTGGGAACGGGCCGGGCACGCGCTGGACGAGGCGAAGGAGTACGGCAGACCGCGGGCCGCCGGGCTGGGTGACCAGATACGCCGCCTGCTCGGACGGACCTGCATGGTGTACTTCGAGGACGTGGTGACCGATCCGCAGTACGCGCCCGAGCTGCTGCCGGCGCTGGTCGCCGAGCACGCGGCGCACTCGTACAGGAACGACTCCACGCTGATGTTCCATCTGCGGAGAGCTGGTGACGACGTGGTGTCGTCGGCCCGCGCGACACTGGAGCAGGTGCGCAACGGCACGTACCGGTACACGGCGCCCGGACCGTTCGGGGAGGCGGTCGAACGAGCACGGGAGCTGGCGCGCTGGGGCGACACCGACGGGGCATGGCGGACGCTGATGGACGCTCTGCCGGTATGGCAACCACTGGGACCCGACCATCTGGCGCCGCTGGGGTGGGTGGCCGATCCCTTGCTCGGACCCCTGCTGACCCCGGAACGGGGCCGCGAGCTGCTGTCCACCCCCAGGGGTGGGCAGGCCGGTGAGGCACCGGGCCCGACGGCCGGCCTCGACCCGGACAACCTGGCGTGGCTCGCGGACCCGGACCCCCACGACAACCTCACGTCCTACCGGTTCGTCCTGGTCGAAGGCGTGAAACCGGAGGACCTTCCCGGACGCCTCGCGGACGGCAACGAGGCAGCGCTGGACGATCCCATGACCGCCGACGAAGCGCGCCACCGATTGCTCCGCGGACAGAGGGAGTTCTCGTCCTACGACGACAAGGCCCTCATGGCGGTCGGCCGCGCCGGTACCCGTTGGAGCTTCGCCTTCGACAGCGACCCTGCGCATTTCGCACCGCAGCGGTTCGTCTCCCCGGCTGCGGCCGCCAGCACGGGGACCCGCGCGGTGGTTGTGTGGAGCGGTCTGAGGACCTGGCGCGAGGAACCGTTCTTCCACCTTTCCGTAGCGCAGGACGGTGCCGAGCAGTACGCCTTCACGTACGCGGACGGAGAGATACACCGAACCGGGGAAATACCACGAACACTGGACCCGGAGCGCTTCTTCGGGCCCCGGGAGGAGGGCACCGAGGCGGAACGTTCGCTACTGGAGGCCATGACCGGCGAGTTCGGTGTCCGACTGCCGCGCCACGCGATCACGGACGGACGGCTGCACACGTTCACCACCCGCTCATGGACGCGGCCGCCGGGAGACGGGGAGACGTACGCCGTGGTCAGCATGGACTGGGGCGCCGCGAGCTGACGGACAGAGACCTGCGTCGGGTCAACGCCCACCCGGGGACGGTCCACACGTCGCGTACAGCCTGCGGACGCTCACCGAGCCGCCACCGGACGGCACGTCCACGACATCACTGTCGTACTGACTTCGCGATGACCAGCCCAGTGACATCCCGTGTCCGGCCCCGCTCACATCTCGACGTCCGACGGCACCGGTCGTGGTCGGTCTGACGTCCGCGGACAACAAAGTCGTCCGACACGGAAATGTCAGTGGTCCCGGCATCGGAAACGTCAGTGCGGTCCGTGCTCTGGGGCTCAGCCGGTTCTCGCGGATCGGTCCAAGGCGTCGAGGTAGGTGGAGAGCTGACCGGCGGCGTAGAGCTGGGCCATTCCGCGGGACGTGAGGTCGCGCCGCCACCCTTCCAGGGCCCTGGCCAGCGCTTCGAGGCTGCCGGCGTCGCGGAGTTCTCCGAGGACGGTGGCGATGGTGCCCAGCGGCTGGCCTCCCCGGCGCAGCAGGTGTGCCAGTTCGGCGTCGCGCACGTCCTGCGGGAGGTACTGGCGGTGCCCGGTGCGCGGGTCACGTCGTGGGGTGAGGGCGCCGGCGCGTTCCCAGGTGCGCAGGGTGGCCGGGTTGAGCGCGAGGTGGCGGGCGAGTTCACCGATGCTGTACGGCGCCCGAGTGGCGGCCGCCGTATCAGGGCTGGCGGCTCCGAGATGTGAGAGCGCCGCTTCGACGGTTCGTAGCGTGCCGCGGTCGCGAGCCAGGAGCGCGTGCCCGTCGTCGACGTACTCCAGTGCTTCTTCGAGCCGGCCGCCGGTGACGGCATGCATGATGCGTCGGCTCGTCGAGTGGCCGAAGGCGGGGACTAGCGCCAGGTGGGCCGCGAGGCCGGCGGCATGAGTGGCGGTGTAGTCCCGGTACCCCGTCGCGCTGCGGTGAGCCTGCGGAATGATGCCGGCGGCCTCGTAGTTGCGGACCGCCTGCGTGGAGAGGCCATGGCGACGAGCCAGATCCACGGGCCGCATATGACCTCCGATTGAGGGTTCTGACGCGGGCGAGCTGAGGATTCCTCGCAGAGTCTCCACCGAGCGTTCAAGGATACGATTCAGGAACATGACGCAGAGCACGCACACCGTGTCCGGAGACTTCGATCTGACGATGGACGAACTGCGCGTCGTGGCACGTTACGTGGTTCGGCACGCGGAGGACGTCCTGTCGGTCTTTGAGCAGGCTGTTCCCGACGATCCGCGCCCCCGTGCGGCGATCGACGCGGCCTGGGCGTTCATCGACGGTGCCAACAGGACGAAATTGCAGCGCGTCACTTCCCTCGACGCTCACCGAGCCGCCCGGTCCGCGCCCTTCGAAGCCGCGCGACTGGCCGCGCGATCCGCCGGCGACGCCGCATCGGCCGCATACTTGCACCCCATCGCCCAGGCCGGCCAGGTCGGCCACATCCTGCGAGCCTGCGCGAGCGCTGCGCGCATCGGGGAGATGGAAGCGGGCGGTGACCCCGCGATCGGGGACGCCCTGCTGGAACGGTCGCGGCAGCGTGCGACACCGGCGCTCATCGACGTGCTGCGCCGCTACCCGCCCGCGACAGGCGGCAGCAATCGTGTCGCCCGGCTGATGAGCGCTCTGGATCATTCCCTGCGCCAGTCGGCTGACCGGCCGCAAGGACACACCGAGGCGAGCGGCTCCGATGCGCGCAGGAGGAGGTGCACGTCATGATCCTCCCGAAGGTCCGCGACCCTCGCTTCGTGACGATCCGCCGCGGTGGGACTCTCACTGACACGGATCACCGCCTCCTCGCTCTATGGGCTGCCGCCTGTGCGGAGCACGTCCTTGGCCTCTTCGAATCGGGCCGGCCCGGGGACCCGCGACCGCGCCAGGCGATCGAGCATGCCCGGGCCTGGGTGCGTGGCGAGGTCAGGATGATGCAGGCCCGCGCGGCGGGCGGCCATGCGATGGGGGCAGCCCGGGACCTGCGTGGGGCAGCGCGGCATGCCGCGTACGCCGCCGGCCAGGCCGGGGCCGTCGCTCACGTCGCCGCGCACGAGCTCGGCGCGGCCGCCTACGCGATCAAGGCCGCACGCGCAGCAGCACCGGAAGGCGAGAGCGAGACCGCGGGACGACTCGAGTGCCAGTGGCAGCGCCATCAGCTCCCGGAGGCGATCCGCGAGCTCGTACTTGATGACCAGCGGCTGCGCAACGACATCTGCTGGTCGGTGTTCGACTGTTGAAGCCGACGTCCGCCCCGGTCTGGACGTCGGCAGGAGCGAACACCACGCCACGGTGCACCCAAACCAGGTCGGCCTCCGGGGGGTGAAGAACCGCCGCCCAGGCAGCCGTCTGAAGGATCTCCCACAGTCCATCGGGCACGACACGCTCCGTTGTTCCCGTGCAAGTGACAGCGACCGATCTCCTCCGGGACTCGCAGTCACGTGCTGTCGCGCGGGATGGGTGTGGCCTGGTGGTAGTACATCTGCCACGTCGTGGCCGCATCCTGCTTGCGCCAGAGCGAACTCCGCCGTGCCCGGTCCCCATCCATCGTGGTCTCGTAGGTGAGGTGCACCAGCCCGGGTGCCAGCAGGACACCGGTGATCCTTGAGGGCTCGTAGCGCGGACCGCTTTCTGCCGCACCGTCCAGCTCGGGCAGCGCCGCAAGCATCTCCTCGTACGTCCACCGCCGCCCCGAAGCGCCGACCTCCACGAAGTCCGGGTCCAGGAGCTGTCGGGCAAGCAAGCGTGACATGCGCACGCTGGGCTCCATAAGGCGCAGCTCGCCTGCGATCGCCTCGCGTACCTCATCCGTCTCTCGGCTCATGCAGGCATCTTCGCCAGGTGATCAAGCCCATCGCAACCGAGTTACCGCGCAGAGCACAGCTCGGCTTCCGGGCCGGCTGGTCGCCACGTGCCGAGACGCCCCCTGAAGCCAACCTGGAGGGCGTGGTCGCCATGGCGCCACAGAGGGCCGAGCAGCGCCGAGATCCGGTCGATGCGCTGGTAGAGCGTGTTGACGTGGACGTAGAGGGCGGTGGCTGTTCGGCTCAGGTTGCCGTCGCAGGCGAAGTAGGTGAGGGCGGTGCGCACCAGATCGCTGCCACGGGTCTCGTCGTGCTCCACCAGCGGACCGATCGTGCGACGGACGAAGCGGTCCAGTTCCTCGCGGCCCGCCGGGCCCAGGAGGATGCCGTGGATGCCGAGGTCGTCGCGGCAGGCGCCCTCGCCGACACGGTCCGGTGCGACCAGTACGTCCAGGCAGCGAGCGGCGTCGCGGTGTGCCTCGACGACGGCAGCCGCGCCGGGTGGCGCGGGCTCCGCGCCCACCGTGACGGGGTGTCCGATCCCGTCGGTCAGCAGTCCGGCGAGGGTGCGGGCGGCGCCGCCGGGGTCGTCGCCGGCGGGCAGGACGACCACCGTGTTGCCGCCGTACTCGCCCGCGATGCCGCCGAGCCGGGTGGCGTGGCCGCCCGCCAGTTCCGTGATGCGGCGCCGCCTGTGGTTGTCCCTGCCCCGGGCCACCAGCACTGTGTGGTCGCGTTCCAGGTCGAGACCGACCAGCGCGGCGCGGCGGCGCAGCCCTTCGGGGTCGCGGTGCGGAGCGCCCAGCAGGTCTTCGAGGATCTCGCCGCGCAGCCGGTGCTCGGCCTCCGCGACCGCGCGTTCGCCCAGCAGCATGAGGGCGGCTGCCTGGGCGGCCCGTTCCAGGGCGTGGATGTCGGAGGCGTCGAGTCCGCCGCGTACGAGCAGCAAGGTCCCGAGGTGTTCGTCGGCGGCGACGATCGGGGTGACGCAGACGGTGCCGCGCGCCGCGGGGCCTCGGCGGGCCCGGGCCTGTGCCATCTCCCGTACGAGGTCCACGGGTTCGGGCGGTGCGTCGCCCGCCGAGGCGAGCGGCCGGTCCTGTGCGTCGAGGACGAGGACGCTGCCGCGCAGGACATCGGCGAGCTCCGAGGCCAGCCCCGCCGGACCGCCACCGTCGAGCGCGACGGCGGTGAGCCGCTCGTGGACGGCCGCGGTCTTGCGGACCTCTTCGAAGAGAGTGGCGTTCTCGATGGCCAGGGCGGCGTGGTTGGCGAGCGAGATGAGCAGGTCGACCTCGTCCGGCGAGAAGGGCCGCACGCGGCGGTTGGCGGCGAACAGCACCCCGTACACCTGATCGCCGAACTTCAGCGGCACGCCCTGGATGGCCACCAGCCCCTCCGCGCCGATGACGCCGTCCACGTAGGGGGTGTGCTCGAAGCGGGCGTCGTTGGGGTAGTCGGCGGTGTGGTAGGGCACGGCGGTCGCGGCGACCAGTCCGCCGAGACCGGTACCGGCGGCGAGCCGGCCGGTCTTGAACGCGTTCGTCGTGATGCCGTCGGTGACGCGTACGTATGTGTCGCCCTCCTCCGGGTCGGAGAGCAGCAGGTACGCGACGTCGGTGCCGATGAGGGTGCGTGCGCGGCTGACGATGGCCTGCAGGACGTCCTCCAGATCGCGGAGCGAGGCGAGGTCACCGGCGGTCTCGTAGAGCGCGGCGAGCGCGGCTTCGCGGCGGCGGTGGGCCGCGAGCCTGGAACGTATCTCCAGGGCGTCGTCGACGAGTCGCGGTGCGGCCGCCACCACGCGGAACTCCGTCTCGTCGGCCTCTTCGCGCAGCAGGCGCAGCAGCACACCGGCTGTCTCCGGCTCTGTCATCACCCGGCCAGTGATATCGCACCGTCGCCACCGTGCACACCGGGCGACGGAGAGAATCTCCACTCATCGCCCGTGGACGACGTGGCACACCTCCATTTCCCGCGGGACGGTTCGCGGCCAACCATGGCCCCGTCCGCTTCCGGAACCCGGCTTCGCACCCCCCTTTCCCCGGACGGGCACCAGTGAAGGAGAACGCACGATGAAGCTCAGCTCCCTGCGGTCCGCCGCTGTCACCCTGGCGGCCGCGCTGGCCGCGGCCCTGGGGCTCACCGCCCCCGCGCACGCGGGCGAGCCGGGTCTCCCCCGGCTCGACATCACCGATACGTACGTCACCGGAATCTCCTCCGGCGGATTCATGGCCTCGCAGCTCCAGGTCGCCTACTCCGGCACCTTCAAGGGCGCGGGCATCGTCGCTGCGGGCCCGTACTACTGCGGCAAGGGCGGCATCGTCGTCGGTCTGATCGCCTGCGGTACGGGGCTGATCTCCACCGACCCGGAAGGCATCGAGCAGATCGCCCGCCGCTGGTCGGCCGAGGGGCGGATCGATCCCGTGTCGAACCTGGCGGGCAAGCCCGTCTACACCTACCACGGCACCAAGGACCCGCTCGTCCGGACATCGGTGAGCGACGAAGGAGTCAGGTTCTACCGGGACTTCGGGGCACGGATCGCGTACCACGACACCGATCCGGCCGGGCACGGCTGGCCCACCCCGAACGCCCCGCTGAGCTGTGGCACCACGTTCTATCCGTTTCTGATCAACTGCGGCAACGACCCCCAGGGGGAGATGCTCGGTCACTGGCTGGGACAGGTGAACCCACCGGCCGCCGCCCAGTCGGGCACCGTCAGCCGGCACGACCAGAACCGGTATGTGCCGGGGGGCCTGGCCCAGTGGTACAGCATGGGAAGCAGCAGCTTCCTGTACACGCCGGACTCCTGCGCGGCGGGGGCCGCGTGCAAGCTGGTCGTCGCCCTGCACGGCTGCATGAGCGACAACAAGTTCGTGGGTGACCGGTTCGCCCGTGAGTCCCATCTCAACGAGTACGCCGACACCAACAACCTGGTGATCCTCTATCCGCAGACCGACATCAGCCTGCTGCGGGGCAATCCCCAGGGCTGCTGGGACTGGTGGGGGTACACGGGCAGCGACTACGCGCAGAAGTCGGGTCCCCAGATGCGTGCCGTCCTGAACGAGGTGCATGCGCTCGGCGGCTGACATGCCCACTCTGCCCGCGCCCGGTCGGCCAGGAGGGAGACCGGGCGCGGGTTGCGCTTTGCGGGCGGGCCACGACGATGGAACGGAAGACGTGTGACCGGGGGCGGGTCTTCCCCGGGGGGCGGATCATCAGCCGCGGCCGGTGGGCCGCAGGAACAGGGCACGCCCGTGCCCGCTCGCGACATGGAGTGGAACATGACCCAGCTGCCTGCGCCGATCACCCCCATCTCGAACCCGCCGCGAAGGAACTGGCCGAGGCGACCGATCCGCACCCACGGATCTACGAGGTCCCGCCCGAGAAGGGCCGGGAGATTCTTCTGGGTCTGCAGAGCGACCCGAGCGTGCCGCGGCCCGATGTCGACGAGGAGTGGGTCGAAGTGGACGCGGGCCGGTGGGGCACGGTCCGCACCCGCGTCATCCGGCCCCGTGGAGTCACCGGACCGCTGCCCGTGGTCTTCTTCATCCACGGTGCCGGGTGGGTCTTCGGCGACGACCGGACGCACGACCGTCTCTTCCGCGAGCTGGCCGTCGGTGCCGGGGCGGCCGGTGTCTTTCCCGTATACGACCGCGCGCCGGAGGCGAAGTACCCCACTCAGATCGAGCAGAACTACGCCGTCGGCCAGTGGGTCGTGGAACACGGCGCGGAACACGGCCTGGATGCCTCCCGGGTGGCGGTGGCCGGCGATTCGGTCGGCGGCTGCATGTCGACGGTGTTCGCGCTCATGAACAAGGAGCGCGGTGGCCTCGGTCTCAAGGCGCAGGTCCTGCTCTACCCGGTGACCGACGCCGGCTTCGACACCCCGTCCTATCTGCAGTTCGCGGAGGGCCACTACCTCACCCGCGACGGCATGAAGTGGTTCTGGGACGCCTACACCACCGACCCGGCCCAGCGTGCCGAGGCACATGCCTCCCCGCTCCGGGCCTCCCTGGAGCAGCTCCGGGGGCTGCCCACCACCCTCGTCATCACCGACGAGGCCGATGTCCTGCGCGACGAGGGCGAGCAGTACGCCAACAGGCTCCGCGAGGCGGGGGTCGACGTCACCTCCGTCCGGGTCGCGGGCATGGTCCACGACTTCCTTCTCCTGGACAGCCTGCGCGACACCCGTGCCGCCGACGTGGCACGCAAGCTCGCCGTGGACGCCCTGAGGACGGCGCTGCACGACGGCTGAGACAACACCTGCATCCGGTTCGCACGTGCCCCCGCGCCGGAAGCCCGCGGGCGGCCCGGGTCCGGCTCCCTTCCGCGTCCCTGGACGGGCCGCTCGCCGCGTTCTCCCACCGGCCGGTGCCACCACAGCGGTGCCACGGTCTGCCGGGAACGAACTCCGGTCACGCCGGCCGGTCGACCGTCGCGGCCTCCTGGGACGCGGCAAGCCAGGCACGGTACCGACGCAGTGCCCCCTGCTCCTTTCGCCACTCGGAGAACAGGGCGTACGCCGGGTGGGTGCCGGGCCTGGGGTCGCTTCCGCGGGCGAGGCGACGCATCTGCTGGCGGACCTGGGCCATGCCGGCGGCCGAGGCGAGGGTCTTGTCGGACCAGCCGGGCCGCGGCATCTGCCGGCCGGCCTCGCGACGGTTCTGCCAGCGGTCGGGCAGGTCCGGTGTGACGGCGAGGGCGGTGCCGATCCCGACGACCGCGACGCCACTGCCGAGGACCTTCTCGGCGGTGGCGCGCCGGGTGATCCCGCCGGTGAGCATCAGCGGGAGGGGGCTGGTTCCGACCATGTCCTTCGCCATGTCCAGGAAGTAGGCCTCACGGGCCTGGGTACGGGCATCGGCGGGGCGGCCGGACATCGCCGGGCTCTCGTAGCTGCCGCCGGACAGCTCCACCAGGTCGACGTCGAGCGGTTCGAGCATCCCGATCACCCGCCGGGCGTCTTCGGCGTCGAACCCGCCGCGCTGGAAGTCGGCGGAGTTGAGTTTCACCGCGACCGCGAAGGACGGTGCGACGGCGGCGCGGACCGCGCCGACGACGTCCAGCAGCATCCGGGCCCGGTTCCCGAGCGAGCCGCCCCACGCGTCGGTGCGGTTGTTGACCAGGGGAGACAGGAACTGCGAGAGCAGATAGCCGTGCGCGGCATGGACCTCCACACCGTCGAATCCCGCCTCCTCGGCACGGCGGGCCGTGAGCGCGAACCGGTGCACGGTGGCCTCGATCTGCTCGGGGGACATGGCGACCGGACGGCCGAAACGGCTGCTGTTCCGTCCCAGGTCGACACCGACGGCGGACGGGCCCCACACGACTCCGGGCAGGCCGGTCTGGACCTGGCGGCCGGGGTGGTTGATCTGCATCCACATCGCCGCGCCGCCGGACTTTCCGGCCTCGGCCCACCCGGCGAACGGCTCCAGCGGCGCGGCGTCGTCGAGCACGACACCGCCGGGGCGGTCGCCGCCCAGGTGAGCGCCGCCGTGCACGCCGCGTTCACCGTCTCCCCGGCGATGAAACGGACGACGGCCGCACCGCCCGGGCCGGAGGGGCCGGGCACGGCACCTGGTCGATCCTGAACTACGACGCGCAGGGCCGCCGGTCGGGGATCCTCGGCTCCGGTGACCGGCGCACGGCCGACTGGAGCCGGCCCGTCGGCGCACCGCAGAAGAGCGGCCCGGTCGCGGGCGCCGATACATGGGACATGCTCAACCTCGATCACGCGGACGCGGTCCAGTCGCTGCGGACACGTGCCCGGGGACTGTGCGCCGACGCCGGAACCGCCCCGACGGCCCCGGCCGGCGCGCTGTCCACGGTGGTACACGACGAGCGCAACGTCCAGCAGGGCGACTGCGCCAGCGGCTACACCAAGTTCCCGTGCGGAGTGGACGAGTTCATGTCCGGGTACAGCGTGCGTGGACAGCGGATGTCGGCGGTCCTGTGCACTCCCGCGGGCCGCGCGCCCGGCCCGCTCCCGCCGTCCAGGCACGGAAGCACACCTGGATCGGCGCGGATTCCACCCTGCCTGTGGCCCGTCCCCAACGCACTTCGCGAGCCGCTCGACACGCCGCTCACTGCCGTCCGCGCCGTTCGGGTGCACATGGACGGTGTGGTCCTGCGAAGGCGAAGCCTCGCACAACTCGGGCCTACCGGGATCGACGGGGATCAGCATCCGGCAACGGCTGCGCGCGACCGCGTGGGGCGGTCCCGCCATGGGACACGGGGTCCGCGAACAGAGCGGGTGCGTCGGCCTGTTCCGCCGCGGACCCCGGACCCGGGGCTCAGGTGGCGGCGGGCCGACTGGCCAGGTACTCGGCGAGGCCCTCGCCGGTGAGCGGATAGTAGTCGGAGAGCCGACCGCCCTCGTCGAGGCGGCGGCGGGCGAACTCCTCACGGTCCTGGTGCAGCAGGGAGTCCTCGGCGAGCGGGATCGCGTTCTGCTGCGGAACGACGACGGCGCCGTCCTCGTCGGCGACGATCAGGTCGCCGGGCGTCACCAGGGAGCCGCCGACGCCGACGGGCACGTTGAACGCGGACGGGAACAGCTCGGTCTGCGAGGCGTAGTGCGGGGTGACTCCGGTGCACCAGATGGGCACGCCGAGCGCGCGGATCCGGGCAGCGTCCCGCACCCGTCCGTCCACCACGATCCCGGCGCCGCCGCGCAGCTTGAAATAGCGCACGAGCATGTCGCCGAGGCAGCCGGTGAAGTGGCTGCCCCGGGCCGACACTACGAGTACGTCGCCGGGCTGGATGGATTCGAGGACGCCCCACAGCGGGGTCTTGCGCTCGATGTCCTCCTGCTCCGCGCCGTTGAAGACGTCCTCGCGCTGCGGCAGGAACTCCAGCGTCACGGCACCGCCGGTGATCTTGACGTCCGGCTCACGGTGCAGCGGCACGGGTCCGTCGATGAACGTCCGGGTGACGCCCATCTGATGCAGCTTCGCGCAGGCCGTCGCCGCGCTCACGTCCTTGAGGGCTTCCACCATCCGAGACGTCGGTCGTACGTAGGCCGAGGTGTGGACCGCCGCTCGCATCGACTCATATGTACGGGACTCCTCCGTCCCGTTGACGCGGGGCGCCCCCGTCGACGGCGCTTCCTGATCCCCAATCGGGTGCATGCACTTGCCTCTCCGCGTGCTCACCGCACGCCACGCCAGTGACATCATCGCCTATCGATGGTAGATAACAGCCAATCGATTAGTGATGTCAATGCGTCTGGAGCCGTCCGTGACCGATGCTTCCGCCGATCCCACCGACTCCCCTGCCCGCACAGGGTGGTTCGAGGCCTCGCGCTTCGGGCTCTTCGTCCACTTCGGCCTGTACAGCCTGGCAGCGCGGCACGAATGGGTACGCAGCCGTGAGGCCATGTCGCATCAGGAGTACGACCGTTACCTGGACCGGTTCGATCCCGATCTGTTCGACGCCAGGCAACTGGCGCGTGCCGCACGGGAGTCCGGGATGCGCTACGCAGTGCTGACCGCCAAGCACCACGACGGTTTCTGCCTGTTCGGCTCGGCACTCTCCGACTACACCTCCGTGCACGCGGCCGGTCGCGATCTGGTGCGCGAGTTCGTCGACGCGATGCGCGCCGAGGGCCTGCGCGTCGGCCTGTACTACTCTCTGCTCGACTGGCACCACGCCGACTTCACGGTCGACGAACACCACCCGCTGCGGGACACCGAGGCCGCGCGGGAGCCCCGTGACATGGCGCGGTACCGGGCGTACATGGAGGGTCAGATACGCGAGCTCCTCACCGACTACGGCCCCATCGACCTGCTCTTCTTCGACTTCACATACCCGGAGAAGGGCCCGGAGGAATGGGGAGCGAGGCAACTGCTCGCTCTGGCGAGAGAGTTGCAGCCGGGCATTCTGGTCAATGACCGGCTCGGCATACCGGGCGACTACGTGACGCCCGAGCAGTATCAGCCCGACCGGCCGCTGGAGCGCGGCGGTGAGCGGGTGCTGTGGGAGGCCTGTCACACGCTCAACGGCTCGTGGGGGTACGACCGCGACAACCACGACTACAAGGACCCCGCGCTGCTGGTCCGCATGCTGGTGCAGTCCGTCGCCTGCGGCGGCAACCTCATCCTGAACGTCGGGCCCACCGGTCGCGGCGCCCTGGACCCCCGGGCCCGCGCCACGCTCCGCGCCATCGGCGAGTGGACCGGGCTGCACTCCCGGTCCGTGCACGGTGCGGGACCGAGCGCCTTCGAGGCGCCCGCCAACGCCCTGTACACGCAGTCCGGGACCCGTCTGTATCTGCACCTGCTGGCCTGGCCTCTGAAACACCTCCATCTGCCGGGCCTGGCCGGGCGCGTACGATACGCCCAACTCCTGCACGACGGCTCGGAGATCCGCTTCCACGAGATGGACGGCGCACGGCACGAGCACAACAATCTCGCGCCACCGGAACAGCCGGCGGGCACCCTCACCCTGACTCTCCCCGTGGCCCGGCCCGACGTGCTGCTCCCGGTGATCGAGCTGGAGCTGGACGGGGAGGAGCGACCTCGATGGTGAGACCGTTGAGCGAGTGCCTTCTGGCGATGCGGGGCGCGGACGGCGGACGGGAGCTGGAGCGGTTGCTCGTCGATCCGGCGAGCCGGGTGGGGGTGCCCGATGTCACCTGCCGCACCGTGTGGGACGCGGTCCCGGGACCGGTCCGGGAGAACGTGCTGAGCGATGCGGCAGCGGAGTTGATGCGCCCAGCACCCCGGCTGGCAGCCGGGGCGTGGGCCCGTACCTTCCGGGACGGTGACCGCAGTGCGTACGAGGACGCGGCCTGGGCACTCCAGGAGCGGGTGTCCGTGCTGGTTCTGGCGGCGGTCCTCACCGGCGAGTCGGCGGATGCGAGGGAGGCCACCGGAGCCTGCCCGCATCTGGACGCCGCGATCGACGGGCTCGTGGCGTTCGCCGAGGCCAGCACCTGGTGCTGGGCACCGCACGAGCGCTTCGCGGCGGAGCGCCGCGACCTCGTGCCTGATCCGGACGACCCCTGTCTCGACCTGGGCGCCGCCGAGGTCGCTTCGCTGTTCGCCTGGGCGGACCACGCCCTGGGGCCCCATCTCGACCTCCGCATGCCGGGGCTTCGACGCCGGCTGCGCCGCGAGGTGGAGCGGCGGGTTCTGCTGCCCTTCGAACGCCGGCGGGACTGGCGCTGGATCGGCATGGACGGCGGCGCCAACAACTGGAATCCGTGGATCCACGGTGCCGTGCTCGCCGCCGCGCTGCTGCTCTGCGCGGACGACACGCGACGCGCCCGCCTCGTACAGCTGGTCGTTCAGGGCCTCGACCACTACGTGGTCACGCTTCCCGACGACGGCGGGATCGACGAGGGCATCGCCTACTGGTGGGTGGGGGCCTGCCGGTTGTTGGAGATCCTCGATCTGCTCGCCGGGGTCGGCGGGCCCGCGCTCGATGCCCGTCGGACCCCTCTTCTCGGGGAGTTGTTGAGATATCCGCAACGCATGCACTTCGGCGGCCGCTGGTACGTAAACGTGGGCGACGCGCCCGCCCGGCTGACCGCTGACCAGCCCTGGCAGGTCCCGTTCCGCTGGGGCAGGCTGCTCGGGCAGCCGGAGACCGTGGCACACGCCTTGGACGGAGCGCGTCGGCAACGCAGTGCCGCACCGCCGCGCCCGGGGCTCGGGCGGGCGCTGGCCGCGCTGACCGACGAGGACTGGTGCCGGGCGCTCACGGCCGGCGGGCCGGACGCCTCCGCGCCCTGGCTGGCCCGCGAGTCATGGCTGCCACGGCTGCAGATCCTGGTCGCCCGCGAGACGGCGGGGAGCACGGCCGGTCTCACCGTCGCGGTGAAGGCGGGCCACAACGGCGAACACCACAACCACCTCGATGTCGGCTCGTACTGGGTGGCTGCCGATGGGCGGCCCATGGTGGTGGACGTCGGCCGCCCCACGTACACCGCGCAGACCTTCGGCCCTGACCGGTACGACGCCTGGCCGTTCCGGAGCGGCTGGCACAACGTGCCCGAGCCCGGCACCGCGCAGCAGCCCGGCCCCGAACACCGGGCCCGGGATGTGCGTGTCGAGCTCGGCCCCGGCAGCACCGGGATGACCGCCGACCTCAGCGGCGCCTATCCCCGCGGCACCCTCACCGCGTGGGACCGCACGGTGCGCCTGGTCCGGGGCGACGGGACCGCTCCCCCGTACGTGAGCGTCAAGGACCGATGGGCAGGGGGCGGGGAGAGCGTGGCCCTGCGTCATGTGCTGGCCGGGCACGTCGAGCTGGAGGACGGCCGCGCCACGGTCACCGCCCCTGACGGGAACAGGCTGGTGATGCAGTGGAATTGCCGGGTCGCAGTCGCCTCCGTCGAACGGAAGGACTTCGACGACCCGCAACTGACCCGGAGTTGGGGTGACCACCTCACCCGGCTCACGCTCACGGTTCACTCCCCTGCAGCCCAAGGTTCCCTCGCTGTGCGATGGTTGCTCGCGCACGAGGGCAGCGAGGACCGGAAGAACGAACTCAGAGGTTTGGCGCAGCACCCTTGAAGAAGCGGGGTGCCGCCCCTAGCATCAACAATCGATAGACGATAGTCACGGAGGCGAGGGCTCCGCCCCGCCTCCACCGCATCGCACCACCCCGCCGGACGGCCTGCACCGATGACCGCCCGCGACCCCCTCCCACTGCTGCTCCACCGGGAACTCTGCGGCTGAATACCAGCTATCGATTATTCACGACTACGCAACGGAGCGTGTCCCGATGAAAACAATGTGGCGTCGTACCTGCGGACTCGCCCTGGCTCCCCTGGTGATGGCATCGGCCGTCGCCTGTGGCAATGGGTCCGACCAGGCCTCGGAGGGCACGACCCTCCGCGTCATCGTGAACATCACGCCGAACCTGACGGAGAAGTACTGGAACGATCTCTTCGACACCTACGAGAAGTCCCACCCCGGTGTCACGGTCAAGCTCGAACTGACCGGCACCATCTCGGCGGACGCGAAGCTGAGGCAGGACCTGGCCGCGGGCGACCCGCCGGACGTCGCCCAGCAGATCACGCCGACCGCCGACACCGCGTCGCTCTTCGCCGACCTGTCCGACCAGCCCTGGACCGCCAGGACTCCGCTGGCCGACCAGTACGCCATAGACGGCAAGCACTACGTGGTCGGTGTGGGTGAGCAGATCCAGTCGCTCGTCTTCTACAACAAGGCCGCTTTCGAGAAGGCCGGGATCGACGCCACGAGCATCCGGACCCTGGATCAGTTCACGGCGGCGATGGGCAGCCTGAAGGGGGCCGGTTACAAGCCGCTGCAGACCGCCGGGCAGTGGGTCACCGGCTCCCAGTTCTCGATGATGGCCGACGCGGGTGTGCTCACCGCCGACCCCGAGTGGACGGCCAAGCGCAAGGACGGCAAGGCCTCCTTCGCCAAGAGCGACTACCTGCCCTACCTGGAGCACTACAAGAGCTGGATCGACAAGGGCTACCTGGACAAGAGTGCCCTCGGTCTCACCTACGCGGACGGACAGACGGCCTTCCTGAACGGCAAGTCCGCCATGTACATCATGGGTTCGTTCTTCGTGCCCGCCGCTGACGCCGCGAAGAAGAGCGACGACATCGGCGTGTTCACCATGCCGACCGACGGGGCCTACCCGTCCGGCCAGTTCGGCAACATCTCCAACCCGTACGTCGTGGTGAACAAGTCCCGGCACAAGGCCGAGGCGATCGAGTTCGTGAAGTGGGCGACCACCGACCCGAAGGCCATCAAGAGCCAGCTCGCCTCCGACGCGAATCTGCGCGAGGGCTTCACGTACCCGATGTCCAGCCTCGGTTCGTCCGTGCAGAAGATCCTGGACAAGGCTCCGTCGGTGATCGTGAAGTCCGGGAAGAGCCAGCCGATCGCCGGGTTCAGCGACGAGCTCAACAAGCAGATCCAGTCCCTGTACACGGGCTCGTCCCCCGCGGGCGCGGCCGACGGATTGGACAAGTGGTGGAACTCGCAGAGCTGAACGCAGGGCTCAAGCAGCGGCGCCGGGCGAGGCTGCGGGACTCGGCGATCTCCCTCGGGATGATGGGCCCGGCCGTCCTGCTCTACACGGTGATGACGGTCGTGCCGGTGGGCGTCGCGGTGTATCTCAGCCTGACCGACTGGGACGGCTTCTCCACCGCCACGTTCACCGGGCTCGACAACTACAAGCACCTGTTCGACGATCCGAGTTCGTCGGACGCCTGGTACGTGACGGGGCTGATCGCCGTGGTCGGCACGGTCCTCATGGTGGGACTGGGGCTCGTGTACGCGCTGGCCCTCAAGGGCCGTTCACGCACGAACTCCTTCTTCCGGGCCGTCGCCTACTTCCCACACGTGATCAGCGCGCTGATTCTCGGCTATCTGTGGGCGGCGATCCTCGGCACCAACGGCGCCATCAACAACACACTCGCCAAGTTCGGCATCGAACCGCTCGGCTTCCTCTTCGACGAGAAGTTCGCGCTGATCTCGCTGATCGCGGTGATCGTGTGGGCCGGATTCGGCTTCAACGTCGTCCTGTTCGTGGCCGCCCTGCAGACGGTACCCGCCGAGCTGCTGGAGGCCGCGGCGATCGACGGCGCCTCCAAGCGGCAGATCAATCTGCGGATCGTGATCCCCATGATCGCTCCCGTGGTCACCGTGGCGACGGTGCTGAACCTGGTGGGGCTCATCCGGGCGTACGACATCGTGGTCAGCCTCACCGGCGGCGGGCCGGCCGGGTCGACGCAGACGTTCACGTACCTCATTCTCGCCCGGTCCTTCGAGGGCACCAAGGTCGGGTACGCGACCGCGCAGGCAGTGTTCCTGATGGTGGTGTCCGCCGTGCTCGCCCTCCTCGTGACGGCGTTGCGCAACCGTCAAGACCAAGCTGCGACAGGTTAGTTAGGAGCCGGTGGTGGTCGTACTAGAGGCAGAGGTCCGCGACAGGCCGAAGGCCGCGCCGACCGAAGGTGGTGTCCCGGCGCGGCGCACGGAACACAAGGAGCCGCGCTCACCGGTGCGGTGGGTCCTACTGGGTGTGCTCCTCGTCGTCATGGTCGTGCCGATCTACCTGCTCGTGGTGAACGCCTTCAAGTCACAGCAGGACATCCTCGACAACCCGTTCTCGATCCCCCTGAGCGGGCTGACCTTCGAGCACATGTCGGCGGCGATCAACAGCCCGCAGTTCAACGTCATCGGCGGTTACGGCTTCACGCTGTTCCTCGTCGTGGTCGTGGACGTGCTGTGCATCCTGCTCGCGGGCCCGGCCGCGTACGCGATCGCGCGCAGCCTCAAGCGGCGTACGCAGCTGGTGCTGCTGTACTTCCTGGCCGGCACGTTCATCCCGGGCGCCGCCGTGATCATCCCGGTGATCTATGTGCTGCGCGAGGTGGGCCTGGCCAATACCGTGACCGGTCTGGTCGCGCACGATGTGGCGTCCACACTGCCGGTGAGCATCTTCCTGTTCGTCGGTTTCATCCGCACCATTCCGGTGGACATCGATCACGCGGCGACGATCGACGGCGCGGGCCGGTACCGGACGTTCTGGTCCATCATCTTCCCGCTGATGCGTCCCGCGGTCGTCACGGTGCTGATCCTCAACTCGATCGGGATCTGGAACGACTTCGTCTCGCCGCAGATCCTGCTCAGCCCGTCCTCCGGGCACTACACGGTCACGACGGCGATCTACGCCGGCATCAGTCAGTACTCGACCGACCTGACGAAGGTGTTCCCGAACCTGCTGCTCGCCGTCGCGCCCGTCGTCATCTTCTTCATCTACATGCAGCGCCACATCATCAGCGGTCTCACCGTCGGCGCGGTGAAGGGATGAGCCGCGAGAGCACGGGCCGCAGGCAGACGGCCGGGCTCGATGTTTCCCGTCCGAGAGAGAGCCGAACCAAGAGAGAGGATCACGGAGTGCTGAGGAGTTGGATGCCACGGTCCCGCAGGGGACCGTGGTCCGCAGCCGCCCTGCTCGCCGCCCTGACCGTGGTGGTGGCCGGTCAGCCCGCCGCCGCCCATCCGGTCAAGTTCCGGACGGGACAGACGTATTACGTCTCACCGTCCGGCCAGGACACCGTCGGCGGCAGAAGCCCCCGGGCGCCGTTCCGGCACATCCAGAAGTGTGCCGACGTGATGGTGCCGGGCGATACGTGCCTGGTCCTGTCCGGCACGTACGAGGAGACCGTGGTGCCGGCCCGTTCCGGCACCGCCGAGCTGCCGATCACGTACCGCGCCGCCCCGGGTGCGGAGGTCACGGTCAGCGGGGCCTCCCGGATCGGCGGCTTCGAGCCGGTCACCGCCGCCGATGTCACCGAGATCGCCAAGTCCGACCCGTACGCCGCGGACTCGCAGTTCAGCGAAGCGGTGGCGGCCGGGCACATCTACAGCACCGGCGTCGACCTCGGCGCGGACGTGACCACCGTGCAGGTGTTCACCGACAAGAAGATGGGCATCGAGGCCCAGTGGCCGTATCCCGGTCTCGATCTCCTCGACCCCACGCTCCAGTACGCCGGTGAGGGCAGCGCGGACGCCACCATCGCCGACGCGGACCTGACCCGCCCGGCAGGGTACTGGGACGGTGCGCGTGCCCTCACCGGCTACTGGTACATCTCGTCCACCACCACGGTGAAGAGCTCCGCCACCGGCTCGGTGACGCTGGACGCGGCACCGCCGTGCGTGCACAAGGTGGTGCCCAAGGAGACCCGGTACGCGCTCTCCGGGAAGATCGGTGAACTCGCGCATCCCGGCGAGTGGTTCTACGACCCGACCGCGAAGCGCCTGTACATGTACGGCACCGACGACCCGGACACCCACACCGTCGAGGCCAAGCGGCGCACCCTCGGCTTCGACCTGACGAACGCGGGTCACACGACGATCGCGGGCATCGGCCTGTTCGCCACCACGATCAAGACGGGTCCCTCCAGTACCGGCGTCACTCTGGACGGCATCAACGGCCGGTATCTGTCGCACTACACGGACATCACCCGGGGTGCGACGGACTGCGGCAGCACGGTGACACGGGGCGTCGGTGACACCGGCATCGTCCTCGACGGCACCCATAACAAAATCGTGAACAGCGATCTGGCGCTGAGCGCCGGGAACGGCATCGCGCTGCGCGGACAGAACAACACCGCCACGGACAACGTGATCCGCGACGTCGACTACATGGGCACCTATGCTGCGGGCATCGCCGTGCAGGGCAACAGCCAGACGGTCACGCACAACACGATCTCCCGCGCCGGCCGCAGCGGGATCAACCTCCAGTGGAACGAGGTGAGCGGACTCACCCCGGGCAAGGACCTGATCGCGTACAACGACATCTCCGGGTACGCCCGGCTCAGCCTGGACGTCGCCGCGATCTACACCTGTTGCAGCGCCTGGATGATGGGCACCTCCATCGACCACAACGTGCTGCACGACCCGGCACCGACCACGACCTCCACCACGTTCGGGATCTCGGGGGTCTACGCGGACAACGGCCAGAGCGATCTGGTGATCGCGAACAATGTGGGCTGGGGCAACCGGGAGGGCACGGTGATGCTCAACGGTCTGGGCACCGGGTCGCACGACAACAGCGTCTACAACAACACCGGTGGAATGACGCTGTTCTATGTGAAGGAGCCGGGGCAGTCGACCGGCACCAGGATCTACAACAACATCGGCACGATCCGCGGCCTGGACGGCGCCACCGACGGCGGGCTCGTGCTCTCCAACAACCTTCCCACGGGCGTCGATCCGCTCTTCGTCGACGCGGCGAACCACGACTTCCGGCTGACCGCGGAATCCCCCGCACGCAATCAGGCGATTCCGCTGCCGGGAATCAATGACGGTTCCACGGACGCGACTCCGAGTCTGGGCGCCTTCCAGTTCGGGGCACCGAAGTGGACTGCGGGCGCCCGTCGGTAGCCCGCGCGCGACACGGCCGTGGGCCCGATCCGGAATTCCGGGTCGGGCCCACGGCCGATTGGTCAATTCGACTTCGCCGCCGGTTTCACGGCCGCGGTCTTCCTGGCCGGCGTCTTTCCGGCCGCCGTCCTGGCCGCCGCCGCCCTCGCGGCCGCCGTCTTCTTCGCCGCGGCGGCCTTCTTGCGCGGCTTCTTGGCCTCCCGCGCGTCCGGGACGGGTCCGCGGCCGGCCGCGTGGTCGGCGAAGGCCTCGGCCGCCTTGTCGGGCTCCCCGGACCGCAGCAGGCCGACGAGACGGCCGTGTTCATCGGCCATCGCACACCAGTCGCCCTCGAAGAGCGGGTCGGAGATGGCCCGCAGGGTGCGCAGGCTCGGCTCGATGACCTCCCACATCCGGGCCAGGAACGGATTGCCCGCGTACTGGCTGACCAGGGTGTGGAACTCTATGTCGGCGTCGCGGAAGCCGCTGACGTCGTTCGCGGCGACCGCCTCGTGCATCCGCTCGACCAGTGCATCGAGCTCGGTGAGCTGTTCCTCGGTGATGTGCTCGGTGGCGAGCCGGGCGGCCAGGCTTTCCAGGGGTTCGCGGACCTGACGGGCGTACTCCGCGTCCTGCGAGGAGATCTCGACGACGAAGTGGCCGCGACGCGGGACATGTGTCAACAGACCCTCACGGGCGAGCCGCTTGACGGCCTCGCGCACCGGGGCCTGGCTGACGCCGAGCCGCCGGGCGATCTCCGATTCGACCACTCGGTCGTTCGGCGCGAGATCGCCCTCGACGACGGCCTGGCGGAGCAGTTCGTACACCTGGTCCGAGATCAGGGTCTTGCGGAACCGGTCCTTGTTGGTGGCCAGCGTGGAGACGAATCCACCCGACGCATTAGATGCCATGAATACCCAATCCTGCACGGGGGCACGTCAGTTGCGACATAATACGCGCCCGTCTTCTCTCGATGGAGTCACATCGAGGTTTCCAGCTGCCTGTCTTCCGGCCGTTCCCGTTCGACAACTTCACGGGCGGTTCGAAATGTGCCATCGGGCCTCTCCGCGGAGGTGGGGACCGACTCTCGGCGAGGTGAAGTCGGTCACTTTTCATCGCCTATCGATCATCGAGGGAATCGAAGCAGGGGCGTTCGAGCACTGTCAACCGCGCGGACGCCGACCGTATGCACATCAGCCACGCGGGCTCAGCCGTCGAGCCCGTACACGCGGACCGCGTTCGTATGCAGTACGCGATCGAGCTGATCGGCCGCCAGATGGGACAGCCCGAGCCTGGACGTGGCGAGCGAGTCGGCCCGTGAGCCGCGGGGCAGGCAGATCGGCCAGTCGGAGCCGATGAGACAGCGGTCGGGCCCGAGCGTGTCCACGACGTGTCGCACCATGTGTGCGATGCGCTGCGGCGGGAGCCCGTGCTGCTGGGTGAGCAGCCCGGAGATCTTCACCACCACGTTCGGACTCGCGGCGGCGCGCTCCACATCACGGAACCACTCCCCCGCCTCCGGTGCGCGCGGGTCCGGGGCGTTGCCCAGGTGGTCGACGACGACGGTGAGCCCGGGATGCCGGGCGCCGACCTCGGCGGCCGCCGCCAACGCTCCACGGTGCAGATTGAGTTCCAGCGAGACACCCGCGTCCTCCAGCCCGGGGACGAGCGCGCGGGCCGGCTCGGGGGTGTCCGTCCACGAGGAGCCGCCGAGCCGCATCCCGTTGGGGCGGGTGTTCCCCAGGTCCTGGAGACGGGCGCGGAAGGCATCGGGCCCGTCCGCGCCGTGGACGTGCAGATTGGCCACGTATCCGATGACCAGTTCCGGACGGCGCCGGCGCAGTTCACGCAGGGCGAGCGTCTCTCCCGCGTCGCCCCGGGACGCCTCGACCAGGATCGCCCCGGCAAGGTCGAGGCCCGCACCCGACTGCTCCAGGTCGTCCTCGTCGAAGGCGCGATGGTGCTCGCCGCCCGGCCGGATCCACGGGAATCCCTCGGCCGGATCCCACAGGTGGACATGGCAGTCGATCACGGTGCGCCTCCTCCTCGGGCCTGTCGGGGCCGCTCCGAAGTATTGACACTTCGGCCCCCCTCCTATGAGTCTAACTATCGGCTATCGATGGGCGATTGTTCAATCCGTACATGACGAGGGTGCAGGTGTTCTCGATGCTCAGGCCTGAACGAACCGGCGACGCGCGCAGCACGGGCGAGGCGCACGGACCTCTGCTGACCGCGACCCGGCGCGTCAGTGAGGTCCCCGAGTGGGCTTACTTGGAAAGGGAGTTGTTCGCGGCCCAGGACAAGGCATGGCGACTCTTCGCCGACCGCTACACCGAGGGCGACGGCCGTCTCGTCTTCCGCGACACGCTCGGGCGGGGCATGGACGGCCGGGACGGCGTGGACGACTTCTACGAGCCGTTCTTCAACTGGCCGACGCTCTATCTGCTCGGCGGCAGCGCGGAGCTGCTGACCGCCGCGCGGCGCCACTGGCGCGGAGTCACCGCGCAGCTCACCGAGATGGGGATGCTCTCCGACGGTCTGGAGCGGGGCTACGACTGGTTCCACCAGGGCGAGGGACTGCTCCTCTTCTACGGCCTGTGCCTGGCCGACCCGCACGACGCGGAACTGCGCGAACTCGCCGTCCGCTTCGCCGATTTCTACCTTCCCGGCGGCCCCAACTACGACCCCGGGCACCGCCTCCTGCGCGCCCCGCACAACGGCTCGGCGGGCCCGCGCTTCGGCTTCAGCGACGAGGAGGCGTACTTCCCGTGGAGCCTGGCGCTGCGCCCGTACGGTCTGCCGCTGGACGGGGTCGACGACGTCGCGTCCTTCGACGACCTGGCAGCGTCGCCCGAGCGTGCCCGCGCGTACGGCCGCGCGATGTGGGACCGGATGGGCCGGGGTGACACGATCGTGAACCTCGCTGCCACCGGCCTCGCCACCAACGCCTTCCTGCTCAGCGGGGAACAGCGTTACGCGGACTGGGTGGCCGAGTACGTCGACGTGTGGCAGGAACGGCTCGCGGGCCGCGACGTCGTGCCCGACAACGTCGGCCTGAACGGTGTGGTGGGCGAGTACCTGGACGGCCGCTGGTACGGCGGCCATTACGGCTGGTCGTGGCCGCACGGCCTGTCCCCCGTCGGCAGCGCCACCGTCATCGGCGCCGCCAACGCGACACTCCTCACCGGGGACCGGGGCTTCCTGGACCTCGCCCGCAATCCGCTCGACGCGGTGCTGCGCCATGCCGAGCAGCGCGGCGCCGACGGGATGGGCACCCTGGGCGAGCGCTGGGAGCCGCACCTGCGCGCGATGACGGCCGAGCGCACCCTGATGGTGCCGCAGCGGCACAACGACTCCGGCTGGTTCGACTTCACCGTCATGCCGGGCCAGCTCCCGCTCGCGCTGTGGCACTTCAGCCGCGAGCAGGCCGACCGGGACCGGATCGAGCATCTGCGCGCCGAGTCCCACTGGGACTGGACCACCGTGCACACCCAGCGGATCAAGGACGAGGCCGGGCACGAGGAGCCCTGGTACGAGTTCCTGCACGGGCGGAACCCGCACTTCCCCGAGCGGATGCTGCGCAGCGCCCTCGCGAGCTGCGCCGAGCGGGTCGAGGCCATCGAGAGCGACACCGTCGACCCGGCCGTCGGCCCCGACGCCCTGGACATCCACCACTGGCAGCACCTCAACCCCGTGGTGACGGAAGCCCTGTTGCAGCTGACCACGGGCTCGCCGCAGGTCCTCTACAACGGCGGCCTCGCCCAACTGCATGTGCGCTACCACGATGCGGAAGCCCACCGCCCCGGCCTGCCGCAGGACGTCGCCGCGCTGGTCCGCGACATCCGCCCGGACCACACGGTGGTGGAGCTGCTCAACCTCGGCGGTACGGCGCGCTCCCTGCTGGTGCAGGCGGGGTCGTTCGCCGAGCACCACGTCGCCACCGTCCGTGTGGACGACGGACCCGAGCTGCCGGTCGACGGGCCGTACTGCCGCGTCGGCCTTCCCGGGAACTCAAGGATCCGGCTGACCCTGACCATGACGCTGCGCGCGAGCCGCGCGGCCTGTGCCTCCCCGTGGGAGACGGCATGACCGACACCGCCGCAACGAGCCGGCTGCCCTTCACCCTGCCCCGCCTCGGCATCGGCACCGCTCCCCTGGGCGGGCTCTTCGAGGAGGTCACCGAGCAGGAAGCCGCCGCGACCCTAAGGGCCGCCTCCGAGGCCGGGATCACGTACTTCGACACCGCGCCCCGCTACGGACACGGCCTCGCCGAACAACGCCTGGGCCGCCTGCTGCCCCCGTCCGGGGACACCGGCCCGGTGATCTCCACCAAGACGGGCTGGCTGCTGCGCCCCCGGCCGGACGGCTCACCCGGTGAGGTGATCACCGACTGGACCGAGCGCGGGATCCGCGAGTCCCTGGAGTCGAGCCTGACCCGCCTGGGCCGCTCCAGCGTCGACATCCTGTATCTGCACGACCCGGACGACTACCCGGACGAGATACGCCGCACGGCCTATCCGGCGGTGCGCAAGCTGCGTGACGAGGGGCTGATCCGGGCGATCGGATTCGGCATGAACCACAGCGGGCCACTCGCCTCGTACGTGGCGGAGTTCGAGGTCGACGTCGTGCTCATCGCGGGCCGCTTCTCACTCCTGGACCACGAGGCGCTCACCACCCTGCTGCCGCTGTGCGCCAGGACGGGCACGGCGGTGGTCGTCGGCGGCGTCTTCAACACCGGGCTGCTGGCAGACCCGTCCCCCGGCGCCATGTTCAACTACCGACCGGTTCCCACGGAGGCACTGGAGCGGGCGCGCCGGTGCCGGGCGCTGTGCGAGGAGTACGAGGTGCCGCTCCCCGCGGCCGCCATCCAGTTCCCGCTGCTGCACGACGCCGTCGACTCGGTCGTCCTCGGCTGCCGTTCGGCGGCCGAGGTGACGGCGAACGCGGCGGCTGCCCGCTTCCCGGTCCCGGACGAGCTGTGGCAGCGGCTCGCGGAAGCCGGATTCGTGCCCGGGCAGTTGCTGGACGGGCGCGCAGGGTAGCGCCTCCCGGGAGCAGGCCGGGCAGGCCGGAGCGGCGCCGCTCCGGCCTGCTCCGGGTGGTGTCCGGCCTCAGGTGCGCTTGAAGATCTCGACCTCCCCGACCGCGATCGGCCGCCCCTCGCCCTGACCGGACGCGGCCCTCAGCACGAGCCGTACGGAGACGACGTCGCTGATGCCGGTCCGCATCGTCTGCCGGCCCGGCTTGTCGGTGAGCGTCATCGTCTTCTCGTGGATCTCACCGTCCGCGGAAGTGATGATCACATCGGCCCGGGTGGGCCTGGCTCCTTGCCGGAATTCCTCGGGCTCCGTCGACACGCCGGGGTACACCACGACGCCGACCAGCCGGAACGGCTTGTCGAAGGTGCACGTCAGCGACGAGCCGAGCGTGGGTGCCCCCCAGTATTTGTTGGTCAGGCCGTCGACGGCGGCGGACGCCGGATGGCCGGGAGCATGTGCGCTCGCGGTGACCCCGGTCGGACTGATCTCCGCCGTCCCGCCGAGCTTGTCCCGTACGTCCTCGAAGACGTAGCGCCCGGCCGGCACGAGCAGGAAGCCCGCGAACAGCAGCCCGACGACCACCAGCACCAGCACGGTCCGCCGCAGCGCCCGGCCCGATCCGCTTCGCACCCGGCGGCGGAACGGCCACACCGTACGCCACCACGGCAGCGGCGCGGACTGTTCCCTGACCTGCAACGGTGCGGCGCAGCGACGGCAGAACTTGCGTCCCGGCAGGTTCGGCGTGCCGCACGCCGGGCACGGCGGCCCGTCCGGTTCCTCGTCCTCCGTCACGGGCCTCACGACGGGCCGCCGGGCGATCGGCCTGGCCGGCTGCACCGCGACCACGGGCTCCTCCGGTGCCGCCGGCTGCGACGGTTGCGGTGCTTGCGGCCGGACAGGAGCGGGCTGCGCCGGTGGTTCGGGGCGGACAGGAGCGGGCGGGGCCGGTCGCGGGGCCGGCTCCGGTGCCGGGACGGGCTCCGCGGGCGGCGGCGCGGCGGCTGGCTCCGGTGCACGCGTGGGCGCCGGTCGTGCCGCCGGCTCGGGGCGCGGAGTGGGCCGGTCCCCGGCCGGCGGGGCCTCGGGTTCCGGGGCGGGGCCGGTCACGGGCTCGGCCGGGGTTCCGGCCGCGGGCTCGGCTGCCGGGCCCGTCGGTTCGGTGGGCGGAGCGGGGGCGGCGGGTTCCGCCGCGGCGGGCGCGTTCTGCGACGCCCTGGACGACCAGCCCAGGTAGGAGCCGCAGTTACCGCAGAACTCGTCGTCCTCGCGGTTGGCCGAACCGCACGCCGGACACGAACGCATCGTGTCAGCCTCCTGTCTCGTCTGGCGGGCCCGGCAGGATCTCCACCCGGCATGTGAGGTGTACGGGGCACGAGGCCGCGACGACGTCCAGGACACGGTTCGCGTCCACCGGTCCGCCGTGCAACGCCCAGACGCGGACCAGCAGTTCTCCGGTCGGTGGCGGAGGCAGCTCCGCGCCCGGACGGGACGACCATGTGGCGCCGCCGCCGTCCTGGACATCGGCGCCCACGCCGAAGCAGAGCCGGAGGTGCTCGACCAGGCCGCGACGGGTGCCGCGCCGGCGGTGCAGCTCGACGGCGCGCGCAACGACGGCCCGCCGCAGCCCCTCGGGCCACGCCGGATCGATGTCGGCGGCCACCCAGGACGACAGCCAGGGCAGGAAGTCGGCCGGTGCCAGCGACGGGTCGAAGTAGGCCGGGAGGTTGTCCAGGGTGGACAGGACGGGTGCCAGTACGGTGTCGAGGCCCGCGGTGAACCGCTGGGCCAGGTCGTCGTCCGCGTAGAGCGCGGGCAGCAGCCCGCCGATCGGATAGCGGCTGGCGAGCCCCGGAACCGCTGCTCTGGTCATGAGCCGTCACCGGCCACGCTCGCGATGACCTCCACCTGGTGCTGGTGCGAGAAGACCAGAGCACCCGGGGCGACGTCGATCCGCTGCACCGCCGCCCCGCGCCGGCCGGTGATCGGGTCCGCGGGGAACATCCGTACCTCCTCCACCAGGGACACCCCCGTCACGCCCTGGAGCACGGCGAAGATCTCGCCGTACTGCACCGGCCTGCCGAACGGCCACCCGGTCCCGTCCGCACCGCCCCGCAGCGGGTCGATGTGGCGGAACAGCGCCGCGACCGCGTCCGCCCGGACCCGGTCCACGTCGCCGCCGGCCGTCACCAGCCTGGCCACCACGGTCACTCCCTGGTACGCGGGCGGTTCCACCACCAGCCGGGTGCCGACCAGCCGCCGTTCGTCGAGCCGCTCCGTGACCGCCGCGAGCACCGGGTCCGACGGGATCAGCTGCTCGAACCGGAGCTGTCCGCCCTCGTCGGCGACCGCGTCGGGCACCACCAGGACCCGTACCGCGCCCGCTTCGCCCGCGACGGCGGGCAGGCACCGGACCCTGCGCAGCGAGGGCGCGGCCTCGCGGGCGACGGCCTCGTAGTCCCCGGCCGTGACCGCCCGTTCCTGCACCCGCAGGATGTTCGGTGCCCGGACCTTCGCGTTCTCCACGGTCTCGCCGTCGACCCCGCCCCGGGCCGCCTCGCGGTTGTCCACGCCCGCCACGTACGGCACCGAGCTGCGCAGCACACTGATCGCGCCCCGGGCCACGTTGCCGGCCGCGCCGCCGCCGGTCCGGTAGCGCGGGATCCTCAGCTGTGCCCCCTTCTCGGGCACCTGCCCGTAGGCGCGCATCGTTCCGTCCGGTTCGCGTACCTCGGGCGGGAAGGCGAACTCGCCGGAGACGGCGTCGATCCGTACATGCCGGTCGTGCGGCGAGGAGGCGCCGAAGTGCTCCACCGCGGTCCAGTCCTGCCAGCCGTCCGCGGAGGACACCTGGACGACCGGCGGCTCCCCGTCCAGCAGCAGCGGTGCCCTGCGCACGGAGAACCGCTGCCCGGCGACACCTTCGGAGGTGCCGAGCGGGACGTCGAGGACGGTCTCCGCGTGTTCGACGTCCGCCGTGCCGCCGACGGTGAACACCTCGGCCTCCCGGATCGTCGGCGACTCGGAGTAGAAGGGCTGGCCCGGCTCCGGTGCGGTGACCCGGCAGCGCAGCCATCCCGCCCGGGTCCCCGCCGTCACCGAGGTGGTGTGTCCGGCGGGGACGAACACGATCACCTCGCCGGGCCTGTTCAGCCCGCCGGTGCTGTCGGTGCCGGTCTGGCAGGTGACCCAGCGGGCACCGTCCCACGCCTCCCACACCAGCGGGGGCTGGCGCGGGTCGACGCCGACGCCCTCCACCCGGCTGTCCAGGCGTACGGCGACGATGCAGCGGGGCACGGCGGTGGGCAGCCCGAACAGCAGGGCGTCACCGGGCTCCGGGCGGGGCTGGAAGCACGGGATGTCCTTGCCGGCGCCGAGCGGTGCGGTGCGGTCGGTCTGGTCGCCGGACACCGGCGCGGTGACGAGCCGGACCAGTGAACTCGGCACGATCGGCAGCTCTTCGGAGGTGGAGAACACCACCGCCTCCGCGGACTCGCCGCGCGAGGTGGCGACCTCCGTGCCCGCAGGGAGCCGCACGGTCTCCGGCTGCGGCGCGGACAGCCAGAAATCGACCTCCGCCCGCGCCACCGTCGGCGGGAAGAGGGTGACGCCCAGCAGGTCGAGGAAGGCCGCGTAGTTCTTGTCCGGCACCCGGTTCAGCCGGTACAGCAGCTGGTCGACCATGTAGGCGAAGGTCTCGATGAGCGTGACCCCGGGGTCCGACACATTGTGGTCGGTCCACTCGGGTGAGCGCTGCTGGACGTACCGCTTGGCCTCGTCCACGAGTTGCTGGAAGCGACGGTCGTCCAGGTTGGGTGAGGGCAGGGCCATCAGCGCACTCCCGATTCTTCGGAGCCCTCGGAGGACGGAATGGTGTAGAAGGGGAAGACGAGGTTGCGCAGGTCGTTCGTGGCCCGCACGGTGTAGTGCACGTCGATGTACAAGGTGCCCTCCTCGATGGCGTCGAACGCGATCACCACATCCGTCACCTCGATGCGCGGCTCCCACCGCTCCAGCGAGGTGCGGACCTCGTGTGCGATGCGCCCGGCGGTGGCGCCGTCACCCGGGGCGAAGACGTAGTCGTGGATGCCGCAGCCGAACTCCGGGCGCATCGGCCGCTCGCCCGGCGCCGTGCCGAGCACCAGCCCGATCGCCTCCTCGATCTCGCGGTCCCGCTCGACCATGCCGATGCCGCCCGTGGCGCCGACCCGCAACGGGAAGCCCCAGCCGCGTCCGATGAATCCGCTGCCGCTCACATCGGGCCCCCGATCAGTACGTTCAGCGCACCGCTGATGATGGGCGCGCCGCAGCTGGTGTTGTCCCGCATCCGGGCGGCAGGGAGCCCGCCGATCAGGACCTGACCGGTGACCGCGGCGGCCGGATTGGGCATGATCACATTCCCCGGCCCGAGCGCGGCGTGCGGGGGAACGACGCACACGTGCAGGCTCCCGGTGACGGCCGCCGGCCGGCCGCCGATCAGCACAGTGGCGACGGCCACCGCACCCGGGGGCGGGGTGCCGATGAGGCCGCCGTGGGCGGTGCTGTCGCCCGTGCGGGCTGCGGGGGGCATGGTCGGTGTTCTCCTTGCTGGAAAAGGGACTTCTGAGGGTGTCGCACGGTTGTTGAGCGCGTCAGTTGATCCTGATGAGTCTGGCCTTGAGCACGCCGAGCAGTCCTCCGTCGATCGTGACCCCCGTCTTGCCGTTGACGGTCACCGAACTGCCCTTGATGTTCACGTCGCCCGTTCCGGCGTCGAGTGTGATCCCGGACGCGGAGAGCGTCACGGAGCTCAGCGCGCGGGTGCCGCCGCGGGCGTACACCGTCAGCGCGATCTCGCTCCGCCGCTCGTCCAGGGTGACTTCGAGCCGTTTGTCGCCGCTGGCCAGCCGGACACCGGACGGTCCGCGCGGGGCGTCCAGCAGCTCCAGCCGGTTGCCCGAACGGGACACCAGGGAACGGCGGTTGACCTTTCCACTGGTCGGGTCGACCAGTGGCACGTCGTGCGGCGAGGGCTTGTCGACCCCGTTGTAGAGACCGCCGAGCACATACGGGCTGTCCAGCAGCCCCTGCTCGAACCCGACCAGCACCTCGTCGTTGACCTCGGGGCTGAACACCCCGCCACCGCCCTGGCCGCCCCACTGCACCGTACGGACCCAGTCGGTCACATAGGTGTCGTCGAGCCAGGGGAACTTCAGCCGGACCCAGCCCCGTTCGGCCTTGCCCTCACGGATGTCGGTGACCACACCGATCGCGAGACCCGGCATGCGCGGGCCGCGCGAGGGCGCGTTCGCGCCGCTGGTCAGTCCCGCCAGGGAGCGGTCGGGGGCCGCGCTCACCAGCACGGTCGTGCGGTAGCCGCCGTTGGGTTCCAGTACGTGGTGCGCGGCGGTCGCCGTGTAGCGCCCGGCAAACGCGGGTCCGACGTTGCCGAGGGCCACCGGCTCGCCCGCCCGCAGTTGGGGATTGCCCTCGGCGACCGCCTCGATCTCGCCGAATCCGGCGCTCACCGAGGCGGCCACCGAACCGGCCACCGCCGTGGCCTCGGCCTGCGTCCGGTACGGGGTGTCGGTGACCGTCATCCGGGCGTTCGGGCCGAACGCCCCGGCCGCCAGCGACGGGCTCATACCCGGGGACACCGTGTCGCTGCGGATGGACTGCTCACGGGCGACCAGCCGTGTCTTGGTGTCGACGTTCCAGCCGCGCACCTCCACACTGTCCGCCCCGTCCGCACCGGTCAGCACGGCCCGCAGGGCCAGGAGGTTGCGCCCGTACTCCAGGACCATCGGATGCCGGGTGGCGGAGGTGGCCGGTGAGGGGGCGGAGGCCGCGGGCTTCGGTTTCACGAACTGCAACAGGCCCTTGTCGTCCACCCGCACCTGCGCGCCGCTCTCGCCCGCGAGGTACTGGAGGAAATCCCAGTCCGAGACATTGGGCTGGGTCAGCTGCTTGTACGTGATGGGCGCGGCCTCGATCTTCCCGCACGCCAGCCCGGCGCCCGCGGCGACCTTGCGGACGATGTCCGCGGTCTTCATGTTGCGGAAGGCCACCACCTTCCGTCCGCGCTGGAGCCGGTGGGCCTTGGAGAAGGCGCGGACCACCGTGAACGAACCGGTGGTGTCGCTGTCCAGCTCGACCGCCGTGACCTCACCGGTGAACAGTCGCTCGCGCACCCGCTCCTGCACGGTGACCACGGATATCTTCAGCGGGGTGCCGATGGTGAGCCCGGTGGCGGTGAGCAGCTTGTGATCGGGGTCGCGGTACGTCAGCACGGCGGTGTCCGGCAGGCCGACGTTCTCGTCCACCACGCAGCTCACCAGCTGGGCGGCCCAGGCCGCCGGCAGCTCACCGGGGGCCTCGACGATGGGGTCGGCGGCGAAGGAGCGGCCGGCGGCGGTCACCGGCTGCCCTCCGGGGCGTGGTCTTCCAGTCCGGGCACGACGAGCTCCGTGCCGGGGATCAACTGCATGGGGTCGTCCACGTCGTTGGCCTCGGCGATCGTGCGCCACGCGGTGGCGTCGCCGTACTCCCGCCAGGCCAGCAACGGCAGGCTGTCGCCGGCGACGACCCGGTGCGTACGACGTGCCTCCCGCGAGCCGGACGTGGGGTTCTGGCCCGCCGGGTCCACGCTCGCCTCCTCGATCGACAGCGCGCAGGTGGCGCGCAACGGCTTCCCGTCGACGTCGAACAGGGTGTACGAGACGGAGAGGTTGGACATCACGCCGTCGAACGAGGTCGTCTTCGACGTGCCCCAGTCGAAGCGGACCCAGGGGCTGGCGGGCGTCTTGCGGGCCAGGCTGCTGGGGGTGGGCACACATGCCAGCATCAGTTGCTCCACCGCTTTCTCCACCGAGTTGTCATGGGTGGCGGTGGCATCCAGGAAGACCTCCAGGGACAGCGCCCGGGGCCCGCTGCCCACGAACTCGGGCAGTGCGGACTGCCCGGCCATCCGGGACGGCGTACGCCGCCACTCGGTGCTCTTGCTCAGCGACAGCTTCGCGGGGTTGAACTGCAGGGTGATCCGGGCGAGGTTCCCGCCCGGTTTGGCGCCGACGGTGGTCGGCGGTTCCATGATGGTCAGCTGGGCGCGAGCACGGCTGGTACGGACAGCGGGTGACATGGCGCTCCTCCTTCCCGGTCTTCTCTGATACCTGTACCTGTGGTGAACGTTGGCTGGTAGGGACTGTGACTGGTTGTCAGGACGGTTCCAGGCCCTCGTGTGCGATCTCCAGCGTCTCGATCGCCGCCTGCGAGTTGGCGGGGTCGAAGGACGGTCCCTGCCAGCGGACCGGCACGATTCCCTGCACCTGCCAGCTGATGATGCGGCTGAGGTCCGGACGGAGTGCGACGATCTCGCCGTCCTTGGGCTCGACGCGCTGGATCGTCTCGTTCAGCCATCGTGCGATCTTGAGGGTGTCGGCGGTGACGGGGCGGGTCAGTGTGATGTTGGTCCAGGTGATCCGCCCCGGCAGCTGCCAGGTGAAGCCGTTGTTGCCGCCCTCGGCGTACTGCTCCATCTCCACCTCGGCGCCCAGACCCGAGCAGGTGTGGAACGCCCCCAGATCGCTGCCCCCGATGACGAGCTTGAAGAACACGCTCGTCGCGAAGATGTTGTCCGTCATGTGCTTCTCTTCTTCTCTGATGTATCCAAGTGCCGAGCAGTGTGCGGGCGTTCGGGGTGCGGTCAGCGACGTCCGTCGTACAGCCGCCCGGTACGCTCCCGCCCTCTGCGCATGTCCGCCCGGATCAGCCTGCTCACCGGGTCGAGCAGGCGGCGGGCCAGTTCCTCGATGTCCGCCGCGGTGACCCGGTTCGCGGCCGGAGCCTCCTCGGCGGGCGAGTCGGCCGGCCCGGTCCTTCCGGGTTGCCGGGCGGTCTGCACGGGAGCTGCCCGCACCGGAACACCGGTGATCCCGGCGGCGGCCGCCGCGCGCTGAACCACCTCTGCCGAGACCCCGGAGGCGCCAGGAGTTCCGGTGGCGCCGGAGGCTGCGGCTGCCGGAGCCGGTGCGCGTCGCGGAACCCGTACCGCGAGGCTCGGTGGCCCGGGGAGGGGGGAATCGGTTCCCTCCATCGGTCCGGTGGCCACCGGAGCAGCGGATTCGGGCACCACGGGCAGCGGCATCCGCTGTACGGGCACGACGGTCGCCCCCGGCCTGTGCGGGCCGGGCGGATCCGGGCGCACGACCGGAACCGGCTGAGCTGCCGGCGACGCGGACGGGGTGCCGGATGCGGGCCGTGGTGCCGGGGGCGGCGCAACGGGACGGTGGGCGGGGCGTGGCCCCGCGAGGTGCTGCTCCGGCAGGCCGGGCTCGGGGCGGGACGGCGACGTTGTCCTGCCGCCGCTTACCGCACGTTGCACGAGCCGCACGAGGGGGCCGCCGCCCGCCGGCCCGCGCGCGTTCCGGTCGGCGGCCGGCCCCGCATCGGGTGCGGCTACGGTTCCGGCCCCGGATGCTGCACCTGCTGCCCGTCCGGTCCCCGGAACGCGAACAGGTTCACCGACGGGCATCCGGCCGGGGGGCGTTCCGCTCCGCGCGGGGCCGGGCGGCGGGTCTTGGGACACGAGGCGTTGGACGGCGCCGGGCGACGGGTCTCGGGACACGAGGCGTTGGACGGCGCCGGGTGTCGGGCGCTCGGGCGCCGCACCGCCGGACGTCGGCCCCGGGGCGGTCGCACGGGACCGGTGCGGTGCAGCGGGTCCGGCAGGACGGGAACCACCGGGCCCCGAGGACGGCGACAGCGCACCGGCCCCCGGCTGCTGGGAATCGCGACGCCAGGTGGGCACCACGACCGGACTTACGTTGCTGTCGGCCGTCGGCCCCGAGAAGCCATCGCCGGAGCCGGTGCTCACCTTCAGGGACCTGCCCGAGAGGAGAGCCCTCGACCGCTGGACGACGGGTGTGGTCGGCCCCCCGAGGACCCCGGCGGCCCGTCCGGCCGGCTGTCCCTTCTCCCGCTCCGGGGTGATCCTGCGGATACGTACCGGTGCGACAGGAGCGGGAACGGAGGAGGCAGAGGTGGTGATCGGTGCGCCCGCACGCGCGGCGTCCACCACACGCTGAACGGCCGCGGGTCGCGGTGCGGATCCACTGGGCGGAGCAGGTACGACGGACGAGCGCACCGGCATCGAGGGCGCGTTCGCGGTCATGGACACCGCCGGTGTGGCCGGTGCGGCGGGCACGGGCTGCTGCGACGCGCCCTGCTGCGGGGCTGCGGCTCCCGGCCGGGGTGTGCGACGGCGGTCGCCGAGCAGCGGAGCGTCGTTCCGGACTCGGGCCGTCGACGGAAGCGCCGGAAGAGGAGTGCCGATCCCGCCACGGGCACGAGCCTGCGGGCCGGGCCGGTCGGGCTGCGACGACTGCGGGGCCCGGGACTCCGGGGCCCGGGACTCCGGGGCCCGGGACTCCGGGGCGCGAGCTTCCGACGGGGACGGCGGCTGACGTGTCGACGGCTTCGTCGCATCCGGTGGGGGCGCGGTCACCGCCGGGGTTGCCGTGTCCGATCCCAGGCGCTGAAGTACCGGCATGTCCGCCGGCTGTTGCCCTGCCGGGGCGGACGGGACGACCCCGCTCGGTGCTGCCGGGCCTGTGGGTACGGCCCCGGTGGGCAGTTCCCGCAGGGGCTTGCCCAGAGCGGGGCGCACCGGGGCGGCAGTGGGACCGCCGACGGTGGGACTGCCGGTGAGGGAACGGTCAGCGGCGGGACGGTCAGCGGTGCGGTCCGACGGCGGTGCGACACCCGGCGCGACAGCTCGTGGAGTCTGTTGCGGCGCGTCCTGCCGCGCCGTGGAGGTGGTGACGGAAGTGTCCGGCAGGGAGGCCGTGGGCGGCAGGATTCCGGCGATGTTCCGCAGTGCCATCGCCGGACGCCGGGCAACGATCAGCGACGGGGTGGTCCGCCGAGGACGTACGGCCGCGGGCTCGGCCCGCTGGAGCGGGACCGGCGCCGGTGCGGTGTCAGCCGGGTGCTGCGACGCCGGTGTGCCGGCCGGTTCCGAAGCCCGGCCCGAAGCCCGGCCCGAAGCCGGGCCGGGAGTCGCGGCCGGTGCCGTGCCCGTCGCAGGGACCGCCCCTGCCGCGGCTTCCGGGGCGGTCGCGCCGTCCCCACCGGCCCGCCGCCCCGGGGCCCCGCTGCCGGAGGAACGGGCGGACGAGGAGCGGGGAGACGGAGATCGGGGAGACGAGGAGCGGGCGGACGGAGCGCGGGAGGGCGACTTGGTGCTCTTCCGCTGGACAGTCGCGGGCGTCGGGCCCGTCACGGTTTCCGCGTCCTCGTCCGCACCCGTCCGGGCGGCACGCAGCAGCAGCGGCCCGCCCGGGGACTCGGACCGCGGTGCGCCCGGACGGGCGACGCCATGGATGAGACCCACCGGCGCGGACGGCAGTACGGCATGGCCGAGTTCGCTGCCGAACGCGAGGTTCTGCCACGAGGCGAGGCCGTCCCTGAACCGCAGCCCGTCGCTCACCCCGATCGAGGACCGGGCGACGGTCACCGTGGGCGGCGCGACCTGCCGCCAGCCGCCGTCCCAGTCGCCGCCCCGGGCACGGTTCGGCCGGCCGGCCCCGTTGTCGCCCCGGTCGGCTTCCGGCTCCGGGCTTCGCCCGGTGTCGGCCCCGGCCCCGACCGGGGACGGCGTTCCGGGCCGCTGCCGGTCCCCTCGGCGGAACCAGTCTCCGAACCCCACACGATCACCCGCCTTCGTTGACGCGGGTGTTGATCCGCGCTATCTCCCGCACCCACTCCTGACGCTCGCCGTGGGTGAGGTCGAGGATGTCCTCTCGCTGCCAGTGGAAGTGGTAGGCGACGTACGCGATCTCCTCCCGCAGACGGGAAGGCGCGTACGTCACGATTCCCCCAGGCGCCCACCCGACAGATCCACCTCGAACGACCCGTGGCACAGCGGGCAGGTCACCGCGGCGTGCGTGTGGCCCTCGCTGTTGATCCGGCGGTAGAAGTCCTGGAGGAACGCCACGTCCGTGGCGTACATCCGCTCGACGACCCCGGCGTGCACATCGGTGATGGTGCCGAGCTGGGTGATCACCTGGCTCAGCAGCACCACGGACAGATACGCCGGGTTCTCCTTCACCCGCAGGTCGATCTGCGGGCGCAGCTCGTCCCGCGCCGTCGCGAGCCGCATCGAGCCGCGCCGGTGGACCTGGCCCTCGTCGTCGACGTAGCCGCGCGGGAGCTCGAACTCGAACTCCGCACGCATCGCCTGCTGTTCACGGGCCGGAGGCTGCGCGGGAGCAGCCTCCTCCCGTGCGGCGGGCGGGGCGGACGCCAGGCTGTCGAGGACTTCGTCGAGCCCGCCCGACGTAACGGTCCTGCGCCTCATTCGACCACGATCTCCTCGAAGGTGATGGTCACCGACTCCGTGGCGGCGCTGGATTCGCCGGCCTTCAGCGAGGGGCCCTCCCACTTGCTGGCCCAGCCCTGCATCAGCTGGATGCGCCGGACCGTCTCACCCTTCGAGTCCTTGATCTCGATGGTCAGGTTCTGGCGCGCGGTGTCGACCGCACCGTTGTTGAGCGTCTCCTTGATCCATTTGGTGAACTCGCTGCTCTTGTCGAGTCCTCGGGTGATCGTCACCTCACCCGCCTGACGCGCGCCGGGCTGCTTGCGGATGATCTGCTTGCCCTCGGCGGTCACCTGACGGACCTCGACGACTTCCTCCTCGACGGTCAGGCCGCTGATCTCTTGGATCGACTCGACGAGATAGCCGCCGAGCTGCACGCCGAAGACGTGGGTGGAAAGAGCGTCGCCCTCTGCCATGACTCTGTGTCACCTGTTCCGTTTGCGGACCCTGTCGGGTCACTCGTTGACAAGGCTGGTGCTGTCGGAGAACTGTGCGAGGCGGAAGATCACGAACTCCGCGGGCTTCACCGGAGCGACGCCGATCTCGCACACGACCTGACCGAGGTCGATCGACTCCTGCGGGTTGTTGTCACGGTCGCACTTGACGTAGAACGCCTCCTCGGCCGTGCGGCCGAACAGGGCGCCCCGGCGCCACTCCTCGGTGAGGAAGGCGGTGACATTGCGCCGGATGCTCGACCACAGACGGTCGTCGTTCGGCTCGAACACCACCCACTGGGTGCCCAGGAGGATCGACTCCTCCAGGTAGTTGAAGAGGCGGCGCACATTGAGGTAGCGCCAGGCCGGGTCGGACGAGAGAGTGCGGGCGCCCCAGATCCGGATGCCGCGTCCGGGGAAGGCGCGTACACAGTTGACACCGATCGGGTTGAGCAGGTCCTGCTCGCCCTTGCTGAGGCGGATCTCCAGGTCCAGCGCGCCGCGGATGACCTCGTTGGCAGGGGCCTTGTGCACCCCGCGCTCGCCGTCGCTGCGTGCCCAGACACCGGCGACGTGACCGCTCGGGGGCACCAGGGCGTTCTGACCGGTCGCCGGGTCGAAGACCTTGAGCCAGGGGTAGTACACGGTCGCGTAGCGCGAGTCGTATCCGGCGTCGTCGTTGCGCCAGGTGCGGACGCGCTGGGCGTTCATGCCCGGCGGGGTGTCCAGGACGGCGACCCGGTCGCCCATCTGCTCGCAGTGCGAGATCACCGCCAGCTGGACCGCCTTGACGCCCTCGGCGTCGATGTCCCCGCGCTGGTAGGCGCTCATCAGGTCCGGAACGGCGACCATGGTGATCTCGTCGATCGCTTCGAGTCCCGCGAACCCCGTACGGGCGGCGGCGTCGCCGACGTACTCGGCCGGGTCGACGCGAGCGACGCCGGTTCCGGGGGCGGCGGCGGGTGCGAGGGAGAGGCTCTGGTTCTCGGGGCGGGTCTGGGTCGCGCCGGGCTGCTCGGTGACCTCGACGAGCTTGGACTGGCGGGCCTGGGTGACGAGATAGCCCTTGACGTTCTTGCGGCTGGAGACGTCGTAGGTCTCCACCACCTTGCCGGCCTGCCGCACCAGGAGCCGGAACCGGTCCTCCGGAGGGTTCTCTCCCTCGGCGTCGGTGACCTCGACGGAGAGGTCCGCGCTCGCGCCGGGCCGCGCGGACACCTGGAACCCCCCGAGGGCGGCGGGCGCGGCCGGCCCGGACACGGACTGCTGCGCCGAGTCCTGCGCGGGGCCGCCGATGCGCACGATGTAGGCCGCGCCACCACCGTTGGCGAAGTAGCCGTAGACCGCGGGGGTCAGGTACGTGTCGGCGGTGAAAGTGCCGAAGATCTGGACGTACTGGTCCCAGTTCGTCACCAGCGTCGGCTGGTGGAAGGGGCCGGACTCCGCGAAACCGACGAAGGCTGCGACCGCGGTGCCGACTCCCTCGATGGGCCTGGCTCCGGACTGCACCTCCTCCACGTATACACCGGGGGTGAGGTACGACGGCATACTCGCTCCTTCGCGTGGTCATTCGTTCGCCGCCGAGTCTTCCTCGGCGGCCGTGGCGGACAGTAGGTCTCAAAGTCCTGGGCACGGGGCAACGGTGCTGCCTTCCCAGGCACCCGAGCGACAGAAGTGCTTCCCCTTGCGGACCGGTCGCGGCAGTCGCGGCATTTCCCGGTCCGGCCGTGTGACAGCGATGTGTACTGCGGATTTCCGGAAGATGTCCGCCGGCCGGGGGTAGGCGGAAATCAGCCAGAATTCACGGGCCACGACTATCCGCTCAGGACCGGCCGACCGAATCCGGTCCTCGGCCGCTCCACGCGCCCCTCCGGAGTCCTCGGATGGGCACGTGGCCGGAAACTCCCTACCTACCGCATACATGACGGAACCCGGTCGGGCCGGATGACCTCTCAAGTGCACGGGAGAAGGAAACTGCCAACGACCGGCAAGCCGGGTTTCCCTCGGTCGGGTTTTCTGCTGTTCTCATCCTCCGTGGGGGAAGCAGGAGGCCAGGAGCCTTGTTCCTACGGTGCGAGATCGCTCAGCACACCGCTGACATTGAGCACCTGATGGCATTCGGAAGCTTGGGTTCCGGTCGCCGGTGTGCCGGGTTTGGCACAGGTGACGGACGCGGTGACCGTGTCGTTCTCCTGGATCTGGATGGGGGTGACCCAGTGGTAGTCCTGGTTGCGAAAGGTCTCCAGCGCGATGGTGGTGATCTTCCGTTCCCCGAAGGAGATCGTCAGCACCCCTTCGTCGCCCTGGAAGTTCGCCACCACAATGTCCGTGATTCCGAATACCTTCCCCTGCGGAACCCGGTACGTCCCGTTCTTCTTGGCCCCGGATCCGGTCTGCACATCGATCGTCGCCGAGCTCTGCTGGGTGCCGCCCGTTCCCCCGCCCGTCCCCGAGCCGGAACCGCCCGAACCGGAGCCCCCGGACCCGTTCGGCTTGCCCTGCCCCTTGTCGTCGCCCTGGCCACCGGACGGGTCTCCCGAACTGCCCCCAGCTGCCGAACCCTTTTGCCCGCCAGGGGGTGTCTTCTCCTGCGCGGCTTCGTGCGCCGCCTGCTTCGCGGTGCTCCGCACGGCGGGCCGGACCAGCGCGAACCACGCGAGCAACAGGGCGAGCAGCGCGGCAAGCACGATCAGCAACCACCGTGGGAAGACGGGCAGTTGAGCGAACTCACCCGACAGCGCCTCGGCCCTGCCGGGCTGCTCGCCGTCGGCGTCCCCTTCGGTGCTTTCCGCAGCCTCGACCTCGAACGGCCAGGTGACCGGCTTGCCGAACCAGATGAGCTTGCGGGTCCGTACCCTCAGCCCCATCTCGGCGGACTCGCCCGGTTCCAGGCGCCGTTGGCCCGGCGTGAAGGCCAGTCGCAGCTCCTCCCCGGCCTGTTTGCCGGTGAGGGTGATGTCGACCGCGGTGTTTCCCCTGTTCTGCACCGAGGTGCGGAACCGGGCGCCCAGCCAACCGGAGCGCCGGCGCGGGTCGAGGTCCGCCCGGAGCTCGTGAAAGGGCCCGACGACCACCGTGGCCTCGGGAACCGCCACCGACTCGGGGTGCTCCGTGGGCAGAACGCGGACACCCAGGGGTATCTCGCCGGCCCGCACCTCATGGGACCGGGGCGGGGCGAGCCGTACGGTCACCGCCTCGGAGGTGCCCGGGTAGAGGGACACCCGTGCCGGCTCGACAGTGCTCCAGGCGGCGCAGTCACCGACCACTTCGAACGTGTACGCCTCGACGATGTCGCCATCGTTGCGCACGGTCAGGGTCGTCGTCGCCTCGGCACCGGGCGACACCGTCACCGTGGGCGTTTCGAGTTCGGCAGATGTGGTCACCCTTCGACGTTAAGCCGCACCGATGGTCGCGCAGCAGAGACGCGAGGGCAACGATCGGGCACGAGTGGTGCCCCGAGGGCACAACGGCGCGATGTCCCGGCGACCCCTCCGCGGGCCCGCTCGCCGTGCCGGAGGGCGGCGCGGTCGAGTGCGGAGACAGGCGTATCGGACGGAATCAACGACGGAAGTATCTGAGGAAGACAGGCACGCAGAAGAATGACGACGACAGCAGAGATGAAGAACACGGCCGTTGAACGCGGCCATTACCGCAGGCCCACCGCGGCGGAGCGATCCGCCGAAGGCCGGGCCAAGGAGGCTCCCCGGGGCAGGGTCTCCGTCGCCGTGTACGCGGAGGACCTGATCCTGCGGACCGGTGTGGAGCACCAGATCCGTCCGCGGCCCGAGATAGAGCTGATAGCCGACGCCGAGGCGGACCGGGCCCAAGTCTCCTTAGTAGTAGTGGACATGGTGGACGAGCGCACCGTCCAGCTCCTTCAGCGTCTCCAGCGCAACACCACGACCCGCACCGGACTCGTCGTCGGTTTCTTCGAATCGGGCGCGCTCCAGACCATGATCGAGTGCGGTGTCGCCGCCGTCCTCAGGCGCGGGGAGGCCAACCAGGACAGCCTCGTGCACCTGGTCACGGCCATGGCGAACGGCGAGGGAGTGCTGCCGGGCGACCTGCTCGGCAAGCTCCTCGACCATGTCAGCAGCCTCCAGCGCACGGTCCTCGACCCCCGGGGGCTGTCGCTCTCCACGCTCACGACGCGGGAGGCGGAGATGATCAGGCTGGTGTCGGAGGGCTACGGCACCGCGGAGATCGCGCAGAAGACCTCGTACTCCGAACGCACCGTCAAGAACGTTCTGCACGAGGTGGTGACACGGCTCGAACTGCGCAACCGGGCGCACGCCGTCGGCTACACCATGCGGCACGGGCTCATCTGAGTGCTGTCCCCGGGCTCCCGTGCGGACGGCGTGAGGACGTCGCCGCACGGGGGTGAGCCGGTCTTTCCGGCCCTGGCGGACGGGCGAGGGGCCGGGGAGGCGCCGCAAAGGGCAACAGTCGCTTCCCCCTCTCCGGGTACTCCGGACCTGTCCTCGGCCCCGGCCGCGCACGATGCTTGTCTTGGAGAGTCATCAAAAAGACTGTGAGGTGGGCCGTGACCGGCACTGCTGGCCCTGCGAGGCATACCCGGCTGGGCCGACTGACGGGTGCGGTGGTGCTGTTGGCGCCGCTGCTGGTGGCGGGTTCCGCGACCGCGCCCCGGAGTGCGCCGCGCATCGCCGCGGCGGCGGACGAGAGCCCCGCGGATGCCGGGCGCATCGCCTATGCCGGTACCGAGCACCGCAGCCTCGGCCGGGTCACCGACCCGTCCACCAGCGACCCGCTGTTCGGCCCCGGGCCGGCCCACTACGACCAGGACCCCTTCGCGCGCGGTGAGTTGCTGGTCTTCACCAGCCTGCGTGACAGCCTGCGGCCCCAGGTGTACGTGCGTGACGCGGGCGGAGCGGTGCGCAGGCTCACCACCGACCGGGACGCCGCGCATCCCGAACTCTCCCCGGACGGACGGACCGTGGTGTTCGACTCCGCGGAGCGCGGATCGGACGGTGTGGTCCAGCGTGAACTGTGGATCGTCGGGATCGACGGATCCGGTCTGCGGCGGCTGACGGACACCCCCAACAACGAGACCTCCCCGACCTTCTCCCCGGACGGCTCACGGATCGCGTACTCCTGTGACTCCGGTCCCGGGCGGACCGGTCTGATCTACGAACGGGCCGTGGCAGGCGGCGCGGCGAGGGTGATCAGTGACGGCCCGCCCGGCGACGCGACCGAGCCGGAGTGGAACCCGGTGGACGACGACACCCACCGGGCTCGTATCGCGTACACCCTCACCACGGACGAGACGACGGGTCCCCGGCTCCGGGTGACCGAGGGAATCGGAGCCGACCGGCCGCTGCTGGCCGGTGTCCAGGCCGACTGGCGCTCGCGGTCGGCCGCCTGGCTTCCGGACGGGAACGGCCTGCTCTTCCTCAGCCCCGACACCACCTGCGGGTGCAAGGACTACGACCACGTCTACCGGACGACCGCCTTCGACGGGAACGAGCCGGGCCTGACGCTCGGCGAGGACCGTGCGGTCGAGTCGCCGACCTGGCTCGGGCCCGCGGACTCCGGGACGCCCGTCGTGGCACGGCGGACCTCCCGCGAGGCGAACGACGTGACGCTCCAGGACGTCCGGCAGGACGGTTCGGACCCGCGGGACCTCGGGCGCTCCATCCTGAAGGAGGACCCGGAGGCCAATACCAACACCGACCCCGCCAAGGATCCGCTGTTCAATCCGTCGGAGGCCTACGACCCCTGGACCGAGCGGCAGAACTACACACCGGACGGCAGGCGCATCGTCCTGACCCGCTTCGAGGGTCCGGAGAAGGAGCGTGTCGAGCGGATCTGGCTGGCCGACACCGACGGCACCCATGAGGCGGCGATGCCGCTCGCCGGGCGCGGTCCCCGTGACTGGGACACCGACCCCACGTTCTCGCCCGACGGCACCAAACTGGCGTTCACCAGAACCTCTCCCGGCCGGGTCGACGGTCAGCCGGGGCCGAGCAGCATTCTCATCGCGGATGTCGCCACGGGAGCGATCGAAGGCCGGATCGTGCCGCCGGCAGGGCAGTCGACCGGAGGCGACGCCCAGCCGGCCTGGTCGTCGGACGGCACCACGCTCGCCTTCACCCGCAACCATGTGATCCGGGGCCTCGGCGGCATCAAGCACGTCTGGACCGTCCCGGTATCGGCGCTCGACCAGCAGCGGGACCTCAGCGCAACCATCTGCCCCGGTGAATGCAAGAAGATCGACGACAGTCCCGCGTTCTCCCCCGACGGCAGCTCGCTCGCCTTCAACCGGAAGGACGGCGGCGGCCAGGTCAATGAGCGCGCCGGTGTCGTCGTGACCTCGCTGACCGGAGGCGAGTGCCGGGTCGTGCTTCCGTCCGTCCAGCGGAACAACCCCGACGCCTGCCACCAGGAGATCCCCGACACCTCACGGACCGGTCCCTTCCAGCCCCGCGACGTGGCCTGGTCGCCGGACGCGGGGCGGCTGGTGCTGAGTTCACGCCGGGCGCTCGCACCGAACTCCCCGGAGCAGCTGTCCGTGCTCGACCTCGCCTCCGGCACGCTGACGCCGTTCGGCGAGAGGATCGGCGGACGGCAGAAGGAGCCCGCGTTCCAGCAGTCGGTCGACCTGTCCCTGACCGCGCCGCCCACCGGCCCCTCGGTGGAGACCGGTTCCTCCGTCTCGGTGACGGTCACCGTCACCAACCGGGGTCCCGCGCCCTCGCCCGGCACCGTGCTCACCGTCGACGCCCCACCCGGTGTGCGCCTGGAGGAGCTCACCACCCCGGCCGGGACCTGCGGCACCGAATCTCCCCAGTGCGACCTGGGAGTGCTCCCGCCGGGGACGAGTGTGGAGGTGACCGCCCGGCTCACCGGGGTGACGCCGGGAGACCAGCGGATCGGCTGGTCGGTCGCCGGAGCGGTGGTCGACCCGAACCCCACGGACAACGCCACCGGCACCACCGTCCCGGTCCAGGAGACACCCGAGAAGCCGACGCCCACTCCGACGCCCCGGCCTCCGGCCCCCGAGCCTCCCGAGCCCGAGGCCGGGCCGGCGGTCTCCGTGCGGGCCCAGCCCAGTCCGGGCTACGTCGGCGGCCGGGTGGTGGTGACGTACACCGTGCGCAACGGGCGGAACGCGCTCGCCACCGGACTGCGGCTGAAGCTCGGACTGCCCTCGCGGATCCCTGCGGGTCCACTTCCGGCGGGCTGCACCACCGGGGTGTGCACACTGCCCGACCTGGCACCGAACGCCTCCACGGTCGTCCGCGTCGTGCTCAGGCCGGACCGGGCGCTGACCACGAGCATCACCGGAACACTGACCACGACCGGCACGGACGCCAACCCCCGTGACAATGTGTCCAGGAAGCCGCTGCGCATCCTCCAGCCCCGGATCATCGCGGTACCCGCCGTCGGCAAGCCGGGGTTCGTCACCTCCGTGCGGGGCAAGGACTTCCCGCCCGGGGCACCCGTGAAGCTGTCCTGGAAGCCGGGGATCACGGCGGCCGCACCGCCCGCCTTCCCGCGCCGGGACCGTACGTTCATCGCGCAGCTGCTGATCCTGGCGAAGGACCAGACGGGGCCGCGCACGATCACCGCCGAGGGACCGGGGTTCAGCCCGGTCACCACGTCCTTCCTGGTGGTCGGCGGCACCATCGTCCCGCCGGACGAGGTGGGTCGCCGATGATCCACGAAGTGGACGAGGGGCTGCGGCTGTTGCTGGTCGACGCCGGCCTCCAGGAGAGCGGCGTCGACCTGGTCTTCGACGCGCCGACGAAGGACTGGTCCGCCCGGCGCAACGCGCCCACGATCAGCGTCTTCCTCCACCGCATCCGTGAGGACGCGACCCGCCGCCGCACCGGTGCCGCCGAGGAGCACGACGAGGAGGGAATGGTCATCGGCCGGCGGACCCCGCCGCGCTGGTACGAGCTGACCTATCTGGTGACGGCCTGGACCAATCGCCCGCAGGACGAACACCGCCTGCTCTCCGAGGTGTTGCGCTGTCTCGTACGGTCGGACGTGCTGCCCGCCCGGATGCACACGGGCAGTCTCGCCGAGCTCGGGCTGGCGGTGGAGCTGGAGGCGGCGGGACCGGGCATCGACGGGCCGTCCGCCTCGGACGTGTGGTCAGCGCTCGGCGGTGAGCTCAAGGCCGCCATCGATCTGCGGGTATGGGCACCGCTGGCCGGTGAACGGACGGCCGCCGGCCCGCCGGTCACCGAGGGCCTGGTGGTGAAGTCCGCGCCCGCACGGGAGGGCGACGGGGCGGGACCGGGGCGCCGGCTGCGCTACGACGGGGCGTCCGACCCCGGCGGTCAGGGCTTCGCCGCGGAACGGGAACGGCAGCTGCCGCCCGGCCGGCGCAGGCGCGGAGGCACCGCCCGATGACCACGACACAGGGCACCCGTGCCGTCCGCGGACCGGCCGACGCCCCGACGGCGGCGGTCGAGGAGCTCTGGGAGCGGCTGGTCCACGTCGAGCAGCGGGTGCGGACCGCTGTGGCGCTCCGGCGGGCGGCCGATCCGCAGCCGGACGATCCGTACCGGGGGCAGTACCTCACCCCCGAGGCGGCCGCGCGGATCGTGGAGTCCCGCGACGCGTTCTCGCCCGTCCCCGTGTACGGCTCCGAGCCGTCGCCGCAGTCGCCGCCCGGGAGCCGGATCAGGCGGCTCGTCGAGAACTTCGGCCTGGTCCCGCTGGACATCGATCTGCTGCTGGTCGCGATGGCCCCGGACATCGACAACCGGTTCGAGCGGCTCTACGGCTATCTCAACGACGACCTCACCCGGCGCAGGCCCACGATCGGCCTGGCCCTGGACCTCTGCGGACTGCCCGCCGCGGGCTCCGGCCGCTTCCGGTTCTCGCCGTCCGCGCCGTTGGTCGCGGGCGGGCTGCTGGAGGTCCTGGAGGCCGACCGCCCGCTGCTGTCGCGGGTGCTGCGTGTGCCGGACCGGATCACCGCGTATCTGCTGGGCGACGACGAGACCGACGGGAGGCTGCGCGGTCTCGTCCGGGCGGTCACGTGCGGGGAGGGGCCGGACACTGCTCCGGAGGTCCTGCGGGTCGCGGCGGCGCTGGGCACGGGCAGCGGACTGGTGCATCTGCTCGACCGGGGCGGCGATCCCGGGAAACTGGCGGTCGAGGCGCTTCTCGCCGCGGGACGCCGTCCACTGGTGGTCGACATCGCGGCCCTGGCTGCTCTTCCCGAACCGGCGGATACCGTACGGACGCTGGCGGCCGAGGCCAGGCTGAGCGGCGGCGGGGTCGTCCTCGGGCCGCTGGAGTCGCTCGCCCCCGAGCGGCCCGAGCGGGCCCGGCTGCTCAGCGACGTCTGCGCCGCGGTCTGCGGTGCTCCCCTGGTCGCTTACGGGAGGAAGAACTGGGATCCGCTGTGGACAGCGGAGAGTCCGGTTCCGGTCCCTGTCCTGCCCCCCGGCCCGGGGGGCGTGGCGCGGCAGTGGCGGCGGGCACTCGCCGAGGCCGGCGCTTCGGTCGGGCTGCCCGCCGGGGGCGCGTCGGCCGGTGAGGAGCTCGTCGAGGCCACCGCCTCCTACCGGCTCGACTCCGAGCAGGTGCGCAAGGCGGCCGTCGTCGCTTCCCGGCTGGCCGTCCTGGAGGACCGTCCGGTGGACGCGCAGGATCTGCGTGCGGCGGTCCGGGCGCAGAACGGGGCGGGGCTCGAACGGCTCGCCCGCCGCATCGAGCCGGCGGTCGGCTGGGACGACCTCGTACTGCCTGCCGCGACCCGTCGCGAGCTGTCCGAGCTCGCCCTGCGCGCACGCCACCGCGAGCAGGTGCTCGGGCAGTGGCGGATGCGGCCGGGGGGCGGCCGGGGACGCGGGATCATCGCGTTGTTCGCGGGCGAGTCCGGGACCGGCAAGACCATGTCCGCCGAGGTGGTGGCGTCGGAGCTGGGCATGGAGCTCTATGTCGTGGATCTGTCCACGGTGGTGGACAAGTACATCGGGGAGACCGAGAAGAACCTCGAAAGGATCTTCGCGGAGGCGTCCGACGTCAACGGCATCCTGCTGTTCGACGAGGCGGACGCCATCTTCGGGAAGCGCTCGCAGGTCAAGGACGCGCACGACCGGCACGCCAATGTGGAGTCGGCGTATCTGTTGCAGCGGATGGAGTCCTTCGACGGGATCGCGGTGCTCACCACCAATCTCCGGGGCAATCTCGACGAGGCCTTCACCCGGCGCCTCGATGTGATCGCGGAGTTCCCCATGCCGGACGCCGTCCAGCGCCTGGCCCTGTGGGACCGCTGTCTGGGGACGGCGGTCCCCCGCGAGGCCGGACTCGACCTGGAGTTCTGCGCCGGCCGCTTCGAGCTGGCGGGAGGGTCGATCCGTGCCTGCGCGGTGACCGCCGCCTATCTGGCGGCGGAATCGGGGCAGCCGCTGGGGATGGAGCAGATCGTCTCGGCCGTGCTCCAGGAGTACCGCAAACTGGGCCGACTGGTCCGGGAGAACGAGTTCGGTCCCTGGCTGGAGCGGGCGCGGGGCGGCGGCGCGGGGTAGCGCCGGAAGTCAGTGTCCCGGGGCGGACGTTCCCGGTGCCCTGCGCACGGGGTGCTTGCTCAGGATCGAGACCCGGTTGAAGGCGTTGATCGTGATCGCCACCCAAATCACCGCGGAGATCTCGTCGTCGCCGAACACCTCGCGGGCCGCACCGTAGGCGGCCTCCTGCGCGGTGGCGTCGGCGGGTTCGGTGGTCGCCTCCGCCAGCGCGAGCGCCGCGCGTTCCCGCGGGGTGAACACCTCCGTGTCCCGCCAGGCCGCCAGCACTCCGAGGCGCTGCGTGGACTCGCCGGCGCGGAGCGCCGCCCTGGTGTGCACATCGAGGCAGTAGGCACAGCCGTTGAGCTGTGAGACGCGGAGATTGACCAGCTCCACCAGCACACGGTCCAGGCCGGCGTCGGCGGCGGTCGCACGGACCACCTCGGAAGTCTGGACCAGAGCGTGGTACGCCTTGGGGGACTGCTTGTCGACGAAGATCCGCCGACTGTCCGGTGTACTCATCGCGTCGCTCACTCCGGTCTCCTTCCGACCACGCCGGTCCGCCCGCCGTTGCCGTGCGTTTCGGGCGGTGGTGCCCTAAGATCCAACCATGGTAGTTGAATATCCAACAAGCGTGGTCCAGGGGGTACCGGGCGATGAGCAACGCTGAGACGGCCCCGGCCGAGGTGCGCTGTGCGGCTTCGGTGAACGACGGGCACGGCGGAGCGACACCGCAGGTCGAAGTGCTGACCCCGCGCGACGTCCCGCTGGGCGGCCCGCGGGCGATGACGGTACGGCGCACCCTGCCGCAGCGCAGCCGCACCCTGATCGGCGCCTGGTGCTTCGCCGACCACTACGGCCCCGACAACGTCGCCGAGACAGGCGGCATGGATGTCGCGCCCCACCCCCACACCGGGCTGCAGACCGTGTCCTGGCTCTTCGGCGGGGAGATCGAGCACCGCGACAGCATGGGCAGCCACGCCTTCGTGCGCCCCGGCGAGCTCAACCTGATGACGGGCGGGCACGGCATCAGCCACACGGAGGTCTCGACCCCGCGGACCACGGTCCTGCACGGCGCCCAGCTGTGGGTGGCACTGCCCGAGGAACACCGGCACGCGGAGCGCGACTTCCAGCATTACGTCCCCGAGCCCGTCCGCCTGGACGGGGGCGAGGCCCGGGTCTTCCTCGGAACACTCGCCGGCACCGCGTCCCCGGTGCGGACCTTCACCCCGCTGCTCGGCGCCGAACTCCTCCTCGACCCGCACGCGACCGTCACCCTCGCCGTGGACACCGGCTTCGAGCACGGCGTTCTCGTCGATCAGGGCACCATCCGCCTGGGCGAGACCCCGGTACTCCAGGCGGAGTTGGGCTACGTGGGCCCCGGAACCGAAACCCTGACGCTCACCAACGCCTCCGAAGAAACGGCACGGGTGCTGCTGCTCGGCGGCACACCGTTCGAGGAGGAGATCGTCATGTGGTGGAACTTCATCGGCCGTAGCCACGAGGACATCGTCCGGGCCCGCGAGGACTGGGAGAGCGCCTCCGACCGCTTCGGCGCCGTCGACGGATACCCCGGTGACCGCCTCCCCGCTCCCGTTCTGCCGAATGCCACCATCCGGTCGCGCGGCAACCCCTCGCGCCGCTGAACCACCCCCACCCATCTCCCACTCGACGATCGGAAAGACCATGACGACGCCCGACGCCTCCGCTCCCGTCGTGGAGCGCATCGACGCACGGCACCGGTACGCGATCCAGGTGGACGGCACGACCGCCGGCTTCACCGTCTACCGGGACCGGGACGGACAGCGGGTCTTCTACCACACGGAGATCGACGACGCCTTCGCCGGGCAGGGCCTGGCCTCGATTCTCGTGACGGAGGCCCTCAACGACGTACGCGAGAGCGGTATGCGCATCGTTCCGGTCTGCCCCTACGTGGCCAAGTACCTCAAGAAGCACGATGAGTTCGCCGACATCACCGATCCCGTGACCTCTGAGATCCTCCAGTGGCTGGGGGTCGAGAAGCCGTAGGCGGACACGCAGTCCCTTCTCAGGTCGTGAGGGGCCGGGTACGGCAGCATTCGGTGGAATCCATGGGAATCGCTTCCTCGGGCCCGGCCGGGCGCGTGCGGCGGCCCGGTCCTCGACAGCGCCCGGCACCGGCGGTGGCCGAGCACCAGGGACTTTCGTCCGGATCAGGCCAGGCCCCGCGAGCCCGGCATGATCCGGACGAGAGGCCGTAACTCCTTCGGCCTCGATGACCGCCTGTGGCAGGGTGCTCCGCTGTGAAACGGTGCCGTCGAGGTACCCGGCGCACTGACACCGGTGCACTGCGACACCGCCCACGATCACGCCGTCTACGTCGAACCCAACGTCTGGATCCGGCACACCATCGCGCCGCGTCCCGCCTGAGTAAGCCCCTCGGCTACGACAGTGTGTCGGCGACCACGGACGCCGCCTGCGCGATGAGTTCGTTGTCGTAGTCGGCGTCCGCCCTGCTGCGGTTCGAGAGGATCGCCACCACGATGGGGGCACTGTCGGGCGGCCACACCACGGCGATGTCGTTGCGGGTGCCGTAGGTGCCACCGGATCCGGTCTTGTCGCCGATGACCCAGTCCTCGGGCATCCCGGCCCTGATGAGCTCGTCTCCGGTGGCATTGGCGCGCAGCCACTTCGTCAGCTGCGCGCGTTCGCCCTGTCCTAGAACGTCTCCGAGGACGAAGGCCCGCAGGTCGCCCGCGAGCGCCCGTGGCGTGCTCGTGTCGGACAGGGCACCGGGAGACCACTGGTTGAGTCGCGGTTCCCGGTGTTCCATCCGCGTCACGTCGTCGCCGATCCCGGCGAGCACGGCGTCCAGGCCCCGGGGGCCGCCCAGCCGGTCCAGAAGCAGGTTGGCCGCGGTGTTGTCGCTGAAACGGACGGCGGCATCGCACAGCGCGCCCAGGCTCATCCCGGTCCCGACGTGCTTCTCGGTCACCGGGGAGTTGCTGACCAGATCGTCCCGGGAGTACGTGATCACCTGGTCCAGCCCGTCCACGGAGTACTTGCGCAGGACCGCTCCCGCTGCCAGCGCCTTGAACGTGGAGGCGTAGGCGAAGCGTTCTCCGTCGTTGTGGGTGACCTCGCGACCGGTGCCGGTGTCGATGGCGTAGACGCCGAGCCGCGCGTCGAACTTGCGCTCGAGCTCCTTGAACCGTCCCGTGAACGGATTCGCACCCTCGGCCGGTCCCGTCGCCCCGGCGTGCGGGGAGGACGCCGCCGGGGAGGAGGGCGACGAGGGGTGGGGATCCTCGCCGCTGCACGCCGTGAGTGGTACGAGGGCGAGCGTGGCCAGTGCGCATACCGTGACGCGCCGTTCCATGCCGATCAGCGGTTTCATCGTCGTGCGGTTCCTTCTGTTCGTTCCGAGGGCGCGGTTGCGAAGTCACGGACCCGGAACGGGTTGCCCGGTGTGACCGTGTCGGCCTCCGTGTTCTTCGGGCCCCGAAGCGCGGTGGTGCTCGTCCGGTCCCTGCCGGAGCGGCGGTACGTGCGGGGCAGCCATACCCATGCCCGTACCCGTGCCCGCGGCCATCACTCACTTCGTGGTCCGTTGTCTTACCTGGGGCAGGAGGCGGCTTCCGGAATGAGGACAACCCTACGGAACGTGGTGGAGAACGCTCTCGGGTGACGCCGTGCGTCCATACCGTGCGGTGACACCGTCTGCGTGACGATCGGTGACTTCGCGACGACACGGGTGCCCGGCACGTTCACGGTCTCCTACCTCGTCTTCAACACGATCAACAATCTGACGACGCAGGACGCACAGGTCGACTGCTTCCGCAATGCCGCAGCGCACCTGAGACCCGGTGGCTGTTTCGTCGTCGAGGTGGGGGTGCCCGATCTGCGCCTGCTGCCGCCGGGACAGACAGCCGTGCCGTTCCACATCGGTCCGACGCAATGGGCGTTCGACACCTACGACACCGTCTCCCAGGCGATGAGTTCGAACTACGTCACCGTCGTCGACGGTCGCGCCGAGCACCGGTCCATCCCGTTCCGGTACGTGTGGCCGGCCGAGCTGGACCTGATGGCCCGGCTCGCCGGAATGCGGCTGCGCGACCGGTGGGAGGGGTGGAGCCGCACGCCGTTCACCGGCGAGAGCCGCAGGCACGTCTCGGTCTGGGAGAGACCCGGCGACTGACGGTGTACGGCTCAGGCGTGGAAGCCGTTGCAGACGACGGAGGTGTACTTCGTGGGCCCGCCCTCGACGTGGTACAGCACCACGGTCCAGTCACCCCTGTCGTCCCCCACCGGGAGCGCGTCGACGGCGCGTTCGCCGAAGTGGGCACGGAAGTCGTCGGGGTACTTGAACCTGACGGTTCCACCGGAGGACCAACCGGAGTAGATGTCGACGGGTTCGCTGGTGAAGCCGATGCCCTTGCTGACGGACCGAAGGGGCCGTCCGGTGGCCCGGTCCGTCTCGTGCGGGGGCCGCACCCCCACGGATATGTAGTACGGCGCCGGCCGCTTGCCCTCTCCGGCGTTCTGCGGGCGCAGCTCCAGCGTGGCGGTGTCGGAGCCCGTGGTGTGGGAGACGGAGGAGCGCAGTCCGGAGGGCGGTGAGGCATCGGTGATGCTGGACAGATCGCAGGAACCGATGCCCTGGGCTGCCTGCGCAGGATCGTCGGACAGGGTCCAGCGGTCCTGCGAGACACGGTCGTTCACGATGTGGTCCGGCGGCCCATCGGCCGGCCGCTTGTCGGCGGACGGTGAAGTGCTCGTCCGCGGTGCGGTCGGCCGCCCGGACGTGGTGATCTCCGTCGTGGGCTCGGCGCCGGTGTCCCCGCTGTCCGATTCCGGGAGCAGCCAGACCGTCAACGGGACCGCGACCGCCACCGCGCACACCGCGAGCCAGGCTCTGCCGCGTGAGGTCCGGGCGGGGCGCCGCGGGTCCGGGCCGGCGTCCGGTGCGGTGTCCGGCAGTCCGTTGGGTCCGGTGGTAGCGGCCCGCTCCGCCCGGCCGGCGGCCGGCCCGTGATTCGTCGGCCGTGTACCGGCACCGCGCTCCGGTGCGCGGACCGTCCCCATCTCCGTCTCCGGCTCCGCCTCCGGGCGCGCGCCGGACCACGTGGGCGGCTCCGTCGCGTACCCGGGTCCGGGGACGGGTTCGGCGGTGCGTACCAGCATCCGGTAGTGGGCGTCCGACGCGAGCGGCGAGTTCACCGCGCAGTGCGCGATCACGGCAGCCGGATCGGGTCGGTCCGCCGGGTCCTTGGCCACGCACTGCCGTACGATTTCGGCCAGCTCGGGCCGCACGCCTGCCAGGTCGATGTCCTCGTGCACGGTCCGGTAGCTCACCGCCGCCGGCTCGCCGGTGCCGTACGGAGGCCGTCCCGTCGCCGTGTACGCGAGGGTCGCGCCCAGCGCGAAGACGTCGGCCGCAGGGCCCACCTCATTGCGCAGGAGCACTTCGGGTGCGGTGTAGCCGGGGGTCCCCGACACCATCCCGTCCCGGGTCAGGATCGTCTGCTCAAGTCCTCGCGCGATGCCGAAGTCGATCAGTTGCGGCCCCTGTGGGGAGAGGATCACGTTGTGCGGCTTCAGGTCCCGGTGCGTGACTCCGTGGGCATGGACCGCGGCCAGCCCTTCGGCGAGCGCGGCGAGCAGTCCGAAGGCGCTGTCCGGCGGGAAGGGCCCACTCGCACCCACGGCGCCGCGCAGGGTGGGCCCTGACACGTACTCGGTGGCCAGCCAGTAGGGAGCCGCGTCGAGCGAAGCCTCGATCAGCTGCGCGGTGTAGGCGCTGCGCACGGCCTCGACGGTCTCGGTCTCCCGCCGGAACCGGGCCAGCGCCTCGGGGTGGTCGCTGATCTCGTCGCGGATGACCTTCACGGCCACCAGTCGTCCGCCGGGTGACCTGCCGAGATACACCTGTCCCATGCCGCCCGCGCCGAGACGGGCGAGTAGGTGGTAGGCGCCCATGCGCGCAGGGTCCTGAGGCCGCAGTGCATCCACGGCACGACTGTGCCACAGGTGCACACATCGTGGAGCGACGGTCGTCAACTCGTGACCGGGCCGGTCGCTCTCAACACGAGGGGGTCAAAGCCCTGTTGAGGACCGGGCCGGGCCGTTCCGGGGCAGCCGCGCTTCGGGACCGGCGAAGGCCACGGCGCTCCTCCGGGCCCCGCCGGGCCTCTGTGCCCTCCATGGCCCGGCGGCCGGGACGCGGGAAATGCTTGAGCGTCGACGCCGCGGGCCGTGCCAGGATGCTGGGCATGTCCGGTCGCGCACTGAGTTTCGGAGTGATGGCGGAAGCGTACGAGCGGTTCCGGCCGGGGTATCCCGTAGGCCTCTTCGACGAGGTGATGGCGTACGCGGGTGAACCGGCTCGGACCGCCCTCGAGATCGGCGCCGGGACGGGCAAGGCAACCCGGCTGTTCGCTCGACGGGGGGTCGAGGTCACCGCGACCGAGCCCGACGGGGCCATGCTCGCCGAGCTGCGCAAGCATGTGCCGGCGGGCGTCAGGACGGTGCAGGCCGCGTTCGAGGACTTGCGGCCCGGCCGGAAGTACGGGCTGGTCTATGTGGCGGCAGCGCTGCATTGGACGAATCCGGAGGGCCGGTGGTCACGCATGGCCGCGCTGGTGGAGCCGGGTGGTGTGTTCGCCTCGTTCGGCGGGCCGGTCCGACTGGCCGACCCGGTTGTGGCGGACGCCGTTCGCGCGGCACGAGCACCGTCCCTGGAGAGCGACGAGGTTCCGTCCCCGGACGGAACGCCTCCGGAGCAGGACATGCAGTGGCCGGGTACGGAGCTCCGACGGTCCGCATGGTTCACCGACGTTCAGCAGTCGGTGATCGAAAGGCGCTTGACGATGAGTGCTGCCGACTACGTCGGCCAGCTCTCGACCATCTCGGCCTATCTCGTGTTGCCGCCCTCGGAGCGGGAGCAGGTGTTCAGCCGGATCATGCGGGTTCTGCCCGCAACCGTTGAGATCGCCGCCGACATCACGGTCCACCTCGCCCGTCGGCGGTGTGCACGTTAGTGGACCGTCACGGCGTGCCATCCGCCTGTCAGTAGGCGGAGTTGACGTTGTCGATGGAGCCGTAGCGGTCGGCGGCGTAGTTGGCGGCGGCGGTGATGTTGGCGACGGGGTTGGTGAGGTCGT
>NZ_JBSFBQ010000040.1:0-74123 GCF_053593015.1 Streptomyces sp. NPDC002403 | reverse complement strand
GACGGGGTGGAGGTGTGCGTGACCCAGATGGGTCCGTTCACCGAGCGGGTGCTGGCCGCCGCGCCCGATCTGCGGCTGGTCGTGGTCTGCCGTGGGCGGATGGCGGGTCAGTTGGCCCCGACCGAGGCGGTGCGGCGCTCCCGGGCCCGCTGCTCGATCTTGTCCCGGATCAGCTCCATCTGGACCTTGGAGTTGCGGTTGATGTTGTCGGTCATCCAGGCGTCGTCGACGGGTGCGTCGGGACGCATCGCGAAGTCCTGGGTCCAGTGCATCTTGGTGCCGCCGGGAACCTCCGAGTACTCCCAGCGGATGTTCATGTGCTGGAAGGGACCGGGCTCGACCCGTCGGGCGCGGACGGTGCGCTCGGCGCGGTTCACGGTCCGCTCGGAGACCCAGCTCCACACCTTGTCGTTCTCGTCGGGGTGCATCGTCAGGCGGAAGGTGGTGCTGTCGCCGTCCCTCTCGATGATTTCGACCGCGGCGTACTCGCTGAACAGCTGCGGCCAGTTCTCCAGATCGTTCGTCACGTCCCAGACCAGGTCCAGAGGGGCGGCGATGGTGATCTCGTTCTCGGTGTGTCCGGGCACGTCAGGCTCCTGTCATGAGGCTGTTGTTGACGAGGTCGAGGAATTCCTGGGGGGTCCTGCAACGGTCGGCATCGGCCGGCAGCGCCCGGCCGTGCCGGTTCTCCAGCACACCCACGATGCCGAGGAGGCCCAGCGAGTCGAGGCCGTACTCGTCGAAGGCCGAACCGGGGCGCTGCTCCATGTCGCGCGGGTCGACGGTGACCCCGGCGCCCTTCTTCATCAGGACGGCGAGTTCCGTGTAGGTCAGTCGGTCGGTCATGGGAATTTCTCCTTCTCACGTTCGGGGGTCGGTGGAGCACCGCAGCACCATCGCCGCGTTCGAGCCCATCAGCCCTCGGCTGAGCACCAGCGCCGTGCGCAGTTCGGCGGGGCGGGCGCTGCCGGTGACCACGTCGAGGTCGTGGCACACCTCGTAGACGTTCGGGGTCGGGGGTATGAGCGCGTTCTCCATGGAGAGCACCGCGGCGGCCACGTCCAGCACCGGTGCACCGCAGTAGGCGCGCCCGATACCGGTCTTGGGCGCCGTCACCGGGACTCGCTTGCCGTGCACGCCGAGGGCATCGGCGATCGCCAGCGCCTCCGCGCGGTCGGCCGCGGGTACGCCGAGGGCGTCCGCGAAGACGACGTCGATCTCGTCCGGCGCGCAGTCGGCCTCCCGCAGCGCGCCGATGATCGCCTGGGCGAGTCCCTCCCGGGACTCCTCCCACCTGGCCGCCCCGGTGAACGTGGCGGCGTGTCCGGCGAGTTCGGCCCGGACCTTGGCGCCGCGCCGGCGCGCCGACTGTTCCTCCTCGACCACCAGCATGGCGCCGCCCTCGGCCGGCACGAAGCCGCAGGCCTCCGAGGTGAACGGCCGGTAGGCGCGGGTCGGGTCCTCGACGGTGCTCAGGTCCGCGTACCCGAGCTGGCAGACGACCGAATAGGGCGCCAGCGGGGCCTCGGCTGCGCCGACCACCACCGCTTCGGTGCCGCCGCGGATGGAACGGGCGGCGTGTGCCAGTGCGTCCAGGCCGCCGGCCTCGTCGCTGGCCACGACCGCGCACGGCCCCTTGAAGCCGCCGCGGATGGAGATCTGGCCGGTGCTGGCCGCGTAGAACCAGGCGATGGACTGGTACGGGCCCACGTAGGTGGAGCCCTGTCCCCAGAGCCGCTGGAGTTCGCGCTGGCCGAATTCGCCGCCGCCGGAACCCGCGGCGGTCACCACACCGACGTCGAAGGGTGAGTTCTCGTAGTCGGCGCGGCCGAGCCGGGCGTCGTCGAGCGCGATGTCCGCGGCGGCCATCGCGAAGTGCGTGAACTTGTCGGTCTGGACGAGGAAGCGCTCCTCGATCAGCTCGACCGCCTCGAATCCCCGCACCTCGCCCGCGACCCGCAGCGGCAGTTGCTCGCAGCCCTCGCGGGTGACCCGGTCCAGGACGCTCATTCCTTCGTGCGTCCGCTTCCAGAAGGCCTCGGTGTTGTTGCCGTTGGGGGCGACCACACCGATGCCGGTGACGACGGTACGCCGGGCTTTGCGGGTTCTCATGGTGTCCTCCCACCTGGACGGGTCAGGGCCACCGCGGACTGGAAGCCGCCGAAGCCGCTGCCCACCGAGAGGACGCTGCGCAGCTTCAGGGGACGAGCGGTGCGCGGCACGTAGTCGAGGTCGCATTCGGGGTCGGGGCTCTCGTAGTTCGCCGTCGGCGGCACCGTCTGGTGCTCCAGGGCGAGTACGCAGGCCGCGATTTCTATCGCGCCGATCGCCCCCAGCGAGTGGCCCACCATGGACTTGATCGAACTCATCGGGATGTCGAAGGCGTGCGCGCCCAGGGCCCGCTTCACGGCGGCCGTCTCGTGCCGGTCGTTCTGCTTGGTACCGGAGCCGTGCGCGTTGACGTAGTCGATCTGTGAACCGTCCATGCGGGCATGACCCAGCGCCCGGTTGATCGCCTCGGCCATCTCCAGGCCCTCGGGGGTCAGCCCGGTCATGTGGTAGGCGTTGCCGAAGGTGGCGTAGCCCGCGATCTCGCAGTACACGGTGGCACCGCGGGCACGGGCGTGCTCCAGCTCCTCCAGGACGAGGACCGCTCCTCCCTCGCCCATGACGAAGCCGTCGCGGCGTGCGTCGAAGGGCCGTGAGGCGTGCTCGGCGTCGTCGTTGTTCGGCGACGTGGCCTTGATCGCGTCGAAGCAGGCCACGGTGATCGGGGTGATGGGGGAGTCGGACGCCCCGGCTACGCAGACGTCGACGCGGCCCTCCTCGATGGACTGGAAGGCGTACCCGATCGCGTCGAGGCCGGAGGTGCAGCCCGTGGACACGGTCTGCACCGGGCCGTGCGCGCCGACCTGCTCGGCCACCGCCGAGGCGAGGGAGCTGGGTGAGAAGGCCCGCTCCAGGTGGGGGCCGGCCGAGCGGTGGTCGACGTCCCAGCGGGCACCGCTCTCGCTGACGGCGACGTAGTCGTGCTCCAGCCGGGTGGTGCCGCCGACCGCGGTGCCCAGCGACACCCCGACCCGCCAGGGGTCCACCTTGCCCGGGTCGAGACCGGCGTCGCCGAGCGCCTCCCTGGCGGCCACCATCGCGAACTGGATGTAACGGTCGGAGCGTTCCACGGTGTCGGCGTCCAGCCCGTGAGCCGCCGGGTCGAAGTCGCACTCGGCGGCGATCCGGGAGCGGAAGCCGGCCGGGTCGAAGAGCGTGATGCCTCTGGTCGCGGTGCGTCCGTTCGCCAGGAGGTCCCAGAAGGCCGGTACGCCGATGCCACCGGGGGCGACGACGCCGACGCCGGTGACCGCCACCCGGCGGGTCATGAGGCGGCCTCCGTTCGTTCCGGGGGCGCGACGCGGCCGGCGGATTCGGTGTGCTCGGTGTCGACGTGGCCGAGTTCCGGACGCGGGGCGAGCGGGCCGAGGTGGAAGACCATGCGTGCCTCGACGTCGCCCACGTTGCGGAAGCGGTGGCGGACATGGGGAGGGATCAGCAGGCCCTGGTCGGGCCGCATCCGGTGCGGTTCGCCGTCCAGGTCCACTTCCAGCAGACCGTTCACGACGTACACGAACTCCTCGGAGTACGGGTGGTAGTGCTCGCCGATGCGGTCACCGGGCTGAACGATCGCCAGCCCCATGAAGCCGCTGGTGGCTCCCACCGCCGTCGGCGTGAGCATGGCGCGAAGATCCCCTCCGCGCCTGCGGTTGGGCTGCGTCTCGCTGAGATCCACGATGCGTGGCCGGTGCGTGGTCATGACTGTTTTCCTCCTGGCGCATTGCGCGTTGTGTTGACGGGTTGAGCGAGAACCCCCCAGGGTGCGGATGCGCGGTTCAGGACTCCATGGCCCGCCGATCCGTGATCAGGGTCATCTCGGACTGCTCGAGGAAGCTCGGGACGCCCCGCTCGTCCATGGGCACGGCGTTGCTGCCGCCGTCGAGGAGACGTCCGAGCCTGGCCACCTTGCCGGGGCCGTCGATGCCCACCGCCTGGGCGGGCTCCGCGTCGATCGGCTCGACCGCTTCGAGGAGGCGGACGACGACGTCGTCGCGCTGGAAGATGGTGCTGCTGTCGATGATGCTCGCCGGGTCGTCGGCCGCTTCCTCGTCGTGCTCGGCCAGGAGCCGGGCGAGAGCCATGCCGCAGCCCTCCTTGGCCTGGTAGAAGAGGGCGTGCCGGCGGATGTCCTCCGCCTTGTGCCGGCCGGCGGTCACGTGGTGGACGGTCGGGAGCGCCGCCCGGGTGAAGAACATCCGGGCGGAGTCCGGGTCGCTGAGGTCCCGGTCCTGCTCCAGATACGGGTTGATGGCCTCTTCGACGGCCCTGACCTCGGGCTGCCGGGCGACGTGGCGCAGGGCGGCGAGCAGGTCGCCCTCGACCTCGACGGCCCGCACGACACGGTTCCCGTGCATGAAGAGCGAGGTACGGCGCAGCCGGGTGTCCTCGTCGACCCGTGCGTTCGGGGAGTCGTAGTCGGCCAGGATCTTCGCCACGATGTCCTCGGTGCCGGGCTTGACGGTGAAGGTGAGCGCGTGGCGCACCACCCCGTCGCCCAGGCGCGGGGACGCCTGGAGGCGGCCCTTGGGCGTCTCGGGCGCCATCTCGAAGCCCTTCCCGGTCTCCCGCAGGACGCTGAAGCGCAGCGAGCGGGTGTCGCGCACGCAGTTGTGCAGCGGCTGGACGGTCGCGACGTGCTCCTCGCTGTTCACCCAGGCGAGGAACGGGGGTGCGCTGTCCCATTCACTGGTGATGAGCCATTGGGACGGATTCTCGATCGACTGGCACAGCTGGTCGCTGATGTGTCCGGGCACGGACGCGACCTGGTTGCGCAGGTGCTCGTACGCCTCCAGGAACTCCTTCTGGGCCCCGTCGTAGAGGTCCAGCAGCAGCACGACGCGCAGCCGGGAACCGTCGAAGGCGGACTGGGAGATCCGTTCCGAGAGGGTGGTGGTCATCTTTCGATCTCCTTCGAGACGGTTTCGTGGGTCGAGCCGGGTGGCATGCCGTCAACCGTCGGTTGGCGAGTGGATTCGGAGCGGGGACTCTCCCGGCGGATGCGAATGGTCCGCCCCCGAAGCCGCGGGCATCGTCTCCGTGACCGATCGTGAAACGCTGGTCCGGGTGGCGCGAGATTTATGAACCGTTCAGGTGAGCAGCCGTCCGAACCGCTCTCACCAGGGCATTGAACAATGCATCCGAACGGCGTCCGAGCTGGAGCAACTGATGAACGAGAACGTCGACATTCGCGTACCGGTCCTCATCGTGGGCGGCTCCCTGGTGGGTCTGTCCGCCTCGGTCTTCCTCGGTCGGCTCGGGATCGAGCACCTGCTGGTCGAGAAGCACCGGGCCACCTCGACACACCCGCGCGGCCGCGGCAACAACGTCCGCACGATGGAGGTGTTCCGTACGGCGGGTGCCGAGGCGGGCATCCGGCGGGCGGCCTCGGTCCTCGCCGACAACCACGGGATCCTGCAAGCCGGTTCACTCACCGGGGACGATGAGGAGTGGCTGTTCAGAGAGATCGACCCGGGTGGCGGAATCGCCCGGTTCAGTCCGACCGGCTGGTGCCTGTGCAGCCAGAACGACCTGGAGCCGGTACTGCTGAAGCAGGCCCGGGAGCAGGGCGGTGACCTGCGGTTCTCTACCGAGATGCAGAGCTTCGACCAGGATTCGTCAGGGGTGGACGCGGCGCTGAAGAACCGGGAGACCGGCGAGCACATCAGTGTGCGCGCGGACTACCTCGTCGCGGCCGACGGGCCGCGCAGCCCCATCCGCGAACAGCTGCGCATCGACCGGACGGGGCCCGGCGACCTCTTCCACAACGTCAGCATCACCTTCCGCTCCCGGAAGCTCGTCGATGTGCTGGGCGACCGGCGCTTCATCGTCTGCTATCTCACCAACCCCGCTGCGGACGGTGCCCTGTTGCCCGTCGACAACAAGAAGGACTGGGTGTTCCACGCACCGTGGCAGCCCCAACTCGGCGAAACCCTGGAGGACTTCACCGACGAACGGTGTGCCGAGCACATCCGTACGGCGGTCGGCGCTCCGGGCATCGACATCGAGATCACCGGAAAGGCACCGTGGCACGCCGCGGAGCGGGTCGCCGAACGGTACTCCTCCGGCCGGGTCTTCCTCGCCGGCGACTCGGCCCACGAGATGTCCCCCACCGGGGCGTTCGGCTCCAACACCGGTATCCAGGACGCGCACAACCTGGCCTGGAAGCTTGCCGCCGTACTGAAGGGCGAGGCGGGTCCGGGGCTGCTGGACACGTACGAGGCGGAGCGGCTTCCGGTGGCTCGGGCCACGAGCGCACGGGCTTCGGCCCGCTCCAGCGAGCACAGCCACCCGGGGTACTCCGCGCCGCCCGGCGTGGGCGGCGGGAAGCAGGGCGGCATGCTCAGTGTGGCGCTGGGCTACCGCTATGTACGCGGCGCGGTGCTGGGCACCGACCCCGAGCAGCCGGTGGTGCCGCAGGGGGTGCAGTTGAACGGTGAACCAGGCAGTCGTGCACCGCATCTGTGGGTCCATCAGGGCGGCGCACGCAAGTCCACGCTGGATCTGTACGAGCAGACGATGGTACTGCTCACGGACGGTGCGGACACGGCGTGGCGCCGGGCTGCGGCCCTGGTCTCCGACCGGCTCCCCGTCCGGCTCCAGGCGTACGGGATCGGCCCGGGCGCCGATCTGGAGCCGGAGAACGGCGCGGACTGGGCCGCGCTCCACGGGACGACGTCCGAGGGCGCCGTCCTGGTGCGCCCCGACGGCTTCGTGGCCTGGCGGTCGACGGGCCCCGTGGCGGATGCCGAGAGCACCCTCCACGAGGTCCTGACCACACTGCTGCACCGTTCCTGACGGTCATTCAGGAAAGGCCGAACTTTCTTATCTCCGCAAGGAATTCGTCCGGCCGCTCGGTGTGGACGAGGTGTCCGGCGTCGATGGTGACGAACCGGCCGCCGGGTATCCGCCCCGCCAGCCAGACCAGTCTCTCCTGGGCGATCTGGCTGGTGGGGCCGCCGCCGATGACGAGGGTCGGGGCGGCGATCTCACCGAGGCGTTCCTGCCAGGCGGGGTCGGGTCCGTTCAGCTGGGCATCGGTCGACGGCACCACCGGCCAGTCGAAGTCCAGCTCCTCGTCGGGCCGTCGGGCGGGGGCGCGCGGCGGATCGAGCGGGAACGGTGGCGGCACCTCCTCCAGTACGAGCCGGCCGATCAGCCCGGGTTCCCGCTCGGCGAGCAGATAGGCGGCAGCGGCTCCCATGGAGTGCCCGATCACGGTGGCTCCCGCCAGGTTGCGGGCCTCCAGGAAGGCGTGCAGATCGTCCCGGAACAGCTCGAAGGAGTAGCGGCCGGGCCAGTCGCTGAGCCCGTGGCCACGGAAGTCGAAGGCGTACACCCGGTGTTCGGCCGCGAGGTGCTCGGCGATCGCGGTCCAGGTCCGGCTGTCGCCGCAGCGCCCGTGGGCGAGCACGACGGGCGGGGCCGACGGGTCCCCCCACACCCGGTGGGCCAGCCGGACGCCACCGGCCTGCACACTGAGCACCTCCGGGTCGAGGAAGGCCTCCACGGTGCGGACGAAGGCGCCCGGGTCGTCCAGCCACGGGAAGTGCGCGGCACCGCGCTGCACGACGAACTCGGCGTCCGGGAAGAGCGCCACCAGTTCGGCGGCGCGGTCCGGGGTCGGCCCTCCGTCGTACTCCCCCGCGAGGACGAGCACCGGTGCGGTGAACGCCGCCAGCGCGGCGACGGTGGCGGCCGGGTCGAAGGCCCCGTCCTCGTAATAGAAGCCGGCGGCAGCGGAGTTGGTCTGTCCGGGCCCGGCGGCGGCATGGGCGCGGGCGGCCTCGTCCCAGCGCCCGTAGACGAGCGGCGCGACAGCGGCCCGGACATCGTCCGAGGCGCCACCCGCCAGGAAGTCGTCCAGGGCGGCCCGTGCGGCCGGGTACCACGGTTCGTCGCGCCGGAGTTCGCTCGCCTCGTACCAGTCCTGTTCGGTGACCTCGATGCCGACCGCCAGGGTGCCGGGGGTGACGAGGGTGAGCGTACGCAGCCGCTCCGGGTACCGCGCGGCGTAGAGCGCGGCCAGGTTCCCCGCGGCGGAGTGGGCGAGCAGGTCGATCCGGTCCTCGCCGAGGTGTTCGCGCAGTGCCTCGATGTCGTCGACCAGTCGGTCGCAGCGGTAGGCCGACGGGTCGTCCGGCACCGCGGAGTCCCCGGCACCGCGCGGATCCGGCACCACGAGCCGGCGGTGGGCGCTGAGCCCGCCGAGGTCCCCCAGGTATGTCCCGGCCCGTATCGGGCCGCCGGGCAGACAGATCAGCGGTGCGCCCTCCCCCAGAAGGCGGTAGGCGAGTTCGGTCCCGTCGTATGCGTGGAAGATCGGCATGCCTGCCATCCAAACAGGGCCCCCCGGGCGGCGCACCCATGTTCGGTATGAGCGAATCCGCGATGCGGATGAGCTGCGTCACCCCTCTTGCCAGGTGGCGGAACATCCTGAATTACTACTCCCGAAAGATCGACCGAATGATCGGTCGCCTGCTCGGAAGAGGGAGATCCGGATGACGTTTCTGCTGGACGAGGCGGAGCGACTGGGCCGGGACGAGCTGGCAGCGCTCCAGCTGGAGCGGCTGCGGGCCACGCTGCGCCACGCGTACGAGAACGTCGGCCACTACCGGGCCGCGTTCGACAGGGCCGGGCTGCGTCCGGACGACTGCCGTACGCTCGCCGACCTCGCCCGTTTCCCCTTCACGACCAAGGCCGACCTGCGGGACAACTACCCCTTCGGCATGTTCGCCGTCCCCGAGGAGCGCGTACGCCGGATCCACGCGTCCAGCGGGACGACGGGCCGCCCGACCGTCGTGGGCTACACCCAGCGGGATCTGGACACCTGGGCCGACGTGGTCGCCCGCTCCATCCGGGCCGCCGGCGGACGGCCCGGGCAGAAGATCCATGTGGCCTACGGGTACGGGCTGTTCACCGGCGGGCTCGGCGCACACTACGGGGCGGAGCGACTCGGCTGCACGGTCATCCCCGCCTCGGGAGGCATGACCGCACGCCAGGTCCAGCTGATCCAGGACTTCCGTCCCGAGATCATCATGGTGACCCCGTCGTACATGCTGACCCTCCTCGACGAGTTCGAACGGCAGGGCGTCGATCCGCGCACGACCTCGCTGAAGGTCGGGATCTTCGGCGCCGAGCCGTGGACGGAGGAGATGCGGCGCGAGATCGAGGAGCGGTTCGCGATCGACGCGGTCGACATCTACGGCCTCTCGGAGGTGATGGGGCCCGGGGTGGCGCAGGAGTGCGTCGAGACGAAGGACGGACTGCACATCTGGGAGGACCACTTCTATCCCGAGGTGGTCGACCCGTTCACCGGCGAGGTGCTGCCGGAGGGCGCGGAGGGCGAGCTGGTCTTCACCTCGCTCACCAAGGAGGCCATGCCGGTGATCCGCTACCGGACCCGGGACCTGACCCGGCTGCTGCCGGGCACGGCCCGGGTGTTCCGGCGGATGGAGAAGGTGACGGGGCGCAGCGACGATCTGGTGATCCTGCGCGGCGTGAATCTCTTCCCGACGCAGATCGAGGAGATCGTGCTGCGCACACCGGGCGTGGCGCCGCACTTCCAGTTGAGGCTGACCCGCGAGGGCCGTCTCGACGCGCTGACCGTGCGGGCGGAGGCGCGGGCGGGGGCCACTCCGGAGCAGCGGGCGGCGGCCGCGGCGTCGATCACGACGGCCGTCAAGGACGGGATCGGGGTGTCGGTCGCGGTCGAGATCGTCGATCCGGAGACGCTGGAGCGGTCGGTCGGCAAGTTCAAGCGGATCGTGGACGAGCGCGGCGGGAATTAGGCCCCTGCACGGCAGGCGGCCGCCACCGTCGGCACGGGCTGCCCGGACGCCCGGGCCCCCGGCCGGCGGCCGCGCCGGGTCACTGCCCGCTGTGCACGATCTGGATCAGGTTGCCGCAGGTGTCGTCCAGGACCGCGGTGGTGACCGGGCCCATCTCCAGCGGCTCCTGGGTGAAGCGCACCCCGAGCCCGCTCAGCCGGTCGAACTCCGCGGGTACGTCGTCCACCGCGAAGGAGGTGGCCGGGATTCCGTCCTCGACCAGCGCCGTCTTGTAGGGCTGCACCGCAGGATGGCCGGAGGGTTCGAGCAGCAGTTCCGTGCCGTCGGGGTCCTCCGGCGAGACCACGGTCAGCCACCGGGCCTCGCCCAGCGGGACGTCGTGCTTCTTCACGAAGCCCAGCACCTCGGTGTAGAAGCGCAGGGCCTTGTCCTGGTCGTCCACGAAGACGCTGGACAGGTGGATCCTCATGGGGTGTTCTCCGGTGCGTCGGGCCTGAGCCACCGGGTCACGATGTGCTCAAGGGGTTCGGTGTCGAGGTCGTGGAACTTGTGACGGCCCTGGCGTCGCGAAAGGACCAGGCCCGCGGATTCCAGTACGGCCAGGTGCTGGCTGATCGCCTGGCGGGACAGTCCCAGGCCGTGTTTGGTGACCAGCCGGGTGCAGATCTCGAACAGCGTCTGGCCGTCCCGTTCCACCAGTTCGTCCAGGATGAGCCGACGGGTGGGGTCGGCCAGCGCCTTGAAGACATCCTCCGCCATGACCCCACCATAGGCAAGTCGCGACTTGCCTATCAACCCGTTCGGAGCGAGGCCCGCGCCGGGAGACCGGGCGTCCGGTCACGCGAACCGGTCGCGCAGCTCCCGCTTGAGGATCTTCCCGCTGGCGTTGCGCGGCAGTACGTCCACGAAGAGGACCCGCTTGGGGGCCTTGAAGTGGGCCAGCCGCTCGCGGGCGTGGTCGACGAGTTCGGCCGCCGTCGCGTCGCCGCGCAGCACGACGACGGCGGTGACCGCCTCGATCCAGCGCTCGTCCGGCAGTCCGATCACCGCGGCCTCGGCGACGGCGGGGTGGGTGTAGAGGGCGTCCTCGACCTGCCGGGAGGCGACGAGGACACCACCGGAGTTGATGACGTCCTTCACCCGGTCGACGACGGTGAAGAACCCCTCGGCGTCCCGCACCGCGAGGTCGCCGGAGTGGAACCAGCCGTCACGGAAAGCCTGCGCCGTCTCCTCGGGCTTGTCCCAGTAGCCCTCGCACAACTGGGGTGACCGGTAGACCACTTCGCCGGCCGTGCCGTCGGGGACCTCCTTGCCGTCCTCGTCGACCACCCGGGCCTCGACGAAGAGGACGGGCCTGCCGCAGGAGTCCATCCGGCCCTCGTGCTCGTCCGGGCCGAGGACGGTGGCGAGCGGACCGATCTCGCTCTGCCCGAAGCAGTTGTAGAAGGCGAGCGCGGGCAGTCGTTCGCGCAGCCGTTCCAGTACCGGTACAGGCATGATCGACGCGCCGTAGTACGCCTTGCGCAGGCCGCCGAGTTCGCGGGTGGCGAAGCCCGGGTGCTGGGAGATGCCGATCCAGACGGTCGGCGGGGCGAAGACGCTGTCGGCCTGCCCCGCCTCCACGAGGTCGAAGATCCGGTCGGCGTCGGGTGCGTCGAGGATGGTGTTCTGCGCCCCGACCGCGAGGTAGGGCAGCAGGAAGACATGCATCTGCGCGGAGTGGTAGAGCGGCAGCGAGTGGACGGACCGGTCGGTGGCCCGCAGACCGAGCGCCGTGATCGCGCTGACGTACTCGTGCACCAGCGCACCATGGGTCATCATCGCGCCCTTGGGCAGCGCGGTGGTGCCCGAGGTGTAGAGCAGCTGGACGAGGTCTCCCGCAGCCGGCTCGCGCTCCGGGACAAATGGACGCGGGTTGTCGGTGGCCGCCAGGAGGGAGTCCGGTGCGTCGCGCAGCGGGCGCACGGGGAACGCGGCCGGAATCCGGCCGGCGAGGTCCGGATCGGCGAGGACGAGGGCACTGCCGGACTGTTCCAGGATGTACGTGAGGTCGTCACCCGTGAGGTTCTGGTTGACCGGCACATGGACCAGGCCCGCGCGGGCACAGCCCAAGTAGCCGATGAGGTACGCGTCGGAGTTGTGCGCGTAGCAGGCGACCCGGTCGCCGGGGCGCAGTCCGTGCTCGCCGGTGAGGGAGGCCGCGGCGGTACTGACGGCCGCGTCGAGCTCCGCGTACGTCCATGACCTGTCCGCGTACCGCAGAGCGGTGTGCTCCGGGGCGCGCCGGGCGCTGCGCGCCAGGACTCCGTCGACTGTGCTGCTCCGTACTCCTGTCATGGCGTGATCCTGTGCGGCCGGAACCCGGTGGTCAAGGGTCCGGATACCTGTGGGGATGTTGACACGGGTGCGAGGGTGCTGGCTGAGTTGCGCGTGGCGACTCGAACCCTCGGGCAACCGCCTTTCATACCAGCACAGTTGGGAGGACCGTTGCCGCTCCGCAACCGTCTGAGACTTCTCGCGATATCCGGCCTCGCGCTGTTCACCGTCGCGGCCTCGCTGCCGCCCGCCGCCGCCGACGCCCCGCGCTCCCACCGTCCGTCGGGCAGCGGGCTGTCCGCCACGATCCGGTACACCGAGTACGGCATTGCGCACATCGTGGCGAAGGACTACGCGAGCCTGGGCTTCGGCAACGGCTGGGCCCAGGCCGCCGACCAGGTGTGTACCCTCGCCGACGGCTTCGTGACCCTGCGCGGCGAGCGGTCGCGGTACTTCGGCCCGGACGCGGCCCCGGACGGCTCGCTGTCCTCCGCGACGAAGAACCTCTCCAGCGACCTCTACTTCCGCCGGGTCCGCGAGAGCCGCACCGTGGAGAAGCTGCTGAAGGCGCCCGCACCGACGGGCCAGAGCCGTGACGTCAGGGAACTGGAACGCGGCTGGGCGGCCGGCTACAACGCCTGGCTGGCGCAGAACCGGATCACCGATCCGTCCTGCCGGGGCGCCGGCTGGGTGCGCCCGGTGACGACGCTGGACGTGGTGAGGCGCGGCTACGCCCTCTCGGTGCTCGGCGGCCAGGGCCGCGCCATCGACGGCATCACGGCCGCTCAGCCACCCACCGGCACGGCGGGGACGCCCGGTCTCCCGTCGCCGGGCGACGCGGCGGACGCCGCCCGGCGGCTGCTGTCGACGCAGAACGCGGACATGGGCTCCAACGCGGTCGCGTTCCGCGGGGACACCACGGCGAACGGACGGGGCCTGCTGCTGGGCAATCCGCACTACCCGTGGCAGGGCGGGCGGCGGTTCTGGCAGTCGCAGCTGACGATTCCCGGCGAGCTGAACGTGGCGGGCGGTTCGCTGCTCGGCGCACCGATCGTCTCGATCGGGCACAACGCGGACATCGCGTGGAGCCACACCGTCGCCACCGGTGTCCCGCTCAACCTCCACCAGCTCACCCTCGACCCGGCCGACCCGACCGTCTACCTGGTGGACGGAGAGCCCGAGCGGATGACGAAGCGTACGGTGTCGGTCGCGGTCAAGGGCGGTGCCCCCGTGACCCGCACCCAGTGGTCGACCCGGTACGGGCCGGTCGTCACCTCGCTCGGTGACGGGCTGCCACTGCCCTGGACGGCGACGACCGCGTACGCGCTCAATGACCCCAACGCCGCGAATCTGCGTTTCTCGGACGCCGGTCTCGGCCTCGGACGGGCGCGCAGCACCGCGGACATCCAGGCCGCGCTGCGCCGTACCCAGGGGCTGCCGTGGGTGAACACCATCGCCGCCGACTCGTCGGGGCATTCGTTCTTCTCGCAGTCGCAGGTGCTGCCGAGGATCACCGACGAGCTGGCGGCGCGGTGCTCCACGCCGCTGGGCAAGGCCACGTATCCGTCGTCGGGGCTGGCGGTCCTGGACGGTTCGAGGAGCGAGTGCGCACTCGGTTCGGACCCGGACGCCGTGCAGCCGGGCATCTTCGGGCCGGGCCGGATGCCCACCGTGAAGGACGCCCCATACGTGGAGAACTCCAACGACAGTGCCTGGCTGACGAACGCGGCCGCGCCACTGACCGGGTACGAGCGGGTGTTCGGCACGGTCGGCACGCCCCGCTCGATGCGGACCCGGGGCGCGATCGAGGATGTCTCCGCGATGGCGGCGAGGGGCCGGCTGACCGTGGCCGATCTCCAGGGCCAGCAGTTCGCCAACCGTGCGCCGGCCGGTGATCTGACCGCCGCGGACCTGGCGGCGGCCTGCGCGGCGCTGCCCGCCGGCCGTACGGCCGGCAGCGACGGCGGGCCCGTCGACGTGTCGGCGGCGTGCGAGGTGCTGCGGCGCTGGGACCGGAAGGTCGACACCGGCAGCCGGGGTGCGCTGCTCTTCGACCGGTTCTGGCGCAGGGCGGCGGCCACGGTCCCGCAGACCGAGCTGTGGAAGGTGCCCTTCTCCCCCGCCGATCCGGTCGCTACGCCGAACACGCTGAACACCTCGGCGCCCGGCGTCGCCAGGGCTCTCGCCGACACGGTGGCCGAACTGCGGGCTGCCGGGATCGCGCTGGACGCCCCGCTGGGCCGGCACCAGTGGGTGGAACGGAACGGGAAGCGCCTCCCGATCGGCGGAGGTACGGAGTCGCTCGGCATCTGGAACAAGACGGAGCCGGTGTGGGACGCGGCGGCCGGCGGCTACCGGGAGGTGTCGACCGGTTCCAGCTACATCCAGGCGGTCGGCTGGGACGGCAGCAGGTGCCCGGTGGCGCGCACCCTGCTCACGTACTCCCAGTCCTCCGACCCGGGCTCGGCGCACTACAGCGACCAGACCGAGCTGTACTCGGGTGAGCGGTGGGTGACGTCCCGGTTCTGCGAGAAGGACATCCTGCGTTCGCCCGCGCTGCGGGTCGTGCGGGTCCACGAGCGCCGGTAGCCCCCGGCCCCCGATGGGTCCCTGACCGCCCGGCGGGCGGTCAGGGACTGATCGCGAGGAAGACGAACGCGGCGAAGATCGACAGATGGACGCCGCCCTGGAGCAGGGTGGCCCGTCCCGGTACGACGGTCAGCGCGCCGACCACCACGGTGAGTGCGAGCAGCACCATATGGGTGGCGCCCAGGCCGAGATGGAGCGGGCCGTCGAGCCAGACCGAGGCGAGGGCGATGGCCGGGATGGTCAGGCCGATGCTCGCCATCGCCGAGCCGAGGGCGAGGTTGAGACTGGTCTGGACGCGTTCACGGCGGGCGGCCCGCACCGCCGCCAGGGTCTCCGGCAGCAGCACCAGCAGCGCGATGACGACACCGACCACCGCCTGGGGCATCCCGGCCGCCTCGACCCCGGACTCGATGGTCGGCGATACGGACTTGGCGTCGCCGACGACCGCGACGAGCGCGATCAGCAGCATCACCAGGCTCAGGACGGTGGCGCCCCGGCCAGGCAGCGGGGCGTGGTGCTCCTCCGGTTTGAGGGCGCCCTCCGGCGTGAGGGGCAGGAAGTACTCGCGGTGCCGCACCGTCTGCACGGCGACGAACAGCCCGTACAGGAAGAGCGAGGCGACGGCGGCGAAGGCCAGCTGGGCGGTGGAGAACTCGGGTCCCGGTTTGCCGACGGTGAAGGTCGGCAGGACCAGGCTGAGGGTGGCGAGCGTGGCGACGGTCGCGAGGGCGGCCCCGGAGCCCTCGGCGTTGAAGACGACGACGCGGCTGCGGACCGCCCCCACGAGCAGGGACAGTCCGACGATGCCGTTGCAGGTGATCATCACGGCGGCGAAGACGGTGTCGCGCGCGAGCGCGGACGTCTTGGGGCCGCCGTCCACCATCAGGGTGACGATGAGGGCCACTTCGATCACGGTGACGGCGACGGCCAGGACGAGCGACCCGAACGGCTCCCCGACCCGGTGGGCGATGACCTCGGCGTGGTGGACGGCGGCCAGGACGGCGCCCGCGAGACAGAGCGCGACCACGGCGACGGCGAGGGACGGCAGCTCCCGTCCCCAGCTGAAGACCAGGGCGAGCGCGGCGACGATCGGCACGACCACCGTCCACCGGGTCGCCAGTGTCCGGACCGTCGCGCGCGCGTTCATGGGCCACACCCTGCCAGAGCCGGAACGGGGGCGCTCGTCGGACCGCGGCCGGACGGCGGGTCACACGGCCCGGGTGTGTCCTTCCCAGTACGGGTCGCGCAGCCGTCGCTTGTAGAGCTTGCCGTTGGGGTCGCGGGGCATCACGTCGATGAAGTCGATGCTTCTGGGGCGCTTGTACCCGGCCAGGCGCTGTTCGCAGTGACGCAGGATCGCGGCGGCCAGTTCCTCCCCCGCCTCGTGCCCCTCGGCCGGTTCGACGACTGCCTTGACCTCCTCGCCCCAGTCAGGATGCGGGATGCCGAAGACGGCGACGTCGGCGACCGCGGGGTGGCCGAGGAGGGCACCCTCGATCTCCGCGGGGTATATGTTGACCCCGCCGGAGATGATCATGTCGATCTTGCGGTCGCGGAGGAAGAGGTAGCCGTCCTCGTCGAGGATGCCGAGATCGCCGACGGTGAAGAAGTCACCGATGCGGTTCTTCCGCGTCTTGGTCTCGTCCTTGTGGTAGCTGAAGCCGCCGGTGTTCATCTTCAGGTAGACGGTGCCGAGCTCGCCGGGCGGCAGCCGCTCGCCGTCGTCGTCGAAGACGGCCAGTTCGCTGATCGGCCAGGCCCTGCCGACCGTGCCCGGCTTCTTCAGCCAGTCCTCGGCGGTGGCGAAGGCGCCACCTCCCTCGCTGGCCGCGTAGTACTCCTCGACACACCTCCCCCACCAGTCGATCATGGCGCGTTTGACGTGGTCGGGACAGGGCGCGGCCCCGTGGATGGCGTGCCGCATGGCGGTGACGTCGTAGCGCCGTCTGACCTCGTCGGGGAGGGCGAGGAGGCGGTGGAACTGGGTCGGGACCATGTGGGTGTGGGTGCAGCGGTGGGTGTCGATGAGCCGCAGCATCTCCTCGGGCGTCCACCGGTCCATCAGTACCAGTGGGTGTCCGATGTGCAGGGACGCGCCCGCGAACTGGAGAACGGCGGTGTGGTAGAGCGGCGAGCAGACCAGGTGGACGTTGTCGTCGAAGGGTTTGATGCCGAATATGCCGAGGAATCCGCCGAGGTGGCTCTCCTCGGGGAGCCTGCCGGAGAGCGGTCGGCGGATGCCGCGCGGGCGGCCGGTGGTGCCCGAGGTGTAGTTCATGACCCAGCCCAGGGTGCGGTCGTCCGGGGCGTGTCCGGGCTGCCCTTCGAGCAGGTCGGCGTACGGGCGGAAGCCGTCGACCGTGCCCACGGCGTAGCGCCGGACGGCCGGCAGCTCCGCTTCGTCGGCGGCCTCGGTCGCGGCCTGCGCGAACCGCTCGTGGGCGATGAGCACCTTGGCGCCGGAGTCGGAGACGATCCAGGCGATCTCGGGGCCGACGAAGTGGTGGTTGACGGGTACGAGGTACAGGCCGGCCTGGACGGCGGCGAGATAGGCGGTGAAGAACTCGGCGCCGTTGGGCAGCACGACGGCGAACGCGTCTCCCCTTCGCAGCCCGGCCGCGCGCAGTCCGTGGACGAGGCGGTTGGCCGCGGCGTGCAGCCGGCCCGCCGTCCAGCTCTCGCCGTCGGGTGCGGTCAGGACCGTGCGGTCGGGGTCGGCGGTGGCCTGGGCCCAGAAGCCGTTGGGCGGCCGGTTCATGAGGCGCTCCGTCCGGCGATGCGGTTGATCCGGTCCACGGCACGCTCGAAACCGCGGGTCAGGTCGTCGAAGACGGCCTGCACGCCGCGTTCGCTGTTCATCCGGCCGACGATCTGACCGACGGGGGTGCCGAGCAGCGCGCCGGTCTCGTACTTCTGGATACGGGAGACGGCCTCGGCCACCAGCAGTCCCTGGAGCGGCATGGGCAGTGTGCCGGGCCCGGCCGGGTCGTCCCAGGCGTCGGTCCATTCGGTACGGAGCTGGCGTGCGGGTTTACCGGTGAGGGCGCGGGAGCGGACGGTGTCGCCGGAGCCGGCGGCGAGGAGTTTGCGGGTCAGCGCGCGCGAGTGGAGGTCGGCCTCCTCGGTGGTCAGCCAGAGGGAGCCGAGCCAGACCCCCTGGGCGCCGAGGGCGAGTCCGGCGGCGATCTGCTCGCCGCTGCCGATCCCGCCGGCGGCGAGGACGGGCAGCGGCCCGACGGCGTCGACGACGTCCGGGACCAGGACCATGGATGCGATCTCGCCGGTGTGTCCGCCCGCCTCGTACCCCTGGGCGACGACGATGTCGATGCCCGCCTCGGCGTGGTGGCGGGCGTGCTTGGCGCTCCCGGCGAGTGCGGCGACGAGCACGCCGCGGTCGTGGGCGCGCCGGACGACGTCGGGGGGCGGTGACCCGAGGGCGTTGGCGAGAAGCCGGATGGGGTAGTCGAAGGCGACGTCGAGCTGGTTGCGGGCGACCTCCTCCATCCAGCCGGTGATGCGCCAGCCGGACGCCTCGCCCTCGGGGAGTTCGGGGACGCCGTGCTTGGCGAGGGTGTCCTGGACGAACTGGCGGTGTCCGGCCGGGATCATCGCCTCGACATCGGCCTCGGTCACCCCCTCCACCTTTCTCGCGGGCATGACGACGTCGAGGCCGTACGGCTTGCCGTCGGTGTGCTCCTGCATCCAGTCGAGGTCGCGCGCGAGGTCGTCGGGGGCGGTGTAGCGGACCGCGCCGAGTACGCCGAATCCGCCGGCCCGGGTGATGGCCGCGGCCACCGCGGGGAACGGCGTGAAGCCGAAGATGGCGTGCTCGACTCCCAGTTTCTTGCTCAGCTCCGTCTCCATGGGCCGCAGGATGCCGCAGCCGGTCCGCCGAGGGAAGAGATTTTCTGATGCAGTGTCAGATTCTTTGTGACGCAGGGGACCTCCGTGGCGGCGGGGGTGACAGTAATCTCTGCGGCGGCAGGAAGTTTCATTGTCGGACGAAATTTCGAAAGTTACTTTCGCGCAGCAGGAAGGGGTTCCGGATGACCGAGGACGCGGCGGGCAGAGGCATCAGCCGGCGGAGGCTGGGCGGTGGGATGCTGGCCCTGGGCGGGGCACTCGCCCTGGCGCCGATTCCGTTCGCGGAGCGGGCGTCGGCCATGGAGTCGGGGACGGGATCGTCGCAGATGCGTACAGGGGCGGCCGGGAGTACCGCGTCGGGGCCGGACCGGCCGACGCTGCGGCGTGGACCGGCCGCCCGTGCCGGGCTGCTCCAGGAGCCGCTGGACCAACTGGTCGCCGACGCGGAGAGGTTCCTCTCCGCCTCCCCCAAGCACCCCTGGTACGCGGGGGCGGTGCTGCTCGCCGGGCGCGGCGGCACGGTGGCCCTGCACCGGCCGATCGGCAAGGCCGTGCGCTATGCGGCGTACGACGAGAAGACCGACACCGGGGTGGAGTTCCCGGCCGACCAACAGATCGCCATGGCCGAGGACACCGTCTTCGACCTGGCCTCGGTCTCGAAGCTGTTCACCTCGATCCTGGCCGTGCAGCAGATCGAGCGCGGGACGCTGGAGCTGGAGGCGAAGGTCGCCTCGTACCTGCCCGATTTCGCCGGCGGCGGCAAGCAGGACATCACGATCCGTCAACTGCTCACGCACACCTCCGGCTTCCGCGCCTGGATCCCGCTGTACAAGGCGCCGACGCGGGAGGGGAAGCTGCAACTGCTGTGGAACGAGGTGCCGGCCAGCCCGCCCGGCACGGTGTACCTCTACTCCGACCTCAATCTGATCTCGCTCCAGCTGGTCCTGGAGAAGATCACCGGCCGCGCGCAGGACGTCCTGCTCCGTGAGGAGATCACCGCTCCGCTCGGGATGCACCGCACCCGGTACAACCCCCCGGCCTCCTGGAAGCCGAAGATCGCCGCGACCGAGGACGCCCGGCTGCCCTGGTCCGGGCTGGACCGCGGACTGGTCTGGGGCGAGGTGCACGACGAGAACGCGTACAGCCTGGACGGGGTGGCGGGCCATGCCGGCGTCTTCTCCTGCGCCTGGGACCTGGCGATCCTCGCCCGTACGCTGCTCAACGGCGGGGTGTACGGCCGCGCACGGATCCTCTCCGCGGAATCGGTCGATCTGCTGTTCACCGACTTCAACACCGCGTTCCCCGGCGATGCGCACGGCCTCGGCTTCGAGCTCTACCAGCACTGGTACATGGGCGCGATGGCCACACCGCGCACCGCCGGCCACACCGGTTTCACCGGCACCAGTCTCGTACTGGACCCGACGACCGACTCGTTCCTGATCGTGCTCGGCAACTCGGTCCACCCGGTCCGCAATTGGCGTTCCGGCAGCACGCCGCGCGTCGCCGCGGCCAACCGGATGGCGCGCGCCGTCGCGGTCCGCCCCGCACACGGCCGTACCGCGTGGTTCTCGGGCATGGCGAGCGCCGCATCGGCCACGCTCACCCTGCCCGCGCTGCGCCTGGCCTCCTCGCACGCCCGGCTGAGCTCGGCCCTGTGGTGGGACACCGAGCCCGGCTCCGACTTCCTCTTCCTGGAGGCGTCGGCGGACGCGGGGGCGACCTGGCAATCCGTACCGTTCACCACCGTACCGACGGCGCAGAAGCCCCGGACCGGGCCCGAGCCGCATCCCACCGGTGCGGTCTCCGGCTGGTCCGGCCGGGTGTGGCACCGCCTCGACGCGGACCTCGGCGCCTGGCGCGGCAAGGAGGTCCGGCTGCGGTGGCGGTACACGACGGACCAGCTGTACGTCGGCCGCGGGGTGTACGTGGACGCCGTCCGGGTCGAGGACGGCAACCGCACGGTCTTCGACGAGGGCCGGCCCGGAGACGCCGCGCGCATCGAGGCACTGGGCTGGACCGCCTCGACCGACTGAGCCGTGCCGTCCCGGAGAATGTCCCGATGACCACATCACCGCGGAACTGGATGCGCGTCGAGCGCCTGGACGCCGACCGGACGGCGGCCGCCGTGCACGCCCGGACCGGCGTACGGCTGGTGGTCGAGGGGCCCTGTCCGGGCGGTGAGGTCGGTGCCGCGTACGTGCGGTGGCCCGACGGCCGGCGGTCGGTCCTCAAATGGCGGCCGGACACCCGGATCGAGGAGCTGCGAGCGGGTCCGCTGGCGGTGTGCGAGGTGCTGGGCGCCCGTGGGTATCCCTGCCCCTCGACGGAGCTGGCGCTCCAGGTGGACGGTGCGGTGGTACTGGTCCAGGAACTTCTGCCGGGCACACCGGTGGAGTTCCTGGACCACCACGGGCTGGACCGGGCACTCGCCCTCAACGCGTCACAGGCGGAGCTGCTGACCGAGCACCCCCGGGTCCCGTCGATGCCCCTGTATCTGCTCGACGACGGCCCCGGCTACTGCCTCCACGAGCCGCTGCGTCGGCACAGCCGGCGCGGCGCCGCCCTGGAGCAGCGGATCAGGTCCGTGGGCGCCGGCCGTCCCGGCCGGCTCGCCGGACACGACGTCGTGCACCACGACTTCCACCACGGCAACCTGCTCGCCGTGGACGGCACGGTCACGGGGGTCATCGACTGGGACGGCGCCGGACGGGGAGACCGCCGGTTCGACCTGGTCACCCTGCGCTTCGGGCTGCACGCGACGGAGCAGGCGCCGGGTGTCGTGCGTCGTCTCGACGACATCCTGGACGCCCTGCCCGAGGAGATCCTGCGTCCCTGCTGGGCCCATATGAGTCTACGCATGACCGACTGGGCGATCCGGCACTTCGCCCCGGGCGAGGTCGAGCACTGGCTGGATCTGGCCGAACAGCGCCTGTGACGGATCCGGACGGGCGGGACGCGGTAGGTTCCGGTGGTGATCTCCGACTGGAAGAACGACCGAATAGGCAGTGCCCTGCGGGGCGGGAACCCGACCGTCATGCGCCGCCTGGACGCGGGGTTCGCCGTGATCGGGGATGTGCAGTTCCTGCCGGGGTACTCGGTGCTCCTGGTCGACGAGCCAGGGGTGGAGCGCCTGTCGGAACTCCCGAGGGCGAAACGGCTGGCCTTCCTGTCCGACATGGACCGGCTCGGCGAAGCGGTCGAACGGGCCTGCCGCCGCGCCGACTCGGCGTTCCGCCGGGTGAATCTGGAGATCCTCGGCAACACCGACGGGTTCCTGCACGCACATGTGTGGCCCCGCTACGAGTGGGAACCGGGCGAGCTGGTGGGCATGCCCGTCTGGCTGTACCCCCGTGACCGTTGGAGCGACGCACGCTTCGCACTCGGCCCGCGACACGACGCGCTGCGGGCGGCGATCACCGCGGAGCTGGACCGGTCCCCGGCGCAGGACCGGCAGCCCCTCGGCCCCGGCGCACCGGTCGTGGGAGAGGCGTGAAGACCACCGTCGAACCGTCCGCGCCGCGCCTGGCTCCCTTGCGGGTTCCCGCCTTCCGGCGGTTCGTGCTCGCCAACCTGGTCTCGGCGACCGGGTCCGCGATGGCCCCGGTCGCACTGGCCTACGCGGTGATCGGACAGGGCGGCGGCGCGGGCTCGCTCGGGGTCGTGCTGGCGACGAACTCGGTCCCGACGATCGTCTTCACCCTCGTGGGCGGCGTGCTCGCGGACCGGCTCTCGCGCAGCCGGATCCTGTTCCTGGGCAATCTCCTGGCCGCGACCGCCCAAGGTGTGCTCGCGGCGCTGGTGGCCACCCACCACGCGACGACCGCCTCGATCGCCGCGTGCGGTTTCGTGTCGGGGATCGCCGTGGCCTTCACCGCACCGGCTGCGGCGGGCGTCGTGGCCCAGGTCGTCGCGGCGGAGCACCGGCAGCAGGCCAACGCGCTGCTCCGGCTGCCGAGCAACGCCGTCAAGGTGCTCGGTCCCGTCGTCTCAGGAGTGATCGTCGCGATCGGCGGACCGGCGTGGGCGCTGTCGTGGGACGCGCTCAGCTTCCTGGCCGCGGCGCTCCTGCTGCTCGGCCTGCGGCTGAGCGCACCGGCCACGACGAGCAGCGCCCTGGCCGATCTGCGCGCCGGCTGGTCCGGCTTCAGGTCCCGCACCTGGCTGTGGACGTACACCGCCGCGGGCACGGTGGTGGTCGCCGGGTGGCTGGCCGGATTCCAGCTCCTCGGCCCCGTGGTCGCGGCCGAGCACTACTCGGGGGCCCGTTCCTGGGGGCTCGTCCAGGGCGCGTTCGCGTTCGGGCTGCTGGCGGGGACGGCGGTGTGCCTGCGCTGGAAGCCGTACCGGCTGCTGGCCGTCGCCGTGCTCACCGGCGCCGGGCTCTGTCTGCCCCTGGCGGCACTGGGCCTGGGTCTGGCCCTGCCCTGGGTACTGCTCGCCGCCGTGCTCGCGGGCATCGGGCTGGATGTCGCCATCGTGGCGTGGAACACCGCGCTCCAACTCCATGTGCCCCAGGAGGAACTGGGCCGGATGAGTTCGTTCAACGGTGTCGGGGAGCGGATGGCCATCCCGCTCGGCTACCTCGTCACCGCGCTCGCCGCACATGCCTGGGCCGACCGGACGGTGCTCCTGGTCTGTGCCGGTGCCGTCGTGGCCACCACGGTGCTCAACCTCTGTGTACGGGACGTGTACCGCGTCACTCGTGTCTGAGCGTGCGGGCGGGTACCCCACGACGCACCGGGTCCGCCGGCTCAGACCGGGCCGGAGTCGTCCGGCTGGATTCCGGCACGGCGGGACACGTCCTCGCTGTGTGCCAGGTGGCTGCGCCCCTGCTCGCCGAGGTGCCCGAGCACCCCGGCGAGCACCGTTTCGACGGTGGCCAGCGTCGGGACCATGCTGTCGTACGGCGAGGGCGCGGCGACATGGCTGGGCAGGACGACATCGGCGAGGCCGGTGACCGGCGAGAGCCAGGCGTCGGTGAACAGGACGACCTTGCTGCCGCACCGCGCCGCCATCTCGGCGATGACGATCTTGTCCGGTTCGTAGCGCCGGTAGTCGAAGACCACGAGGACGTCCTGTCGTCCGAGCCCCGCCAGGACGGCGGTCCGCTCCACGTCGCGGTCCGGCAGGATGACCACGTCGTCGCGCAGTTGCATCAGGTGCAGTCCGAGGTACTGCGCCAGCAGATGCGTGAACCGGCCGCCGGTCAGAATGATGCGACGCTTGGGGTGGCAGAGCAGGGCGATCGCCGCCTGCACGTCGTGGGGCGGCAGTTCCCGCAGCGTACGTGCGACCTCGGAGCTGAACACGTCCTGCCCGCCCCCGGTGTGCGCGGTGCCCTGCCCCTCCTCGTCCGGCACACCGGGCGCCGCGGCACCGTATCCCCGTGTGCTGTAGAGCTGCAGGGGTGAGGCGCTGCGCTCCTCCAGCTCGCCCCGCAGCGCGGCCTGGAAGTCGGGGAACCCCTTGTAGCCGAGCCGGTTGACGAAGCGGATCACCGTGGGGGCGCTCACCGCGGCGCGTTCGGCGAGCGTGGCCACCGTCTCGAAACCGGCCGACGGATAGCCGGCGAGCAGCACCCGGGCCACCTTGCGTTCGGCGGGGCTGAGGTCACCGAACCGTTGCCGGATCTCTTCGGCGAGTGAGGACATGGGCCGGGCGCCACCTTTCTGAAGGGGTTCAGATTACGCGGGCCGGCCTGCTCCGGGCATCCGGGCCGGCTGCCGCCCGGGTGCCGAGATCCGTGATCAGCGCGGCGAGCAGGGCGACCCGGTGCGGGACCGTCGTCACGTCCAGCCACTCCTGCGGGCCGTGGTCGCCGCCGCCGACCGGTCCCAGGCCGTCGAGCGTCGGCACCCCGGCTCCGGCAATGGTGTTGGCGTCGCCGACGCCGCCGGTGGCGGCGGCTCCCACGTCGAGGCCGAGCTGCGCCCCGGCCTCCCGGGCACGGGCGAAGACGGCGCGGGCCGCCGGGGTGTCCTCCATGGCCGGGCATGCTTCCGTCTGCCGCACGGTGGCCGTGGTGCCCGGTACGGACAGCTGGGCGGCGGCCACGGCGATGGCCTGCCTGGCGGACCGGATGCCCGATCCGGTCGAGGAACGCACCTCCACGTGCAAGTCGGCCTCGGGGCAGACGATGTTGATACGGCTGCCGGCCCGGACCATCCCCACATTGACCGTGACGTCGCCCCACCGTCCGTTCATCTCCTGGCAGGCGATGAGCAGATGGGCAGCGGCCAGAGCGGCGTTCGCCCCGCGCTCCGGTTCGATGCCGGCGTGGGCGGCCCGTCCCGTGACGGTGATCAGGAAGTCCGCCACCCCCTTGCGGGCGATGACGAGGTCACCGTTCTCCCGGGCGCACTCCAGGCCCAGCCCGTAGTCGACGGACGCGGCGAGTTCGGCGGTCACCCGGCGGCTGGCCGGGGAACCGATCTCCTCGTCGGGGGTGGCCAGGAAGACGATCTCCGCGAAGTCCGTCAGCCCGCGGCGCAGCAGGACCTCCACGGCGGTGAGACCGGCCAGCAGCCCGCCCTTGTCGTCGCTGACTCCGGGGCCGTGGGCGAACCTGCCACTGCGGGTGAAGGGACGCCGCGCCGCCGTCCCGTCGTCGAAGACGGTGTCCAGGTGACCGGCGAGCAGGATGCGCCGTCCGCCCCGGTCGGCGGGGATCCGGCCGCGCAGCCGCCCCACCACCACGTCGCCGAAACGCGTGTCCCGGCCCGGGACCGTGACGGGCATCCGTTCCACCTCGAAGCCCAGTCCGGTCAGGCGCCGCGCGGTCCACGCCCCGACGCGGTCGACTCCTTCGGGGCTGTACGAGCCGGAGTCGACGGACACCAGATGTTCGAGGTCCGCCAGGTAGCGGGGCTGGAGGGCGAGGGCGTCGGAGAGCAGCAGGGCCGCCGTGCCCCGCTGCCGTACCTCGGGCATCACAGGACCTTCGACAGGAAGGTGCGGGTGCGCTCCTGCCGGGGGTCGCCGAGCACCTGCCGCGGGTCGCCGGCCTCGACCACGACACCGCCGTCCATGAAGACGGCCGTGTCCGCGACCTCCCGGGCGAATCCGATCTCGTGTGTGACGACGACCATCGTCATCCCTTCCGCGGCCAGCTGCCGCATCACGTCGAGCACTTCTCCGACCAGCTCCGGGTCCAGGGCCGATGTCGGCTCGTCGAAGAGCATCAGCTCGGGTTTCATCGCGAGGGCTCTGGCGATCGCGACGCGTTGCTGCTGGCCGCCGGAGAGCTGGGCCGGATAGCGCGCGGCACGGTCGGCGAGGCCGACCCGTTCCAGCAGCCGCAGTGCGTCGGCACGCGCCTCGGCCCTGCCGACGCCCGCGACCTTCACGGGCGCCTCCATGACGTTCTCCAGCGCCGTCATGTGCGGGAACAGATTGAAGCGCTGGAACACCATCCCGATGTCGCGGCGGGCGCGGGCGATCTCGCGTTCCTTCAGCTCGTACAGCCGGTCGCCCTGCCGCCGGTAGCCCACCGGGGCGCCGTCGACGGAAAGGCTGCCTCCGTCGATCTTCTCCAGATGGTTGATGCAGCGCAGGAACGTGGACTTGCCCGAGCCGGAGGGGCCCAGCAGACAGCAGACGCGACCGCGTTCGACGGTCAGGTCGATCCCCCGGAGCACGGAGACCTTCCCGAAGTGTTTGCGCACGCCCTCGGCGTGCACCATCGGCGTTTCCACTCTCATTCCTTCGTGTCGGTCGGTACGGCGCGCCCGGTCCGGGGAATCCGGAGGGCGGCGCCCGTGACGAGGCGTCGCAGCGGCCCGGCGGCGGGAGTGGCGGGTGCCGCGCCGCGGCCGTAGCGGCGCTCCAGCCAGGACTGCGGCGGACCGAGAGCCGTGACGAGGATCAGGTACCAGATCCCGGCGACCACGAGCATGGGGATGACCTGGTAGTTCTGGGCGTACACGTCCTGGATGTTGGACATCAGGTCGTGGGCGGAGATCACCGAGACCAGTGCGGTCATCTTGAGCATGTTGATCGTCTCGTTGCCCAGCGGAGGGATGACGACCCGCATGGCCTGGGGCAGCACGATGCGCCGGGTGGTCAGGGCCGGTCGCATGCCGAGCGACTGCGCGGCCTCGGTCTGTCCCGCGTCGACGGACTGGATGCCCGCGCGCACGATCTCGCTCGTGTAGGCCGCCTCGTTCAGTCCCAGTGCCAGGAGCGCGGCGACCGCGGGGGTGAGCACCGTGTTGGTGTCCATGTCCAGGAAGGTGATGTGGGTGAACGGGATCCCGATGAGGATGTGTTTGTAGAGGGCGCCCGCGTATCCCCAGAAGATGATCTGGATCAGCAGCGGGGTGCCGCGGAAGACCTGGACGAACGCGCCGGCCAGGGTGCGGAGCACGGGGTTGGACGACAGGCGCATCACGGCCATGAGCACGCCCAGCCCGAGGCCGAGGGCCATGGCCGCGGCGGTGAGCCACAGGGTGGTGGCCAGGCCGTCGAGGACGAGGTCGGCGAAGACGTAGTGGCCGACGATGTCCCAGTGCAGGTTCTTGTTCCCGGCGAGGGAGCCGGTCAGGCCGACGAGGGCGGCGAGGGCGGCCGCGGCGGCCAGCCACCGGCCCCAGTGGCGGACCGGTACGACGGTGAGGCTCCCCTCGGCGGATACCACGGGGGCCTGGGTGCCGCGTACGGACCCGGCGGGGGTGAGAGCGGCCATGTCAGGACACCGCCGCGTTCTTGGTGGCGTTCTGCACGGCGATGGAGGAGGCGCCGTACCTGTCGCAGATCTTGTGGAGCGTGCCGTCGTCGATGAGTGCCTGCAGGGCCTTCTGGATCGCTTCGGTCAAGGCGGGAAGCTGTTTGCTGACGCCGATCCCGTTGGGGGTCGCCTCGTAGCCGCCGCCCGCGGCGGGGTCCTCGACGACCTCGAAGGCACGGCCTCCGTCGGCGGTCTTCGCCGTCCAGCCCGCGCCGGGCTTCGTCACCAGTTCGGCGGCCACCTTGCCCGAGCGCAGGGCGAGTTGGGCGTCCGAGTCCTTCGGGAACGTCTGGATGGAGACGGCGGCCCTGCCCGCCTCGGCACACGTGGACTGCTGCGCCTTCAGCACTTCCAGCTGGTGGGTGGCCGCCTGGGTGGCGACCTTCCTGCCGCAGAGATCGTCGAGCCGGGCGATCCGGTCCGGGTTCCCCTTGACCACGAGGATTCCGGAGCCCGATACGGAGTAGTCCACGAAGTCCAGGACACGCCTGCGTTCCTCGGTGTCGGTCATGGCCGACATGACCGCGTCGAACCTGCCTGCCTGGACGGCGGGCACGATGCCGTCGAACTTCTGTGCCGTGAAGGCGAATCGCACCCCCAGCTTGGCACCGAGCGCCTGGCCGAGGTCGTAGTCGAGCCCGGTGAGCTCGGGCCGCCCTTCGGTCCTGAACATGACGAACGGCGCATACGGTACGTCGGTGGCCACCCGGACCCTGCCGCTGGACCTGACCGCCGCGGGCAGGGAGGCGTGGAGTTCCGCGTCACGGGTGATGTGCACACCGGCGACGGCACCATCGCCCGCGGGAGCTGCGGCGCCGTCGCCGGCGCCGTCCTCTCCGCATGCGGAGAGTGTCATGGACGATGCGATCAACAGCGCGGTGGCCGCTACTGCGCGGCGGACTGGGCGGGTGTGCAACACGAACCCCTCTCGCGGAACTGCCGTGCGGTTGGTTCACCGCCGACCGGATGCCCGCACGTTACACGTCAGCGTCGTTTCGGCCATACTGTAACGCCTGTAACGTATCGATAACGACAGGCCGCAAGGGCAATCGAGGCTTTCACCTGCGGATCCACCTGCCACTACCAGAGGCATCGCGTCAGCACTCGCGGCGAGATGTCATTTCAGAACATCGCCCGATGCGGCGATGTGTAACGTGCTCGACGCGAAAGAGCGGCCTCGGCTCGTCACGTCGGGCGGCCATCGGAGACCGGCCGAAGTCGCCGTCGCCGGATACGGGGCCTTCCACGGGCGGGCGTCCACCGCGGCCCGGACCGGCCTGCGGCATCGGCACATCGGGCGGCATCATCTTCACGCCCGGCCAACGGCTTCGCCGTCCGGGCACCTGCCGAGTCCCGTCCGCGGGCACACACCCACGGCCACCGGACGGCCGTCGCCGCCCGCGCGGAACCGGCGTCGTCATCGCGGCGGCGATCGCCGCGCCCCTCTCCCGTGGGCGCGCTTCAGCCGTCCGCGGCTCCACGCCGGCGAGGCGACCCTCGCCGGACATCCCTCATCCCCCACCGACGCCGCCGCGCCCCGGCGAGCCGCGGGCGCGGGCGTCGTCCCGGCCGGGACCCCGGCGGCGCCGCCCTACGCCGGGCTCTGCGTCGCCGGTCCCGGGATCGCGACGCCCGCACCGGACGGCGCCGGGGCAGTCGACTCCCGGACGACCAGCCTCGGCCGGATGAGCAGTGACCGTCCGGCCGCGGGGGCCGAGTCGATCCGGGCCCGCAGCTGCTGGAAGGTCTCCGCGGCCATCTCCGGCAGTGGCTGGCGGACCGTGGTGAGCGGCGGTTCGAAGAGGTCGGCGAGGAGGATGTCGTCGAAGCCGACCACGGAGACGTCCTGGCCCGCGCTGCGCCCGGCGTCCTTTGCACCCCGGCAGATCCCGATCGCGCACATGTCGTTGATGGCGACGAACGCGGTGGGCGGGCGCGGGCCGCCGAGGAGCTCCCTGGCGGCGTTGCGCCCCAGCTCGGCCGCGTCCTTGTCACCGAACTCGGTGGCGTCCGCGCCGGGCCAGACGATCGCATCGGCCGGGTCGAGACCCGCCGACTCCAGGGCGGCCCGGAAGCCGCGCAGCCGCTCGCGGCGGTTGACGCTGTTGACCGAACCGGAGACGAAGGCCAGCCGACGGTGGCCGAGTTCGATCAGGTGGCGGGTGGCGAGTTCGGCACCCATCGCGTTGTCGACACTGATGGAGGCCAGCGAAGGCGGGTCGCCCGCCTGGGCGGTGCGGTCGAAGGCGACCATTTTCAGCCCACGGCTCAGCAGCGGTGTCACATGGTCGAGCGAGGGCAGCGAGGAGCACAGCACCACTCCGCTCACCCCGTCCGCGAGGAGCTCCTCGCCGTACTTGAGCTCGCGGGCGGCGTCGCGCTCGCTGTTGCAGAGCAGTACGTGGTACCCCTCGGCGAGCGCGATGGCCTCCAGCTCGCGGGCGAGCGCCCCCCAGAAGGGGTTGGCGACCGACGGCACGATGAGGCCGATGACCTTGATGCGGCCGGTGCGCAACATCCGGGCGGCTCGGTTGGGCCGGTAGCTGAGCTGCTCGATCACCTGCTCCACGCGGGCCAGCGTGGCCGCCTGCATACGGTCCGTCCGTCCGTTGAGGACGTTGGAGACCGTGCTCGCGGAGACCCCCGCGGCCTCCGCGACCTGATGGATCGTTACCCCGCTCATGCCACCTCCGGTTCGGAACTCGTCTGACCCTACCAGTGTATCGATTTACTGAACTTCGTTTACCGGTACACCCGTTAACACCCCCGAAAATTCATGTGCATCAGCTGTTGACGTCGCTCTCAAGGCGTTCCTAGCATCAGTGCATCGATTTACCAGCACTTCCCAGCCATGGCCGGGACCCCTCGCTGGATCGATCCACAGCCTCCACCTCAAAAGGGGTGTCCCATGCAACTCAACCGACGGTCGCTGCTTGCCGCCATCGGCGCCGGAACCGCTGTCGCCGCGCTGGGCGGGTGCGGCACCGGCACTTCGACGGCCGGCTCCGCCGAAGGCCCCGCCGAGGGTGAGATCACTCTGCTCACCCCGATCTATGAAGGGGCCGACGGCAAGACGCTGTTGGAGAAGGAGATACTCGGCGGCTTCCGGAAGAAGTACCCGGACGTCAAGGTGAACGTGGACTACACCACGTACGCCCAGCTCAACGAGAAGATCACCACCGGTCTCGCGGGTGGTCTGCTCCCCGACGTACTGATGATGGGCGTCGGCTGGATCCCGCCGTTCGCGGCCAAGAACGCGATCGCCGAGCTGCCGGAGAAGTTCGCCTCCGCGCACGACTACGAGAAGCGGGTACTGGAGCCCTCCCGGTACGACGGCAAGCTGTACGCGCTGCCGGTCGTCCTCGACACCCGCATCGTCGTCTACCGCAAGGACCACTTCGCCGAGGCGGGGATCAAGAAGACGCCGGCGAACTGGGCCGAGCTGCGCGCCGTGGCCAAGCAGCTCACCAAGGACGGCCGGATCGGGTTCGACCCGTTCTCCATCGACCTGCGCCAGTGCTGGGAGACCTTCCTCTTCGCCAACGGCGGCCAGCTGTTCAGCGCCGACGGCAAGAAGGTGCTGTTCACCGACGCCCGCGGGGTCGAGGCACTGCAGTTCTTCAAGGACCTCATCAAGGACGGCTCCGCCGACTACGCCAAGAAGACGGACGCCGGTGCCCCGTCGAACGTACAGACCGGCAAGGCGTCGATGATGATGACGACCAGCGCGCTGTGGCGGCAGGCGAGCGAGCAGACGCCGGACCTGATCAAGGACGACAAGCTCGGGGCGTTCATCCTCGCCAACCGCAAGCCCGCGATGCTTCAGGGCGGCACGCTCGTCACCCAGTCCGCCGGTTCCAAGCACCCCGCCGCGGCCCGCGCACTCGTCGAGTACCTCGCCACGCCCGAGTCGATCCTCGGCGCTGCCAAGCAGCGTGGTTCGGTGCCCGGTCTGAAGGACCTCAGCGACACCTCGTACGTGAAGGAGAACAAGTTCGTCGATCTCTCCCTGCAGAGCATGGGGGCCGCGTGCTCCGAGGGTGGCACCGCCGCCTGGATGGAGATCCGCGAGAAGATCAAGCCGACGCTGGAGCCCGCGATCGTGGGCAACCAGTCGGCGAAGGACGCCATCGCGGAACTCGGCCGGCTCGCCGAGGCCGCCATCGGCCGGATGTAAGGACCCGTCACTGTGGGAGCGACATCCGTATTGAAGGCGCGCCCCGCGCCGCCCTCCGCCCCGGCCGGACGCACGGTCGCGAAGAAGCGCACCGGCCGGGTCCCGACGGGACCGGGGCGCCGCAGGCAGCGCGCCGGCATGCTGATGGTGGCGCCCGCGCTGCTGCATGCCTCGCTCTGGATCGGCCTGCCGGTCGTCGCCTCGGTGGTCCTGGCCTTCACGAAGTACGACGTGCTGACGGCGCCGCAGTTCGTGGGACTGGACAACTTCAGCGAGATGATGGGCGACGCGGTCTTCCGCAAGTCCATCGTCAACACCGTCGTCTACACCTTCTTCACCGTGCCGTTCGGCATGGTGCTGGGGCTGCTCGTCGCCCTGGCGCTGCACACGGGTCTGAAGGCCCGGGGCATCTTCCGCACCGCGGTCTTCCTGCCGCAGGTGACGGCGACGGTCGCGATCGCGCTGGTCTGGCTGTGGATCTACAACCCGGGCAACGGGCTGCTGAACACACTCCTGTCCTTCCTCGGGATCGACGGACCGGCCTGGCTCTCGTCGACCTCGTGGGCGATGCCCTCGGTGATCCTGGTCGGCATCTGGCAGGGCATCGGCATGAAGATGCTCATCTACCTGGCCGCGCTGCAGTCCCTGCCGAAGGAGCTGTACGAGGCGGCCTCGGTGGACGGCGCCTCCAAGGTGCGGCAGTTCTTCTCGATCACGCTGCCGCTGCTGAAGCCCGCGACGTTCTTCGTGCTCATCACATCGATGATCAGCGCCTTCCAGTCCTTCGACCAGATCTACATCCTGACCGACGGCGGTCCCGCCAACAGCACCACGATGATGACGTACGAGATCTACAAGTCCGCCTTCCGGGAGTTCCGCGTCGGCTACGCCTGCGCGCAGTCACTGGTGCTGTTCGTGCTGCTGATGGGCTTCACCCTGGTCAACCGGCGGATCATGGGAGGCACCCGTGGCCACAACTGAGCTGCACGCGCCGGGGGCCGTGAAGAAGTCCCGGCCGGGGAAGAACGGCAGACCGCTCCCCGCCGGCCGGATCGCGCTCTACGCGACCCTCATCGTCGTCTCGCTGCTGATGGTGGTGCCGTTCGTCTGGATGGTGCTCACCTCGCTCAAGACGCCGGTCGAAATCGCCTCCCAGGACGCCGGACTGCTGCCGGAACACTGGGAGTTCGGGAACTACATCGACGCGCTGAAAGCTGCGCCGTTCGCGACGTACGCGCGCAACAGCTTCATCATCGCCTTCAGTCACACCCTCATCAACGTGGTCGTGGCGTCGATGGCCGGGTACTCGCTGGCCCGGATCAAGTTCCGGGGCAGCGAGGTCATCTTCTACCTCTTCATCGCCGCGCTGATGATCCCCACGTACACCAAGGTGCTGCCGGAGTTCCTGATCGTCCGCTTCATGCCGCTGGCCGGCGGGAACGACATCTTCGGCCAGGGCGGCAGCGGCTGGCTGGACTCCTGGTGGGCGCTGATCGTTCCCGGTGCCGTCACCCCGTTCGCGGTCTTCCTCTTCCGTCAGTTCTATCTGGACCTTCCGGTGGAGCTGGAGGAGGCGGCCAGGCTCGACGGCCTCGGCGAGTTCCGGATCTACGCCCGGATCATGACGCCGCAGGTCAAGCCCGCGCTCACCACTGTGGCGCTGCTGACCTTCGAGTCGTCGTGGAACAACTTCCTCTGGCCGCTGCTGGTGACCCGCTCGGACAGTCTTCGGGTGATCCAGGTGGGGCTCTCCGTCTTCAAGACGGAGAACGGCCCCCAGTGGCACTTCCTGATGGCCGGCACCACGCTGGCCACCCTTCCCATGGTCGTTCTCTTCCTCATCGGCCAGCGCTACTTCGTGCAGGGCTTCGCGACCGCCGGCCTCAAATAACCGATTCCGGCACGAACCACCGTTCCTCGAAAGGTACTCATTCCATGTCTGCTGATCTCAACGGCTCCCGCGCACTGGTGACAGGGGCGGGCCACGGCATCGGCCGCGCCATCGCCGTCGCGCTCGCCGAGGCCGGATCCGATGTCGCGGTCCACTACCACTCCTCCGCCGACGAGGCCGCGAAGACGGTCTCCGCGATCGAGGCGCTGGGCCGCCGGGCGAAGGCGTTCAAGGCCGATGTCACGGTGACCGGTGATGTGGACCGGCTCGTCGACGAGGCGACCGGCTTCCTCGGCGGGCTGGACGTCCTGGTCTGCAACGCGGGTCATCTGATCGGCCGGGCCACCATCGCCGAGATGTCCGACGAGCACTTCGATCAGGTCCTCTCCACCAATCTGACGTCCACGTTCCGCACCGTGCGCGCCGCGCTGCCGCATCTCAAGGAGTCCTCGGCCGGCCGCATCATCACGATGTCCTCGCTGGCCGCGCACAACGGTGGCGGCCCCGGCTCGGTCGCCTACGCGGCGGCGAAGGCCGGTGTGCGCGGCTTCACCAAGGGCCTGGCCAAGGAGCTCGGGGGGACGGGCATCACCGTCAACACCGTCGCGCCCGGCTTCATCAAGGGCACCGCCTTCCACGACACCTTCACCGCGCCCGAGGCACAGCAGGCGATGGAGGCCGGCATCCCGGTGGGCCGGGCCGGCACCCCCGAGGACGTCGCCGCCGCGGTGGTCCACCTGGCGTCGCCGTCGTCCGGCTTCCTCACCGCCACCACGGTGGACATCGACGGTGGCGTGTGGCCGCGTTGAGGCGGATCGCCCGGGAGCGGGGCGGCTGGTGGCACGCGTACGTCTGCCCGGCGCACGGCGTGGAGCTCGACCACGGCGACCTGCTCGCCGGGGTGTTCCCGGAGGGCGGTGCGCGTTGTGCGTACGGCTGCCGGGTGGACGACGAGGCGGTGCGCGGCGCCTGGCTGGTGCTCTCGCACCAGGCGTGGGCGCGGCACCTGCGGGTGCTCGCGCACCGCGAGGAGCGCGCGGAGTCGGTGGCGCGGCTCGTGGAGTACGCGGGGCTGTACGCGGAGCTGGCCACCGAGCGGCACGGCGAGGCACAGGGCTGGATGCTGCGCGGCCGGCTCTTCCACCAGGCGCTGACCGATGCCATCTGGGCGGTGAACGTCGGGCACGCCGTGATCACGCTCGCCGAGCACTCCGCGGAACACCTGGCGGCGCTGCTGCCGCTCCTGGACGACCTGGAGCGGGCGGCGCTCGATGCCCGGGACGTACTGACCGGTCAGGGCCATCTCGCCTCCAACTACACCGCGTGGCTCAACGCCGCCGGCGTGGCGACGAGTCGGGCCGCCGCCGCGGTCCGTGGCCGGGAGTGGGACGGCGGCAGGCGGTGGCTGGAGGGCGAGCACGGGCTGTACGCGCATCTGCGGGTCGCGGTCGCCGATGACGGCTGGGAGTGGGAGGGCAGCACCTACTACCACGGGTTCGTGCTGCGGGCCGCGCTGCTGGCGCTGCGGGGCACCGATCCCGCGTCCGTACCGTCCGACGTGGTGGACGTGCTGGCCGGGATGACGGATGTACTGGCGGCGATCGCCACGCCGGGCGGCATCCTTCCGGCGCTGCACGACGGCCCGTATCTGCGCGGTCCGCTCGCCCTGGAGTGGCTCGAACTCGTCTCGCTCGCACAGCAGTTGGTTCCGTCACCGGCACTGGACGCGGTGGCCGGGCGGGCCCGGTCCGAGCTGGGCGCGCGGGACGACGGGCTCGACCGGGAGCTGGGCGGCTGGTTCGCGGGGCCGCCGCTGCCCGCGCGCCCGGCGTCCGGCCCGGTGACCGTGTTCCCGACCGCCGGGTACGCGGTGCTGCACCACGCGGGCGTCCACGCGCTGCTGGACTTCGGTCCGCACGGCGGCTCGCACGGCCATCGCGACAAGTTGTCGCTGTATCTGTACGGCGACACCACGCCGTGGCAGCCCGATCCCGGTCAAGTGCCCTACGCACACGCCGAGTTCCGGGAACTGTACGCGTCGACGGAGGCCCATCCGGCCTTCCGCGTGAACGGCGGCGAACAGGCGGAGTGCACCGGGCGACTGCTCGGCTCGGACGGTTCGTCCGTGACCGCCGAGGTGACGACGGCGTACGAGGGAGTGCGTGCGGTGCGGCGGGTGGTGCTCGGTGACGGCTATCTGGTGGATCTGCTGACCGTCCGTGCCGAGGACGAGCGGTGCCTCACCGCGCAACTGCGCCCCGGTGTCGCGCTGGATGTCCAGCTCCAGGCCTCGGGCGAGGTCCGCACCACCTGGTACGGCGACGAGACCCTGCACGGCTGGCACACCCACACCCCCGGCGTGACCGTGCGTCCGGTCTCCCGGCCCGGCCCGGGTCCGGCCGACGATCCGCAGCGCGTGCGCACCCGGGTCGACTTCACCGCGCAGTCCGACCGGATCACCTTCGCCTCGGTGTACCAGGCGGCGTCGGCCGGGCCCGCCGTGGCCGATGTACGGCTGGACGGTGACGGGGTGCTGACGGTCTCACTGACGGACGGCGGCACCGCACGGTTCCGGACGGAGGACTGACTCTTGTTGCTCTCGGCGACCCCGCCGCCCGGCCCGCGCCCCGCGCAGCAGGTGCGGCTGTACGAGGAGGCCGCCCGCCACCGCGGGCTGACCCCGCCGCGTACGCACCCCCTGGCCAGCATCACCTGGCTCGGCCCCGCCGCCTCCAACCCGGCGCTGGCCTACCGGGTGAGCGGCGACCCGGCCCATCTGGCGGAGAGCCGGCGCTGGATCGAGGCCGCGGTGCGGCTGCCGCACTGGGGCAGGGCCCATATGCCGGACCACGATCTGGACGCCGGCTGGCTGCTGCACCATCTCTCGCTCGCCCACCGGTGGATCGGCGACGAACTCCCGGACGAGGTGCGGGCGCTGCTGCGGTACAAGCTGCTGCTCCAGGGGCGGCGGATGTACGAGTTCGCGGTGGCCGGCGAGGGCCGCTGGTGGTCGTCGTCGTACTGGCAGAACCACAACTGGATCTGTTACGCGGGTCTGGCGACGGCCGGTTATGTGCTGGGCAAGGAGGAGTGGACCGAGCGCGCCAGGGAGAACCTCGGTACGGTCCTCGACCTGATGCCGGACGACGGTTCGCACGCCGAGGGCGTCGTCTACTGGCGCTACGGCGTGCCCTTCCTCGCCGTCCACCTGGACCTCCTCCAGGAGGCGGAGGGCATCGACTGGTGGGATCGGGGCGGCTTCCTCACGAACACCTTCCGCTACCGGATGCACCAGCTGGCCCCGGGCTTCGCGTTCAACGTCGACCACGGCGACTGCCACGACCGGCGCAGCGGACACAGCGCCGGCCTGTACTACCGGCTCGCGGCGCAGTACGGGATTCCTCAGGCGCAGTGGCTGGGCGATCTCGCCTCGGGTGAACTGCTGTGGCAGGAGGCGGCGGAGAGCGGGGTGCGGCCGGGAATCCTGCCGGAGGCCTATCTCGAATACCTCTGGTGCGACCCGTCCGTGGCCGCCGCCCCGCCCACGGAGACACGGGCGTTCTTCCCGGACCTCGGGCTGCTCGCGGCCCGCACCGGGTGGGACGACGACGCCACGCTCGTCTCGTTCAAGGCGAGCCCCGGCGGTGGCCACAAGGCGTGGGAGACCTCCGCGAAGCACCGGGCGGAGCTGGGCTGGGAGACCCTCAACCAGGGGCACCACCACCCCGATTCGGGCTCGTTCGTGCTGGTCTCGCAGGGTGCGTTCCTCGCGGTCGACGAGGGGTACAGCAACCGCAAGCGGGCCGCGCACCACAATCTGCTGCTGGTGGACGGTCAGGGATACGCGGACGAGGACCGTTATCACGTCTACGAGGACATCCCGTACGAGCGGCAGGCCCGGCAGCGCGATGTGCTGGCCGGTCCCGACTGCGGGTGGGCGCACGCCACGGCGGAGATCGCCGCGATGTACGACCCCGCGCTCGGGGTGCGGCGGCTGGACCGGACGCTGGTGTTCACCCCGTCGGGACGGCTCGTACTGCTGGATCTCGCCGAGGCGGACGCGGAGCGGGAGTGGTCGTTCCTGCTCCAGACCGACCGGCCCACCGAACCCGGGCCGGACGGCGGCCGGCTGATCCGGTCCGGGGCCGCCTCCGCCCTGGTGCGGCGGTTCGCGCCGCTCGACGCCGACGTCGTCTCCGAAGTCACCGAGGTCGAGGCGAACCCGACGTCGAGCACGCCGGAGCTGCGTCTCACCCGCACACTGCACACGCTGCGCGCGACGTCCGCGCGCTCCACGGAGGCGCTCTTCCTCACCGCGATCGTCCCGGGCCCGGCGCCGGCCCCGGCCGAGCGGGTGGAGTGCGCGCAGGGCCAGGGCGTCACGTTCGGCGAGGAAAGCGTGCTCCTCTCCCCCGTCGCGCGCCGGATCCGTACCGCGACGGTGTCGGCCGACGCGGCCGCGGTCCTGCTCGGCGCCGAGGGATCTGCCCCCTACGTGGTGGCGGCCACCCGGCTGGTGCTGGACGGCCGCGTGCTGCTCGATGTCCCGGAGCCGTACACAGGAAAGGTCGGCTGATCATCATGCAGGCAACCCTCTCGTCCGGCTGGCCGACGCTGCTGCGGCGGCTGGAGTTCGTGGCCTACCCGGCGGCCGCCGGGGCCGCCTTCACCGTGCTGTCGCTCGGTGTCGTGACCTGGCTCCCCGCGCTCGCCGCGATGGGGCACGCCCTGCAGCGGTGGCGGGCGGAGGGTGACAGCCGCTGCTTCACCCACACCTTCGCCGCCTTCCCGCAGTACTGGCGGTCCCTGTGGCGCCACTGTCTGGCGTCCACCGCGGCGGGGATCGTCCTGGCCGCCAACATCGTCCATCTGCTGGGCCGTCCGGAGCCGTGGACGTTCGTGCTGCTCGCAGCGCAGGTGGGCATCGCTGCCGCGCTCGCCATCCACCACGTGGCGCTCGCGGCCGAGGCGGCCCGGTCCCCGCACGGGACGGTCCGCACCTGGTCGCGCGGTGCGCTGGCCCTCGGCTTCGGCTCGGCGGCCCGTGGCACCGCACTGCTCGGCGCGGTGGTCTCCGCCGCGCTGCTCTCGCTCGTCGTACCGCTGGGCCCCCTGCTCCTCGGCCCCAGCATCCCCGTACTGCTCGCACTGTCCTTCGCAGACCCCAGGAGGCACACCCCATGAGCCGTGTACTGCGCACCGCCCTCGTCGCCGCGCTCGCCGCCGGCGCACCGCTCGCCTTCCCCCCGCCGTCGGTGGCCGTCGAGGCCGCCACCGCGTATTACGTGTCGCCGTCCGGCAGCGACTCCAACGCCGGTACGTCGGCGAGCGCCCCGCTCGCCACGATCCAGAAGGCGGTCGACCTGGCGCCGACGGGCGCGGTGGTCAACCTCGCCGCCGGTACGTACAAGCAGGACGTCGTGACCAAGCGCTCCGGTGTCACCATCACCGGTCCGGCGAACGCCGTGGTGAAGGGGGCCGGCGACGCCCGGATCATCCAGGTGCAGCACGACTCGACGACGCTCAGCGGATTCACCGTGGACGGGCTGCACGGGTCGTCCACCGATGTGTCGGGGTACCGCCTCAAGCTCATCTATGTCATGAGCACGACTCCCGGCAATGGTGTGGGCGGGTTGCGGATCACCGGGATGACGCTGAAGAACGCCGCCGACGAATGCCTGCGGGTGCGCTATCTGGTGACCGGCGCCGACATCTCCGAGAACACGATCACCAACTGCGGCGTCAACGACTTCGAGTTCGGCGGCGGCGGGAAGAACGGCGAGGGCATCTACCTCGGCACCGCTCCCGAGCAGCAGGGGGCGAACGGTGCCCCGGACGCGGCCCCCGACATCAGCAGGAACAACCGTATCCATCACAACACCATCGCCACCCAGGGCAACGAGTGCGTCGATGTGAAGGAGAACTCGACCAACAACTACGTCGAGTACAACGACTGCAGCGGCCAGAAGGACCCCGGCTCCGGCGGCCTGGACGCACGCGGCAGCGGCAACATCTTCCGCTACAACACCATTCACGACAATGTCGGCGCAGGCATCCGGCTCGGCGGCGACACCGCGACCGACGGCATCGACACCAGCATCTACGGCAACACCATCACCGGTAACGCGGGCGGCGGCATCAAGTTCATGCGCACCCCGCAGGGTCCGGTGTGCACCAACACGATGAGCGGGAACACCGGCGGCGACGCGGTCGGCACCTACGGCAGCGAGTACGACCCGACTGGTGCGTGCCCCCAGTGACCGGGCAGGGACCCGCCAGACGCGGGGTACTGACGGCGGCGGCCGGTCTGGCGGCGGTCGCGGCCACGGCGTCGGGGGCGCAGGCGGCCCAGCGCTCGGGCAGCGGAGCGAGCCGGTCGCGCTGGACGACGTCCTGGGCGACCGCGCAGACCGCGCCCACCGCCACGGACACGGTGGCGAGCGCCGGCCTGACCGACGGCACTTGCGTCGCCAACGTACGGCTCTCCGCCGGCGGAACCGTCCGGCTGCGTTACGGGCATGCCTTCGGTACGGCCCCGGTTCTCGTCGGCCCGGCGACGGCGGGCGGCCTGCCGGTGACGTTCGGCGGGCAGCGGCAGGCGTGGCTCGCCGCGGGCGCCTCGCTGACCAGCGACGCGGTCTCCGGACTGCGTGTCACCGAGGCCGCGCGGCTGACCGTGGAGACCCGGCTCCCCGGCCCCACCGGGCCGCTGTCCTTCCACCGCAACACCCATGCCTCGCACTCCGTCGACGGCGAGCGCACCACCTCGGTGTTCCTGCTGACCGGCGTCGAGGTGACGGGCGCGCACGGGCCGGTGGTCGCGGTGCTGGGCGACTCCATCACGGAGGGCGTAGGCACCCCCGACGACGCCGATCTGCGCTGGCCCGACCAGCTGGCCCGGCGGCTTCCCGGCTCGGCCGTCGCCAATCTCGGCATCAGCGGCAACCGGCTGCTGCTGGACGACGCCCGGTTCGGGCCGGGCGGACAGGCGCGCTTCGACCGCAATGTGCTGTCGCTGCCCGGACTGCGCACCGTACTCGTCCATCTCGGCGTCAACGACCTCCAGCAGCCGCCGAGCCAGACCGATCCGGCGCTCGTGCTGGCCGGGTACCGGCAGCTGGTGCTGCGCGCCCGCGACGCCGGGCTGCGGACGGTCGGCGCGACCATCGCCCCGTTCGGCGGCTGGACCCGCTGGACGCCGGAGCTCGAAGCGGTGCGCCAGCGGATCAACGCGGCGGTGCGCACCGGCCGGGTCTTCGACGCCGTCGCCGACTTCGACGCGGCCCTGCGCGACCCGGACCGGCCGTCCCTGCTGCTGCCCGCGTACGACAGCGGCGACGGGCTCCACCCCAACCCTTCCGGTCATGCCGCGCTGGCAGCGGCCGTCGACCGCCGACACCTTCTGTGAGGGCCGCATGACGAACCCAGGCACCACCCCGGGCACCACCCGGCGCAATGTTCTCGCCGGCGCCGCGGCCCTCGGCGCGGCCGCCGCGCTGCCGCTCGCGTTCACCGCCGCGGCTGCGGGCACCGCGCACGCGGCGGACGGCTCCGCCGTCATCGACGACGCCACCGCCCTGCGCACCCGCTGGCACACCCTGCTCACCGGTGGCCCCGGCCTCGACCTGACGGACCCGCAGATCGCCGCTGCCGTGGCCAGGACCGGCAAGGCCGCGACCACCTCGGTCAAGGGTCTCGACCCGGCCCGGACCGACGGGCTGTTCCCCGATCTGACCAGCACCACTCTCTCCAACCACGTGACGACGTCGTTCAAACGGCTCGCCACGGCCGCGACCGCGTGGGCCGTCCCCGGCACCCCGCAGTACGGCGACACCGCGCTGCGCGATCTGCTGCTGGCCGGCCTCGACTGGATGCTGACCAACCGCTACGGCCCCGGCCACACCCGGTTCGACAACGACTGGGACTGGGAGATCGGCTCCGCGCTCGCCCTCAACGACGCGGCCGTGCTGCTGTACGACGCGCTGGGGACGGAGCGGCTGGGCCGGATCACCGCGGCCGTGCGGCACTACACACCCGACCCGAACCTCTGGCGGGCCGACCGGCAGATCGCCACCGGTGCCAACCGGGTGTGGATCTCCACCGTGGTCGCCGTCAACGCGGTGCTCACCGGCGCGGGCGACGACCTGGCCCGGGTCCGTGACGCTCTTTCGGACGTCGAGGGTTCGGGCGCCAACAGCGTCCTCGCCTTCAACGACGCGAGCGCCGCGGCGGAGGGCACCGGCGAGGGCTTCTACTCCGACGGTTCGTTCCTCCAGCACTACAAGCATCCCTACAACGGCGGGTACGGCAAGGAGCTGCTGAACAACCTCTCCCGGCTGCTGAACCTCCTCGCCGGCACGGCGTGGACGGTCACCGACCCCGATCTCGACAACATCCGCGGCTGGGTCGACGACGGCTTCGACCCGCTGCTGGTACGCGGCGACGTGATGGCGTCGGTGTGCGGGCGCGAGATCGCCCGCCCCAGCAAGCAGGGCCATGTGTCGGCGCAGACGGTCATCGAGGCGGTGGTGCGCCTGATCCCGAGCTTCCCGGGCGAGACCGCCGACCGGTTCACCGCCCTGGTCAAGCAGTGGATCGCCGAGGACACCTACCGGGACTTCCTGGCCGTCACCGACCTGGCCTCGCTGGTCGCCGCCCGGCAGGTCATGGCCTCCCCGGTGCCGGCCCGGGGGCCGCTGGTCGCGCACAAGCAGCACCCGCGGATGGACAAGGCGGCCCACCGCCGGCCGTCCTTCTCGCTCGGCATCTCCGCCTACTCCTCCCGGATCTACAACTACGAGTCGATCCAGAACGAGAACCTGCACGCCTGGCACCTCTCCGACGGAATGGTCCTGCTCTACACCGACGACCTCGGGCACTACAGCGAGGACTACTGGCCGACCGTCGACCCGGCCCGGCTGCCCGGCACCACCGTCATCGCCGGGCGCCCGGCGGACGCGGCCGGTCAGCGCACCACCAGCACGGCCGACTGGGCGGGCGGCACCGCGCTGCCGGGCACCACGCTCGGCGCGTACGGCATGGAGCTGCGCGCGTACGGCAGTTCGCTGCACGGGCTGAAGAGCTGGTTCTGCCTGGACGACGTGATCGCCTGCGTCGGCTCGGGCATCGGCGCGGACGCGGGCACGGCCGAGACGGTGGTGGAGAACCGGAAGCTGCGCGACCCCGGGGCGGCCCTGCTCGTCAACGGCACGGCGGCGCCGACGGACGCCGGCTGGTCGGCCCGGCTCGACCAGGTCCGGTGGCTGCATGTGGCCGGAACCGGCGGCTACATCTTCCCCGAGCCCGTCACGCTGAACGGCCTGCGCGAGGAACGCACCGCGACCTGGCGCGAGATCAACCTCAAGTACGGCACGGACACCTCGGTCACCCGCCCGTATCTGACGCTCTGGCAGGACCACGGCGCCGCGCCGAGCGGGGCGGGGTACTACTGGCTCCAGGCCCCGGCGGCCTCGGCCGAGCGGACGCAGCAGTGGTCGTCCGCGCCGCCGGTGAAACCGATCGCCCGCTCCACCGCCGTGCACGCGGTACGCCGTTGCTCGGACGGGCTGGTCGCCGCGAACTTCTGGACCGCGGGCACCGCGCAGGACCTGTCCTCGGACGGTCCGGCCTCGGTGCTGGTGCGGCCGGACGGGAAGACGGTCGAGGTGTCGCTGTCCGACCCGACGCAGCTGCGGTCCTCGGTCGTCCTGGACCTGGCGCAGCGCGGTCTGAGCGTCGTCTCCGCCGATCCGGGCGTCAGCGCCGCACCCGCCGGCAACGGCATCCGGATCACCGCCGACACCGCCGGACGCCACGGTGCGACCCTCAACCTCACCCTGAAGAGGAGCTAGACCCTTGCTGTTCGACATGCCCCTGGACCGGCTGCGCGACTACCGGCCGGAACCGGAGGAGCCGGCCGACTTCGACGCCTTCTGGGAGAAGACGCTCACCGAGACGGCCCGCCACGACCTGGACGCCGCGTTCGTCCCGTACGACGCCGGATTCGCGACCGTCGACGTGTTCGACGTGACGTTCCGGGGCTGGGGCGGGCAGCCGGTGAAGGCCTGGCTGCTGCTGCCGAAGACCCGTTCGGGCCCCCTGCCCGCCGTGGTGCAGTACATCGGCTACAACGGCGGCAGGGGCATTCCGTACTCCTGGCTGACCTGGAGCGCGCTCGGGTACGCGCATCTGGTGATGGACAACCGGGGCCAGGGCGGCGGCGGCAAGAACACCGCGGACACCCCGGACATCGGCCCGGACGGGCACGGCTCCTCCTCGCCCGGTTTCCTGACCCGGGGCATCGAGGACCCCTACCGCCACTACTACCGGCGGCTGATCACGGACGCGGTGCGGGCGGTGGACGCGGCGAAGGCCCATGAGGCGGTGGACGCCTCGCGGGTGGCGGTGCTCGGCGGCAGCCAGGGCGGCGGGCTCGCGCTGGCCGTAGCCGGGCTGCGGGACGACATCGTGGCGGCCGTCGCCGATGTGCCGTTCCTCTGCCACTACCGGCGTGCCTCACAGATCACGGACGCCGGGCCGTACGCGGAGATCGCCCGCTGGCTGTCCGGGCACCGCTTCCGGATCGACGAGGCGATGGAGACCCTGTCCTACTTCGACGGGGTCAACTTCGCGGCACGGGCGACCGCCCCGGCGTGGTTCTCGGTCGGCCTGATGGACAAGATCTGCCCCTCGTCGACGGTGTTCGCCGCGTACCACCGCTACGCGGGTCCGGCGCGGATCGAGGTGTTCACGTACAACGGGCACGAGGGCGGCGCCGAGTACGACCTGCCGCGCAAGCTCGGCGCGCTGCGGGGCGTGTTCGGCCGGTAGCGGCCCCTGGTCACCGGCCCAGCGCCGCCATCGCGGCGTTGTGGCCGGGGACCCCGCTGACCCCGCCGCCGCGCACCGCGCCGGCCCCGCACAGCAGCACATTGGCGTGTGCCGTCTCCACACCCCAACGGCCGGTGGACTCCGTGGCGTGGGGGAAGGCGAGGTCCCGGTGGAAGATGTGGCCGCCGGGCAGCCGCAGATCCCGCTCCAGGTCGAGCGGGGTCTTCGCCTCGATGCACGGCTCGCCGTTCTCGTCGCGGGCCAGGCAGCCGGTGAGCGGCTCGTCCAGGTGCGCGTCGAGCTCGGCGAGGGTCGCCGCCAGCAGCTCGGCCCGGGTCGCCGCGTTGTCGGCGGTGAAGAGCCGGGCGGGGGTGTGCAGGCCGAAGAGGGTGAGGGTCTGGTAGCCGCGGGCGGCGAGGTCCGGTGCGAGGATCGACGGGTCGGTCAGTGAGTGGCAGTAGATCTCGGACGGCGGGGCGGCGGGCAGCCGCCCCGCCGCGGCGTCCCGGTAGGCGTCGGCGAGCTGTCCGTAGCCCTCGGCGATGTGGAACGTCCCGGCGAAGGCCTCACGCGGATCGACGGAGCGGTCGCGCAGCCGGGGCAGCCGGGTCAGCAGCATGTTCACCTTCAGCTGCGCGCCCTCGGCCGGGGCGGGCGGTTCGTCCCCGAGGAGAGCGGCGAGCGCCTGAGGCGAGGCGTTGACGAGTACCTTGCGGGCCGCGACGACCTGTTCCGCATCGGGTGAGCGGACGGTGACCTCGGCCCGTGTTCCGTCGGTCTCGATCCGGATCGCCTCGTGCCGGACACGGATCTGTGCCCCGGCCGCGCGGGCGGACCGGGCGAGGGCGTCGGTGAGCGCGCCCATGCCTCCGACGGGGACGTCCCAGTCGCCGGTGGAGCCTCCGATGACGTGGTACAGGAAGCAGCGGTTCTGGCGCAGCGTCGGGTCGTGCGCGTCGGCGAAGGTGCCGATCAGCGCGTCGGTGAGGACGACTCCGCGTACCAGGTCGTCGGTGAAGTTCTTCTCGACGGCGACGCCGATGGGCTCCTCGAAGAGCGCCCGCCAGGCCTCCGGGTGACCGATCCGCTCGCGCAGGACCTCGCGGCCGGGCAGCGGCTCGGTGAGGGTCGGGAAGACCCGTTCGGCGACGTGCCGCGTCATGCCGTAGAACCGCTGCCACGCCTCGTACTCCCGGTCGGATCCGGTGAGGGCGGCGAAGGAGTCGCGGGTGCGCTCACCGCCGACGAGCAGGCCGGTGGCGCGGCCGCCGCGCACGGTCGGGGTGTACGAGGAGACGGTCCGCTTCCGTACGGCGAAGTCCAGTCCGAGATCACTGACGATCTTCTGCGGGAGCAGGGACACCAGGTACGAGTAGCGCGACAGGTGGGCGTCGACCCCGTCGAAGGGGCGGGTCGAGACGGCCGCTCCCCCGGTGGTGGCCAGGCGCTCCAGGACCAGGACGGACTGTCCGGCGCGGGCGAGGTAGGCGGCGGCGACCAGGCCGTTGTGGCCGCCGCCCACGATCACTGCGTCATAGCTGTCGGGTGCGGGCATGGCTCTTCGTAGCACGGCACGATCGCCCCTGACCAGAGGCCGTGGCTCCCGCTCAGCGCGGCGACGCCCGCTGCCCGCCGCGCACCGCGGCGACCTGCCGGTACAGCTCGGCGGCCTCCGGCCCGCGGCCGAGCTGCTCCAGGCAGTGCGCCTCGTCGTTGCGGGCGGCGAGGGCGTCGGGGTGGCCGGGGCCCAGGAGCCGTTCGCGGGCCGCGGCGACCGTGCGGTAGACGGTGAGGGCGTCGGCCCAGCGGCCGAGCCAGCCGAGGCCGACGGCGACCTCGCGGCGGCTGACGAGGGTGTCGGGGTGGTCGGGGCCCAGGACCCGTTCGCGGATCGCGCACACGTCGCGGGCCTCGGTGAGGGCCTCCTCCCAGCGGGCGAGGCGCCCCAGGTTGACGCCGAGGCCGTGGCGGGCGCGGAGCGTCTCGGGGTCGGCGGGGCCGCCCACCCTGGTCCGGTCCTCCACCAGGGCGCGGTACAGCTCCAGGGCCTCCGTGCTGCGGCCCAGGCGGCCGAGGCTGATACCGACCTCGTAGCGGGCGGCGAGTGTGTCGGGGTGGTCGGCGCCGAGCGACCTCGACCGGGCCCGGGCGACCTCCCGGTAGGCCTGCAGGGCCTCCGTCCAGCGCCCCAGCCTGCCCAGTGTGTACGCCACCTCGTAGAGCGTGACCAGGGTGTCGGGGTGGTCGGCGCCGAGCAGCTGGCTGCGGGCCGACGCCACGTCCCTGGCCATCCGGTACGAGTCCTCCAGGCGGCCGAGCCTGCTGAGGTTGAAGGCGAGGTTGTGGCGGCAGCGCAGGGTGTCGGGGTGGTCGGGCCCCATCGAGCGCTCCCGGGAGGCGAGCACCTCCGCGTACACCTGGTGGGCCTCGAAGTGCCGGCCCAGCCGGCCCAGCACGTACGCCGCCTCCTGGCGGGCGGCCAGGGTGTCCGGGTGGTCGGGTCCCAGGCTGCGCTCGCGGCCCCGGGCGACCCGGTCGAACTCCCGCAGGGCGTCCGAGACGCGTCCGGTGCGGCTGAGGGTGAAACCGATCTCGTACCGGCTGGCGAGGGTGTCGGGGTGGTCGGGGCCGAGTGCGTGCTCGCGTTCGGCGGCGACCGCGCGGTGCACCTCGCCGGCCTCCTCCCAGTGTCCGAGCCGGCCCAGGTTGAGGCCCGCGCTGTGCCGGCCGGCGAGGACGGACAGCAGTTCCGGCGACGGGGTCGGACGCTCGGCCGCGACCGGTGGCAGTTCGCCGGTGAGGCCGCGCCGGTCGGTGCCGGTGGTCCACTCGCCGGTGAGGCCGGCGGAGTGGTCGGGCGGGGCGAGCCCGGGGCGGGCGCCGGTCGCCCTGTGTCCGGTGGTCATCCCGTGGGTCCAGGCCGGCAACTGCTGCCCGGGAAGCAGGACGGGAACGGGCGGGGCGAGCCGCACCTGCCCGGTGGGCGGCAGGTGCGGCTGCTCACCGGTGCGGCCGACGATGATCCGCCGGCGCAGGTCGCCCGCGTCGACGGGCCGCTCCTCGGGGGTCTTGGCCAGCAGTTCCAGGACGACGCGCTCGAAGAAGCCAGGGAGTTCGGCCCGGTGGGTGCGCAGCGGCCGGGGCTGGGTGTCGCGGTGCCCGACGAGGACGGCCCAGGCGTCGTCGAGGTCGAACGGCGGTGCTCCGGTGGCGATCTCGTACAGCACGCAGCCCAGGGAGTAGAGGTCGCTGCGGTGGTCGACCTGGCCGCCGCTGATCTGCTCGGGCGACATGTAGTGCGGGGTGCCCATGGCGATGCCGGTACCGGTGAGGCGGGAGGTGAAGCCGATGTCGTGGCCCAGCCGGGCGATGCCGAAGTCGCAGATCTTCACCGTGCCGTCGGAGAGCCGCATGATGTTGGCGGGCTTGAGGTCCCGGTGCACGATGCCCTGCTGGTGGGTGTAGCCGAGGGCGTCGGCGACCTGTTCGGCGATGTCGACGACATCGGGCACCGGCAGCGGATGCTGTTTGTTGTCCTCCAGGAGCTGGCTGAGGTTGCGGCCGTCGAGGAGCTCCATGACCAGGTAGAGGACGCCCTCGTGCTCGCCGAAGTCATGGACGACGGTGACGCCGCGGTGCTGGAGCGAGGCGGCGACCCGGGCCTCGCGACGGAAGCGTTCGCGCAGGACGCGGGTGAAGGACTGGTCCTGCTGCGGCCCCATCGGCTTGAGACACTTGACGGCGACATGACGACCGAGCGACTCGTCATGGGCGCGCCACACCTCTCCCATTCCTCCGCGCCCGATCAGATCGAGCAGCCGGTACCGGCTCTGGATCAGCCTGGTGTCCGCCATCGCCTGCTGTCGCCCCCGTCGTTACGCCTGTTCCCGCGCCCTCCCCGGCCCGTCCAGTATGGCGGCCCCGCTGCGCGGTTTGTACGGGGCGCGGCGGCTGCCCGGGCCGAGCCGGGCCATGGCGTTCGGAATGCGACGGGGCCGGAGCCGCCGGCGAAGCCGGGCGGGAATGCGGCGCAGCACGGTCCCCGTGGTGCGCGGGTGGACGGGCCGGCGGGTCTGCCGTAGAGCTCACGGGCGTACGGGGCAGTGACTGGTGGGGGAGTGCCGCGACGCGCCGCCGCAGCAGTGCACGCGCCGGTACGAGCAGCGGGTGGACGGGGGCCGGCGCAGGAAGTCGCGACGCCCTGGTGACGCGGACCGCGGCCGTCCGGCTGCGCCGACCCCGTGCCGTCGCCCGGTCGGTCAGGTGTGGGGGACGACGGCGACGGGGCAGCGGGCGTGATGAATGGCTGCCTGGGCGACGGAACCCAGGTGCGGGGCCGGGGCGGGACGGTGCTTGCGCCGGCCGACGACCAGCAGCCCGGCGCCGTGGGCGGCGCCCACGACGGCCTTGGCGGGGCTTTCGAGGACGATGCCGTCGTCCACCTCCACATGCGGGAACCTGTCCCGCCAGGGGCCCAGGATCCGATCGAGCTTCTTCCGCGCGTCCTGGGCGATTTCATCCGTCACGTCGTGGTCCACCCCCCAGGGTGTGTAGGCGGCCACGGGCAGGCTCCGGCCGTGGACGACCCGGAGCGGCACGCCTCGCGCCGCGGCACTGGTGAAGGCGAAGGAGAGAAGACGGTCGCCGGGTCCGCGCAGTTTCAGTGCCACCACGACGCCGCCCTCCGCGGTCGGTGCGGGCTGCGGTCCCGGTCCGCCGGCTCCGGCGCGTACCAGCACCACCGGCCCGTCGGCCCGCGCCACGACGGGCATGCTGATGTCTCCGAGGAAATAGCTCTCGACGGGCAGGAGCCCGCGCGATCCGAGCACGGTCATCTCGGACTCCGAGGCCGCTTGCAGCAGCGCGTGCTCGGCGTCATCGGCGATCAGGCTGCCGACGACGGTGAGGCCCGGGTGGCGCTTCTGGAGCTCCGCCCGCGTCTTGTGCACGATCCGCCGCGCCCAGTAGTTCTGGTCCATCTCCGCCGGGACATGGGCCGGCTCCGGCACCAGCAGCGGCCACGCGTGCAGCAGACGCAGCGTGAGCCTGCGCCGCTCGGCTTCGTCGGCGGCCCAGCGGGCGGCGGCAAGGCTCTCGGGCGAGCCGTCGAGGCCCACCGTGACGACTGGCTCCATGACGACTGTCTCCGTCTCGTAAGTCTCGAACAGCCTCGTGAACGCCGGAACGAGGGCGAGCGGGTCCGCCTGCCCGGCTTCTCCTCATTCGAGGAGTACCGCAATTCTCCTGATGCCGCACGCCGGCCCCGGCGCGACAGGACTCGCAGGCATCGGTGTCCCGTCACCTCCGAGGGAGCCGGCCCCATCGTCCGCTGAAGTACGTCCCGGTCGATTTCTTCGTGGATGGCGTCGTCACGGCGCAGGAAGACCCGCAGCAGGTCGCCGCGGCCGACGATGCCCGGCAGTCTGTCGGTCTCGTCCACGACCCGCAGCCGTTTGACGGTCTGCGCCTCCATGAGGCGGGCTGCCCCGACCACGGTCCGCTCCGGACGCTCGCACCGACCAGGAACCGGACGTCCTCGGTTGTCCCGGCCGGGCCCGTCTTCGGGGCCTGTGGACCCTGAGAACGGCCCACTCGGCCCCACGGCGTCCTGCTTGCCCCCTCATACGGCGGCACGGTGTGCGTGGCGGTCCGAGGGGATGGGACCGGCCCATCCCGGCCGCCCCGGCTCAATCGAACGCGTCGTAGCGGATCTGCGCGGCGGAGCCCGTCCGGCGCTGACGCTTGACTTCGGGCATGGTCTCCTCCGTAACGTCGACCCATGTCGGACGAGAAGAGCCCGGGCACACCCGGAAAACTGCCGCGCTCGCTGTACGAACGCGAGCTGTACCGGCTCCAGACCGAGCTGGTGAAGCTCCAGGAATGGGTACGCGCCGAAGGCGCGCGGCTCGTCGTGGTGTTCGAGGGTCGCGACGCGGCGGGCAAGGGCAGCACGATCAAACGCGTCACCGAGCATCTCAACCCCCGCGTGGCACGTATCGTCGCCCTGCCGCGGCCCACTGAGCGCGAGCGCGGCCAGTGGTACTTCCAGCGCTATGTCGAGCACCTTCCGGCCGCGGGGGAAGTGGTCCTGCTCGACCGGAGCTGGTACAACCGCGCCGGCGTCGAGCGCGTCATGGGCTTCTGCACCATGGAGGAGCATCAGCGGTTCCTCCGCCAGTGCCCGATCTTCGAGCGGATGCTGGTGGAGGACGGCATCCTGTTGCGCAAGTACTGGTTCTCGGTCAGTGACGCGGTACAGGAGGAGCGGTTCCGGCGCAGGCTGCAGGATCCCACCCGCCGGTGGAAACTCTCTCCGATGGACCTGGAGTCGATCACCCGGTGGGAGGCCTATTCGCGGGCGAAGGACGAGATGTTCGTCCACACCGACATCTCGGAGGCTCCGTGGTACGTCGTCGAGAGCGACGACAAGCGCAGGGCCCGGCTGAACATGATCTCCCACCTCCTGTCGACCGTGCCGTACGAGACGGTCGACCCGCCGGTGATCGAACTGCCCCCGCGGCCACCGGCCACCGGGTACCAGCGACCGCCGAGAGACCTTCAGACGTACGTCCCCGACCACGCGTCGCGGCTCGGGAAGTGAGGCGAGGACTCACACGTTCAGGCCGCGCGAGGTACGACGGCCACCGGACAGTCGGCATGGTGGAGCAGGGCATGGGCAACCCGGCCGAGTCGGAGTCCGGGACGGCCCCGTCGACGATGCGCTCCGACGACGATCAGGTCCGCGGCGGCCGAGCGCCGCACCAGTATCCTCGCGGCCGGTCCCTCGACCGCCGCCGGGTGCGGCCGGACCGTCGGGTCCTCGTGCACGGTCCACGCCATCGCCTCGTCGATCAGGGTCGCCGCACGTTCCCTGTGGTACAGGTGCTCACTGGCGGTACGCCGGGGGTCGGCACGGGTGTGCCCGGGACAGCGCCAGGCACGTACGGCGTCCAGTTCACAGCTTCTCGCCGCGGCCTCACGGCACGCGAAGCGAACCGCCGCCGACGCCTCCCCCGGTTCCCCGACGCCCACGAGGATCCGTCCGTGCATCCCCTCGATCCCGGCCCGGTCACCACGCACGACGATGACGGGACACGGGGCGCGCGCGGCCACGGCCGGACCGACCGAGCCGAGCAGAAGTCCGGTGAGCCCGCCACGGCCTCGCTGCCCGGTGATCAGCGCCTCGGCACCGCGCCCCTCGTGCAACAGAGCGATCACCGCGTCCTCGGGCCGCACCTCGGCCGAGACGTCGACATCCGGACGGCGGAGGCGGACCCGCTCGGCGGCGGTTTCGACGATGCTGCCCGATGGGCACCCCGGGCCGAGTGCGAGCGCGACGCCCTCGTACCGCTCCCACCCGGACGCGTACGCCCTGGTCCGGCCGGACCGCGTGCGCGACGTGCCTTCGGCACGGAGCGACGGGGGTGGATGTGCGTGCCGCCGCCCCGGCGTCCGGTTGGCCCGCGGTGCGTGGAAGGCCATAGTGGAGGGACCGGGCGGGCCTGTGGCAGGGGCCGGACGGCTCATGCCCTTGATCCGGCTGCCCGGCGATGCTGACACCGGGGACTACAGAGGAGGCCACCGATGAGCGGTTCTCCGACTCGCATCACCGCGGCCCTGCCCGCCCAGTACCGTGCCCGTCTGATGGGGATCGGGTGCGAGGCCAATTTCTCCCAGGGTGCCCGTCTCTTCCGGGAAGGGGACCACGCGGACCACTTCTGGATCCTGCGTTCGGGCACCGTCACACTCGACATCCGCGTACCGGGCAGTGCCCCGGTGGTCATAGAGAGTCTCGGGCCCGGCGAACTCGTCGGCTGGGCCTGGCTGTTCAAGCCCTACATCTGGCATCTCGGGGCGGAGGCGATGACACCCGTCCGGACCCATGAGTTCGACGCGGAGACCGTGCTCATGGCGATGGACGCGGATCCCGCCTTCGGTTCGGCTGTCGGTCACTGGGTCGGACAGGTCCTCGCCGACCGACTGCAGGCCACCCGGATCCGTCTGCTCGATCTCTACGCCCCTCATGGCAGCGGCGGGACCATGTGAGTACAGCGTCGTGCCACTGCCTGTCAGTCACGCCGGAGGAGCGCCTCATGGCTGCGTCCCCGTACACCGTCAGCGACGTCATGACCCACACGGCCGTGGCCATCGGCCGCGAGGCCTCGTACAAGGAGATCGTCGAGCTGATGCACCGATGGCGGATCAGCGCGGTGCCGGTCCTGGAGGGCGAGGGCCGCGTCGTCGGGGTCGTTTCCGAGGCGGACCTGCTGCCGAAGGAGGCGTTCCGGCAGGACGAACCGGAGCTGCCCGGCCGGTCGGAGGAGGCGTCGAAAGCCGACGCGGTGCTGGCCGAGGAGCTGATGTCGAGTCCGGCCGTCACCGTCCACCCCGATGCCACGCTCGCCGAGGCCGCCCGCATCATGGCGCGCAAGCGCGTGAAACGACTGCCCGTCGTGAACGATCTCGGCATCCTGGAAGGCGTGGTGAGCCGCAGCGACCTCTTGAAGGTGTTTCTGCGCCCGGACGAGGAGATCGACGAGGAGATCCGATCCGTCGTGGTCGCCGGACTCTCTCCCCCGGACCGGGTGGACTTCACCGTGCTGGACGGTGTCGTCACCGTTCGAGGGCCGCTCCGGGACCGTTCTCTGGTGCCCCTCCTGGCCCGGGCCATTCGCGCGGTCGAAGGTGTGGTGGACGTACGCATGGAACTTGTCTGAGCTCTGTCGGAAAGCCGGGTCGACGACGGTTCCCGACGCCGACAGCACCTGAGCGTTCACGCCGGGGCGACAGGGCCGAGCAGTGCCCGCGGACCCCGTGTGGTCCTACCGGCGGACGCCGGCGGCGGCGACGCTCGGAGATACGGAGCCTCATGTCCCCGGAGGAACGATGAAACGTCTGCGTACCGTCGACGACGTGATGACGCACGCCGTCGTCACGGTCGACCGCGGAACGCCGTTCAAGGACATCGTGAAGGCCATGCGGCAATGGCGGATCAACGCGTTGCCCGTCGTGTCCGACGAGGAACGGGTCGTCGGCGTGGTCTCCGAAGCGGACCTTCTGCTCGAGGCACAGGGCCAGGACGAGTCCCGCGACGTCACCGCCGGTCAGCTGATGACCGTCCCCGCCGTCACGGTGCCCCACAACACGGGTATGGCGGGGGCCGCCCGTCTGATGGCCCGCGGTCACCTCAAACGGCTGCCGGTCGTCGACGACGACGGACGTCTCGTGGGCGTGGTCAGCAGGGGGGATCTGCTCAAGGTCCACCTCCGTACGGACGAGGACATCGCCCAGGAACTGCGCGAGCTGATCACGACTCAGCTGATCCCCGCGGGCTCCGCGACCGTGCAGGTCGGTGTGGCCGACGGCGTCGTCCGTCTGAGCGGCGCCGTCCCCGACCCGTCACTCGCTGACGTGCTGGTGCGCGTCGCGCGCACGGTGCCGGGAGTCGTGGATGTCTCGGCCCGGTTCGAATCCGGGGTTCCCGCGTGAGCGGAGCGAGACAGTCGCCCCAGGGGGGCGTCGCCGCAGTGCCGAGGGGACCAGTGGCTGGGCCCGGTGGGCCGTACCGAAGAGGCACCGATCGGCCCATGACCTCGGCCGGGCCGGACCCCTCTGCCCCTGCGGACCCGGGCCGCGCGGCACTGCCGGACGGAGGCGGTGGCCGCCCGGCCGGAACGAGGCTCAGCCCGGGACCAGGACGGCGGCGCCGCTGACCCGGTCGGCGGCCAGGTCCGTCAGGGCCCGGTCGGCACGGCTCAGCGGATACGGACTGACGGTGACCCGGATACCGATCCGCGCGGCCGTGTCCAGGAAGTCGCGGCCGTCCTGCCGGGTGTTCGAGGTGACGCTGCGCAGATCGCGTTCCTCGAAGAGGTGGCGCCGGTAATTGAGCACGGGTATGTCGGTGAGATGGATGCCCGCGACGGCGAGCGTTCCCGAACGGTCCAGTGCCTCCAGTGCCACGGGCACCAGATCACCGACCGGTGCGAACAGGATCGCCGCGTCCAGTGGTTCGGGTGGGCGCTCGTAAGCGCCGCCGGCGGAGGAGGCACCCAGGTCGAGGGCGAGCTCACGGGCCCGTGCCGAACGGGTCAGCACGTGCACGGTCGCCCCTTCGGCCAGGGCGACCTGCGCCGCCAGATGGGCCGAGGCCCCGAAGCCGTAGATGCCGAGCCGGCCGCCCGGTGGCAGGGCGCTACGGCGCAGCGCCCGGTAGCCGATGATCCCCGCACACAGCAGCGGCGCCAGCGCCGCGGCGTCCCGGTCGTCCGGAAGCCGGTAGGCGTAGTCGGCCGGTACGAGGGTGGTGTCGGCGAATCCGCCGTCGGCGTCCCAGCCGGTGTAGAGGGAGGCCGGGCAGAGGTTCTCACGGTCGGCCCGGCAGTAGCGGCAGTGGCCGCAGGTGCTGCGCAGCCACGCCCCACCGGCCCGGTCACCGACCCGGAAGCCCGCGACGGACTCGCCGACGGCGGCCACCCGGCCGACGATCTCATGGCCGGGTACGGTCGACGCCCGGTGCGGGCGCAGGTCGCCCTCGGCAAGGTGCAGGTCCGTGCGGCACACACCGCACGCCTCCACCGTGAGCAACAGTTCACCGGGCCCGGGCGAGGGCGTCGCTCGCCGCACACGCACCAGCGGGCCGTCCCCCATCGGACCAGGTCTCCCTACGGCCCACCCGGTCAGCGTCTCCGAAGCCGGCGCACGCACCATGCGTCCAGCCTCGCGCCGGCCGGCAGGTCCGGCAAACGCTCACCGCGGATCGCGGGGCCGCGGCGCACGCTGCTCCGTCCGGCAACGGCCCAGCCGTTCGGGCAAGTGGCAAAGCACGCCCCTGCGGCCGGCGCGCCCTCGGCCGGCAGCCGTGATGCCATGGAGAGGGCTCCCTGAGGAAGGGATCCGTCATGAGCACCACACCGCCCCTGGCAGCCTGCCTGCGCACACGGCGGGCCGTGATCTTCGACACCGACGGCGTGGTCATCGATTCCGCACGGATCCATGCCGCGGCCTGGCAGGGTGCGTTCGACGCCTGCCTCTCGGCCGCGGGCGTGCAGCGCCCGTTCGATCCGGTGGACGAGTATCTTCGCCATGTCGACGGCCGGTCACGGCTGGACGGGGCCGCGGCGCGCCGGGCCCGCGAGCGGTCAGCGCACGGGCAGACGGAACCAGTGCTCCTCCCCCGCGGCCACGGACACCAGCCGCTCGCCGGGCAGGCACAAGGTCAGCGGGGCAGCCGGCCGCGAGCGGGGCACGCGAATCCCCAGTCGGCCCGGCAGCAGCCGGGCACGGATGCCCCTGTGCCCGCGACAGCAGAACGTGAACGTGCAGCGCGGCAGCTCCCTGAGCGGAACGGGATCGACACGGAGCCCGTCCGGACCTGCCTCCAGCCCCACGACGCCCCGTTCGACGAGATCGAGGGTGCCGGCCATGGCACCGAGGTGGATGCCTTCGCCGGTGGTGCCGCCCTGGACATCTGCCACATCGCTGAGCAGGGCTTCCTCGCAGTACCGCCAGGCGTCCGGGCCTCTCTCCCGCGCGAGCACCCAGCCGTGCACCAGGCTGCTGAGGGTCGAACCATGGCTGGTGCGACCCAGGTAGTACCCGGCTGTCGCACGCCACGTCTCGTCATCGAGCCGGTATCCGAGACGGTCGAACAAGGACCGCAGCTCCACCGGGCGGAAGAGATAGCCGAGCATGAGTGTGTCGGCCTGCTTGGACGCCTGATAGCGATTGACCGTGTCCCCCTCGGACTCCAGGATCCGGTCGAGCCGACGGATGTCGCAGTAACGGGAGCGGTAGGCGTCCCAGTCCAGTTCGGCCAGCTCGCCGTAGCCCTCGAACTGGCTGATGACACCGCTGTGGAACGGCACGTACAGCCGACGGGAGATGTCCTCCCAGAGGCTCAGTGTCCCGTCGTCCAGGCCGAGTCGCTCGGCCAGCTCCCGTCGGCGGGCCTCGGGAAGCCCGCCGAACACCTCCAGCGCGCGTGCCAGCACCCAGGCCGCGGTCACATTGGTGTACGCGTTGTCGTCGATCCCGGGAGCAGCGGCCCCGGGGTAGGCGTCGTGATACTCGTCCGGGCCCACCACACCGCGGATGCGGTAGCGCTCGCGATCGGCGTCGTAGACGGCTGCGGCACCCCAGTAGCCGGCGATGTCGAGCAGCAGCTCCGCCCCCGGTCCTTGGGCGAATCCGGCGTCGCCGGTGCTCTGGCCGTAGCGCCACACGTTCCAGGCGATGGCCGATCCGACGTGGCGCTGCAACTGCGAGTGGTCGGGAAGCCAGCGGCCCGAGCGGGGGTTGAGATGCAGTGCCTGCGTCTCCTCGGCGCCCGAACTTCCGCTCTGCCAGGGGAACATCGCTCCTCGCAGACCCGCCCGACGGGCCGCTTCACGGGCCGCGGGCAGGCGGCGGTGCCGGTACATGAGAAGGCCCCGCGCCACCTCCGGGAAGTGCAGGGTGATAGAGGGCAGTACGAACAACTCGTCCCAGAAGACATGTCCCCGGTACCCCTCGCCGTGCAGTCCCCTGGCGGGTACCCCGACGTCCAGCTCGGCCGTGTGCGGCGACAGTGTCTGCAGGACGTGGAAGAGGTGGAGCCGGAGGATACGCCCCGCTTCGCCGGGTGCCTTCAATTCGCCCTGGCTCCACAGGCTTTCCCAGGCCGCACGGTGGGAGGCCAGCAGCGCCTCGAACGGCACCATGTGCGACGCGTGCTCGACAGCGAGCGGCAGGGGGTCGCCCGAGGGCCGGTCCAGCGATGTGTACAACGCGGCGCACTTCACGACGGCGGCGGAACGCCCGCGGGAGACCGGCAGCCTGAGCCTCTGGACCGCTCCGGTCCCGGTGCAGCTCGATCCCACCGCCGCGAGGGGCCGCGACGACGTTCGCACGGCGACGGCGATCCGGATCCGGGATGAACGGGTCCGGCAGGACAGCCAGGCCACACCGTCCGCTCCGGCTCCGGCGCGGTGGCCGGTGAGATGGTGCCCCTCCAGCCCGCGGTACCGCTCGACACCGGCGTTGGTGACATCACCGTCGAGGACGGACTCGACCTCGACGGCCCCGCTCCAGCCGTACCCGTGAAAGGTCGTTCTCTGGGCGGCGAGATACGGGTCTCCCATGTGGACGAGTCTGGTGTGGGTGACGCCGAGCCGACGCCCGTGGCCGTCCTGGAAGAACAGGCGACGGGTGAGAACGCCGCCTCGCAGATCGAGCGAGACCTTGTGACGCCGCAGACTCGGGTCATCGGTGGTGAGCCAGTCCCCCGCCGGCCCGTCGTCCGGCAGGCAGCGATAGCGCAGGCGCGTCCAGTCCGGCAGGTTGACCATGTCCTCGTTGCCGACCCGCTCTCCCCCGACCTCCGAGAAGAGCCGGTCGTAGCAGCCGGCCGCGTAGGTGCCGGGATAGTGGACCGCGTCAGCGGGCGACTCGGGCGCGGCGCCCCTGGTGGCGAATCTGCCGTTGCCGAGCGTGCACAGGGCTTCGACCGTCCGCTCCGACTTGGGATCGTAGCCGTTGAAGTCCCAGGTGGACGCTGTGCTCATGGCCGAGCCGGGTGCAGGCCGGTCCTGCGGAAAGTGGCGTCGCTGCGGATCACCGCGTCGTCGGCGTCCTTGATCACGGGGTCCGGAACGTCCTGCCATGCGATCCGTCCCGGGCCCTGGAGAACGAGTGCCTTCACGGTGCCGCCCCTCTCCCTGCTGTCTCCCGGTGAGGTTCTCCCTCAGGCTGACCCGGCGCGGGCCCGCTCCACATGGGCCGGTCGGTCCCCGCCGGGACCTTTCGGGCCCCTCCCACCCCGGTTCCGGGGATGTGAGGGTGAAGACGCTGCCACCCATCGAGGAGGGGATCGGCGATGCCCGAGGCAGAACCAGACCCGGCCACGCCCGGAACGAGACCCGCACCGCTGCCTCTTCCAGGGTTTCGCGGACCCGCGCCGCCGCAACCGGGCGCGCAGGCACCGGCCCGCCGAACCGCTCCACGACGAGTCCGATGCCGACACCACCGTCAGCTTCTTCGACCCCGTGGAGACCGGCAGCGGGATCGAGATCATGTTGCCGGTCTCCACGGGGTCGGCGTACGGTCCTCGCCCGTCGCAGATCCGATGCCACGGCCCCATCGGACTGTCCATCCCGGTTCGCCGAACGGCGGCGGTCGGCCGCTCGCCCGCGCCCACTGAGGAACCTGCCATGACCTCCACCCGGTACAGCGTCAACGACGTCATGACGGAGACCGTCGTCACCGTCACACCCGACACGGACTTCAAGGAGATCGCCGACACCATGGAGCGGTGGAAGGTCACGGCCGTGCCGGTCGTCGAGGACGGGGACGTCGTTGTCGGCGTCGTGTCCGAAGCCGACCTGCTCCCGAAGGAGGAGTATCACGACCGCCCGCCCGGCATGATCGACCACATGCGCCGCCTGGGCGACACGGCCAGGGCCGGCTCGGTCCGGGCCGGGGAGCTGATGACCGGCCCCGCCATCACGATCCAGCCCGACGCGTCCCTGCCGCAGGCCGCCCGGCTCATGGCCGCCCGGCGTGTCAAGCGGCTCCCGGTCGTCGACGCCGACGGCAGGCTGAGAGGCATCGTCAGTCGCGCCGATCTCCTCAAGGTCTTCCTGCGCCCCGACGACGACCTCGCCGAAGAAATACGCCGCGAGGTCGTCAACCGCCTGTTTCCCGACGCGCACCGGGACGTGAAGGTCGGCGTCACCCGGGGTACGGCCACGCTCACCGGTCACGTCCCCGACGCCGCCCTCATTCCCGTCGCCGCCCGCCTCGCCCAATCCGTGGAGGGCGTCGTCGGCGTGGACTGCCGGCTCGAAGGCCCGGCACCGGCGTAGGGTCCGTCCGGCCTCGATCCGTCGGACACGGCCTGTCCAGGGAAAGAAGGTCTCCCTGCCCAGGAGCCGTCCGGCCCGCGTGAGGGACGAACGGCCCCTACGCGCCGGGCGGCGATCCGCTCCATGCTGAAGCCATCGCCCCTTCCCGAGCTCCGGGAGACCCACGATGCTCAACGAAGCACTCGAAGACACCGCACTGACCGACCTCGTCTGCGATGCCACCGCCGCCCCGTCCATGCACAACGCCCAGCCCTGGCAGTTCCGCCACGGACGCCGCAGCCGCACGCTCACGCTCCGGGCGGACTTCGAGCGCGCGATGCCGGAGGCCGACCCCTCCGCCCGCGCCCTTCACATCGGCTGCGGCGCGGCCCTGTTCAACCTGCGGGTGTCCACCGCACACCACGGCCTGGACGCCGCCACCGTACTGCTGCCCGTGCCGTCGGACCCCGCCGTTCTGGCCACCGTCCGTCTCGGCACCCACCGCGACGCGCCGCGGGAACCCGCCGATGAGGCCCTCGCCGTTCTCCACCCGGCGATCAAGGACCGGCACACGAGTCGCTACCCGTTCGACGAACGGCCGGTCCCCGACGCCGTCCGGGCGCGCCTCGCCGACGCTGCCGGTGCCGAGGGTGCGCACTTCGCGTTCCTGACCCCGATCCACCTGGAGACCGTGCTCGACCTGATCCGGGACGCCGAGGGGTACGACCGCGGGGACCCGGCGCGGGAGGCGGAGCAGCAGCACTGGACCCGGAACACGAGGAGCGAGGCTCCGGTGGATGGAATACCCGACTACGCCTTCGGCCCCCGCGACGCCTCCGAACGAGCCACGACCCGTGACTTCGCCGCAACCCGGGGCGTCCCGGGCCGGGCTCGTGTCCTGTTCGAGAACCGGCCCCAACTGGCCCTGCTGAGCACGGCGGGCGACCGTGCCGCGGACTGGCTGCGTGCCGGCCAGGACTGGACTGGGCCGCGGAGGAAGCGGCGCGCTCACGGCTTCCGCTGCGCGTCGTCCATGCGTCGTTGTGGGAGCACTACGAAGGCATGCGTCCCACCTTCGACACCGGGCGTCCGGCCGAGCAGGTCCTCGCCGAGCACCTCGTCGCGTCCGCGCAGGAACGCGTGCAACGCCTCCACGGCGAGCTGATCGCCGTACGTGCCTGGCGCTGTCCCGCCCACGAGACCGCGGATCATCCGCTCCTCGCGGGCTCCCCGGCCTCCGCACACCGTCAGCGGGCCGAGGAACACCTCGAAGACGTCCTGGCCGTACTGGAACGGACCGGGTCCGAAGCCGTCGTCCACCGCTCCGTGGTGCAGGGCCCCGTGCACCGGGTGCTCGTCGAGGAGGCCGAAGGAGCGGAGCTCCTCGTCGTCGGCGCGCGCCGTTCCGGTGGACACCGTGGTCCGCGCCTGGGTCCGGTGGACCACTCGGTGCTGCACTACGCGTCCTGCCCCGTCGCCGTCGTCCCGGACACCCGCTGACCGCGACCGCGGTGATCAGGCGTGGGGCACGAGGACGACCGGGCAGCGCGCGTGGTGCAGGACGGCGTGCGTCACTCGGCCGAGCGGAGAGCCGACGGGGTGGGAACGCCGACGGGATCCGATGACGATCATGTCGGCGTCGGCGGTCGCCGCGACCAGCGCCTCGGAGACGGACCCGGTCCGAACGGTGTGCTCGGTCACGTCGAGGTCCGGGAAGTCCTTGCGCACGGGCGCGACGAGCCGGGCGGTCCCGGTCGCCCGGTCCGCGGCGAGCCGGTCCACACCGTCGAGCATCGTCACCATGCTGCCGACGTTCTCGAGGAAGACCCATGCGTTGAGCACCCGCAGCGTGACACCTTCGCGGGCGGCCAGAGCGGCGGCGACGCGCAGTGTTTCCCCGTCGCGCTCGTCCCGTACCGCGGCCAGTACGGTACCGGCCGGTTCGCGGTCGTCACCGCTCGGCACGACGACGACCGGGACGGGAGACCGTGCGGCCACCTGGAGCGAGTCCGAGCCGACCAGCAAGGAGGCGAACCCTCCGCGTCCACGGGAGCCCACGACGATCGTGGCGTCGGGACCGGCTTCGCCGAGCAGGCACGGCGTCGTCTCGTCCTCGCACAGAGCCGTCGTCACGGGGACGGCGGGAGCGAGTCGGCCTGCGAGTGCGGCGGCCTTTTCCAGCACGCCCTGCGCGAAGTCGTCGATCTGTTTGATGTCCTCCGGGGAGAGGTACAGACCGCCGTGGCCGGTCCCGGTCGCATACACGATCCGCAGGGGCCGGCCGCGGGCAGCCGCCTCGCCGACGGCCCACCGCACGGCCCGCGTCGCATGGTCGGAACCGTCGGTGCCGACCACGACCGGTCCTGTCACGGTCACGCTCGGTCGGGTGTTGTCCATGGTCTCTCCTCGAAGTGAGGCAGCTCTTCCGTCATGATCCGGCCACGTCGCCCCACTGCGCAGCACGAAGCCCACGGGCAAGGGCCGAGCGGGTCACGGGGCCGGGCCGGTCGGCCCAAGCGCCGCGCGCGCCGTGCGGCACACGATGGAGTGGAGGGGAGGACGCACGACGGCCGAGCGACGCACCGGGGGCGCGCATATCGTTCAGAGCGGGCGTACGGGTACACACCGCCTGCGAGGAACGGAGGTTCCATGTCAACGGCCAGAAGTCTGCTCGACGTGATCCCGCCCGAGAGCCGGGCCCGGTTGCTCGGCAAGGCGTCCCGCGAAGTGCCGCTGGTCCTCGGAGCACGGCTCTTCGAGGAAGGCAGAAGGGCCGACCGCTTCTGGGTCATCCGCTCGGGGCAGGTCGAGGTCGACCTCCATGTGCCCGGCCGCCGTGCGGCGGTCGTCGAAACGCTGGGACGCGACGAGCTGCTGGGCTGGTCCTGGCTCTTCCCGCCGCACGTGTGGCACCTGGGTGCGCGGGTGATCCAGGCCGGGCAGGCCGTGGAGTTCGACGCCGCCGCCGTCCGCTCGCTGTGCGAGGCCGACGCGGCACTGGGCCGGGCGGTGTACAGGTTCGTCGCCGAGACGGTCGCGGAGCGCCTGTACGGAACACGGACACGGCTGCTGCAGTTGTACGGTCCCCGCGCCGAGGCGCCCGAGGCCTGAGCGGACCGGAGAACGGGGGCGGGGCTGCACAACCCTTGAAGCCGAGGAGGGCCACCATGAGCGACGACACGGGGTTCTCGGCGCAGAAGCCGATCCGCGTGTTCCTGCTGGACGACCACGAGGTGGTCAGGCGCGGCGTGCAGGATCTGCTCGACGCGGAACCCGACATCGAAGTCGTCGGCGACGCCGGCACGGCCGACCATGCACTGGCCCGCGGCCCGGCTCTCCGCCCCGACGTCGCGATTCTCGATGTGCGGCTGCCGGACGGCGACGGGATCACGGTCTGCCGTGAGCTGCGTTCACGGATGCCCGGACTGGCCTGCCTGATGCTCACCTCGTTCGACGACGACGAAGCACTGCTCGACGCCATCATGGCCGGGGCGGCCGGCTACGTACTGAAGGAGATCAAGGGCTCGGACCTCGTCACCGCCGTCCGCACACTGGCTTCCGGGCGCTCGACCCTCGACCCGTCGACGACGGCACGGCTGATGCACAGTCTGCGCGAGGAGGAGTCCGGTTCCGTCTCCGAGGAGGACGACGCGCTGTCGGGGCTGTCCCCGAGGGAGAAGGACGTTCTCGCGCTGATCGGTGAAGGGCTGACCAACAGCCAGATCGGCAAGCGCCTCTATCTGTCGGAGAAGACGGTCAAGAACCACATCTCCCGGCTGCTGGCGAAGCTCGGTGTCGAGCGCCGTATCCAGGCGGCGGTGATCGCCGCGCACGCCACGGAGGCCTCCCCGCCCGGTGCCGGGCACCACCGGATCTGACCTCACGGCTCCCGGAAGCACCCCGCGCGGCATCAGGAGAGTCGCAGCGGCACGCGCCAGCTCAGCCGGGTTCCGCCCTGTACGGACTCCCCCACACTCATCTCACCGCCGAGTTTCTCCGCGCGCCGTGCGAGATTGTCGAGCCCGCTCCGGGAACCGACGTGCACGGGCATGCCCACCCCGTTGTCGGACACGGTCAGGTTCACCTCGCCTCCTCCCACCACCAGCGAGATGTCCACCGCCGTCGCCCGTGCGTGGCGGGCGACGTTGCTCAGTGCCTCGCCGAGAACCGCGATCAGCTGCTCGGCGGTCTCGGCCGGAACATCCGTGTCGATCAGCCCTCCCATGCGCAGCGACGGCTGAAAGCCCAGGGTGCGGCCGGCCTGCTCGGCCGTGGCCGCCGTCCGGGCACGCAGTCCCTGGCCCGCCCGGCCCGGACCACTGGCGCGGAGCCCGAAGATGGTGGACCGGATGATCTTGATGGTCTCGTCCAGATCGTCCACCGCGCGCAGCAGCCGCTCGCTCGCCTGCGGCTGTTCCACGAGCCGCACCACGCTCTGCAGTGTCATCCCGGTGGCGAACAGCCGTTGAATGGCCAGGTCGTGCAGATCCCTGGCGATACGGTCACGTTCCTCCAGCAGGGCGATCTGCTCGGCGGACTCGCGTCGTTCGGTGAGCTCCATCGCCAGTGCCGCCTGTCCGGCGAACGCCAGCAGCGGCGCGGTCTCCGCATCGGTGAAGGAGGGACGCCCCCGCACCCGGGCCAGCAGCAGCACCCCACGGGTCCGCTCCCCCGTGACCATCGGAACCGCGACGGCGGGGCCGAGCCCCGTCCACCGCGGCGGGCCCTCGGTGATCCTCGGATCGTGTTCGACGTCGAGGCTGGTGATCGGCTCCCCCGCGTCGAGGGCGGCGCCGGCGAACGATCCCGCCCGCGGCAGGACCAGACCGCGATGTGTCCCGGCGTCCAGCCCGGACGCCTGCGCCACCCGGAGGCGGTTGTCCTCCGCGGGAAGCGCCAGCACACCGAGATCCGCGGCGAGGATGTGCGAGGAGTGATCAACGATCATCCGCAGGACGCGCGCCTCGTCCGCCCCGCTCAGCAGAGCCGCGACGATCTCGCTGTTGGCTTCCTGCCAGCGTTGCCGGTCGCGCGTCTCCGCGTACAGACGGGCGTTCTCGATCGCCACTCCGGCCGCCACCGCGAGCGCCGAGAGCACCGTTTCGTCCTCGGTGTCGAAGACCCGGCCGCCCCGCTTCTGTGTCAGGTACAGATTGCCGAACACCTTGTCACGAACCCGGACGGGAACTCCCAGGAACGAGTGCATCGGGGGATGATTCGGCGGAAACCCGTGGGACGACGGATGCTCGGAGAGTTCCACCAGCCGCAAGGGCTCGGGGTGTCGGATCAGCTCGCCGAGGATGCCGTGCCCCTCGGGCAGGGGGCCGATGGCCTCACGCTGCTCCGCCGTGACGCCCACCGGCAGGAACTCCGCGAGGCGGGTTCCCTCGCCGACCACTCCCAAGGCCCCGTACTCGGCATCCACCACGACCACCGCGGCCTCGACGATCCGGCGCAGCACCCGGGGCAGATCCAGCTCCCTGCCCACCGACATGACCGCGTCCAGGAGCAGGGCGGCCTCGACCGGTCCCCGCATCACGGCGTCGAGCCGTTCCTGGAGGTCCCCCGGCAACGTGCCCAGCCGACGGTGCGCCTCTCCGCAGTGGCCGGATCCCCTGTCGCCGTTCTCGCCCACGGTGCCTCCGTCATGACCCACGTGGCCCGGCGGGGTCACATCTTCACGGTAGTAGCCTCACGGCGAGAAGCATCCTGTGGACGGCGACCGGCGCGGTCAAGCGTCACGGGCGTCGCTCCGGACCTCGCCACCGCGCTGGTTCGCACACCGCGATCATCACCCCGGGCCCGGCGGTGCGAGGAGCGTCTGTACGGCCCTTGGCAGAGCCCGCTCCGCTCTCACCACACGGCTGCTCTCCGGCCGGGGGTCGCCGCACGGCGGGATCCCTCGCCGCAGCAGGCGCCGGCCTGACTCCCATCGGCGGACGAGCGTCCCGCCGGCCTGCTGTGGGGCCGGGCACCCTGCTCGCGAGGAGTCCGGGTGACAGCCGGCCGCCGAAGCGCGCCGGTGGCGGACCCGTGGCGGGGCCCGCCAGGCGCAGCCGACCGCCGTCAGCGGCCGTGCTTGATCTCGACGTGCTTGGCCGACGGCTTCGCGGCACCCATGCCCACGCTGACCGTGAGCATGCCATCGGTGTAGTCGGCCGTGACATCGTCCTCGTCCGCGCCCGACGGCAGCGTCACGCTGCGGCTCATCACGCCGTAGCGGATCTCGCTGTGGTTCTTGTCCACTTCCCTCTCGGTGCGTTCGGCCTGGACCGTCAGCACTCCGTCGCTGATGAAGACGTCGATGTTCTCGGGAGATGTGCCCGGGAGCTCCGCCCGCACCACATAGCGGCCGTCCTCCGTGTAGTCCTCGATACGCACGGTGTACAGCTCGCCCATGGTGGGCATCGCGAACCGGGCGGGCAGGTTCTCGAACCAGTCCGGGACCTCCGGGAGCGGGAACCTCTGCCCGCGCTTCAGGGTGCTCATCGTGCTACCTCCTCGGTGTTCGGTCGCCGGTACCGACACACCCAGTCCAACGCGGCCGGATCCCGATTGCTGAGGCCGATCGGCCCATGCGCGGGGTCCCTCCGGTCCCCTTCTCCCGGTGGCGGACCACCGGCCGCGGACGCTGCCATCGGGACCACGGGCCACGGACCGCCCGGCCCGCGTCCGCGCGGCTCTCGCCGATGCGGCGGTGAGTGCCGCGTGGCAGGTTGGATACAGCACCATTCCGAGGAGAGGGCGGCAATCATGCGAGCTCACCTCGGCGACCGACTCGTCATCGGGAGTCCGGCCGCCGGCGCCGCCGGACGCGACGGCGAGATCGTCGGCCTGCACCACGACGACGGCACACCTCCCTACGACGTGCGCTGGTCGGACACGGACGAGGTGACGCTGGTCTTCCCCGGACCCGACGCACGCATCCACCATCCGCAGCACGAACGGTCCGCGTCCTCGCGCGGGTCACAGCCGGTCGCGAGCGAGGCTGCGGCCACGCCCCCGGCTGCCCCACGGAGCGGCGCAGCCGACCCGGGCGACATCGGGCGGCGTGTGGCCGCCGAGCGCCGGAGGCTGGGGATCAGCCGGGAGGAGGCGGCCCGCCGAGCCCGGATGTCGGCCAACTACCTCGCCTACCTCGAGGAACGGCCTGCGGATCCGACCCTGTCGACTCTCATCAGGCTGGCCGACGCGCTGGGCACCACGGTCGCCGCTCTGCGCGGCGGTGGAATCGAACTCCCGCCCGGCCAGGGAGACGCCTTGCTGCACCCTCGGCTGCGGGACCTCCGCCCGGAAGAGTGCCGCACCCTGCTTTCCACGCACGGCGTCGGACGCGTCGCGGTAACGGCGCCCGACGGCCGCCCGGCGGTCGTCCCGGTCAACTACGAGGTCCTCGATGACGCCATCGTCTTCCGGACGGCGCCCGGCTCCGTGGCCGCGGCGGCCGCGGACAAGGAGGTCGCCTTCGAGGTCGACCACGTGGACGACGCCCTGAGCCAGGGCTGGAGCGTGCTCGCCGTCGGCCCTGCGAGCACCGTGACGGACCCCGACGCCGTGCGCGAGCTCGTTCGACACGCCCACAGCGCACCATGGGCGGGCGGAGAGCGGGCGATGTGGGTGTCGATCCGGCCCACAAGCCTCACGGGCCGCCGGATCACTCCGGCCGACCAGTAGGGCCCGCCGCATCTCGACACAGCCCCCGCCACGGCCACAGGCAGCCGAAGCCCTTCACCTCCGCACGCGCGGCATCCCCAGGCCGATCCAGGAGATGATCTCCCGCTGGATCTCGTTGTTGCCGCCGCCGAAGGTGAAGATCACGGCGGAGCGGTAGCCGCGTTCGAGTTCGCCGTGCAGCACGGCGCCGGCCGAGCCCTCCTTCAGCGGGCCGGCCGAGCCGACGACCTCCATCAGCCAGGCGTAGGCATCGCGGCGCGCCTCGGAGCCGTAGACCTTGACGGCCGAGGCGTCCTGCGGGGTGAGGGTCGCGTTCTGCACCGCGGACACCATCTGCCAGTTGAGGAGTTTCATGGCGTCGAGCCTGGTGTGGGTGCGGGCCAGCAGGGCGCGGACCCAGCCGAGGTCGATCACGCGGCGGCCGTCGGCTAGCGGGGTGTCCGCGGCCCAGCGCTGGACGTTGTGGAGGGCGCGGATGGCCATGGTGCCGTGGGCGGCGAGGGTGACGCGTTCGTGATTGAGCTGGTTGGTGATGAGCCGCCAGCCCTTGTTCTCCTCGCCGACGCGGCGGGAGACGGGGACGCGGATGTTCTCGTAGTAGCTGGCGGTGGTGTCGTGCGAGGCGAGGGTGTTGATCAGGGTGCAGGAGTAGCCCGGGTCCGCGGTCGGGACGAGCAGCATGGTGATGCCCTTGTGCGGGGGCGCGTCCGGGTCGGTGCGGACGGCGAGCCAGACCCAGTCGGCGGTGTCGCCGTTGGTCGTCCAGATCTTCTGCCCGTCGACCGTGTAGTGGCCGGTGGCCTCGTCGCCCTCGCGCACGGCCCGGGTCTTGAGGGCGGCGAGGTCGGTGCCCGCGTCGGGTTCGCTGTAACCGATCGCGAAGTCGATCTCGCCGGAGAGGATCTTCGGCAGGAAGTACGCCTTCTGTTCGCCGGTGCCGTAGCGCATGATCGTCGGGCCGACGGTGTTGAGGGCCATCAGCGGCAGCGGGACACCCGCCTGCGCGGCCTCGTCGAAGAAGATGAACTGTTCCATCGGGGAGAGGCCGCGCCCGCCGTACTCGGTGGGCCAGCCGACGCCGAGCCAGCCGTCGGTGCCCAGGCGGCGGATCGTCTCCCGGTAGAAGCTCTTCTGGGCCGCGGGGGCGGCGTAGCGCGTGTATGCGTCGTCGGGGACCAGTGCGGCGAAGTAGCTGCGCAGCTCGGCGCGCAACTGCTGCTGTTCAGGCGTGTATTCGAGGTGCACGGCCCCTCCGGGAGTCTCGCGGTCGCGTCGTCCGTGTGCGGCGGCGCACACAGTAGAACGTGTTGCAAGAATCCGGAAGGGCCGGGGCACGGTTCGGCGGGGGCGGGCTCCTGACGGTCCGGACCGACCGACGACGGCGCGGGCCGGCCCCTGACCGCGCGGGTCAGCGCTTGACGGCTCGGAGGACGACGAATTTCGGGTCGCCGGCGACCGTGACGCAGTTGCCGAAGATACGGCGGAGCCGGGTGTGGTAGCCGAGGTGCCGGTTGCCGACCACCCACAGCTCTCCGCCGGGCCGCAGTGCGGCGCGGGCACCGTGGAACATGGTGCGGGCCGTCGCGTCGGTGGTGGCCTGGTGGGAGTGGAACGGCGGGTTGTTGAGCACCAGGTCCACACTGGCGGGCGGCAGTTCCGCCAGCCCGTCGCCGACCAGGAACTCGGCCTGGGCGTCGGGGCCGGTGTTGGCCCGGAACGTCTCCTCGGCGGAGGCGACCGCCTGGAACGACTCGTCGATGAAGGTGACCGTCGCCTCGGGGTTGGCGAGCGCCGCGGACAGTCCGACGACGCCGTTCCCGCAGCCGAGGTCGACGACCCGGTCGGGGCCGCCGCGCTCGGGGAGGTGGCCGAGGAAGAACCGGGTTCCGATGTCGAGGCGCTCGGCGCAGAAGATCCCGGCGTGGTTGGTGACGGTGCGGCCGGAGACCGGGCCGAGCCCTTCGGGCAGCTCGTAGCGGTGCGGCCAGGGGCTGGGCGCACGGCCCGCCGCCGGGCTCGGGGTGGAGAAGATGAGCCGGGCCTTCTTGACGGCCAGGGAGGTGCGGGTGGGACCGATGATCCGCTCGAAGAGCTTGAGGGTGGAGGTGTGGATCTCCTTGACCATCCCGGTACCGATGACGACGGTGTCCGGGTGGACGGCCGGCGCGAGCCGGTGCAGCTGGTCCTCCAGGAGCGCGAGGCTCTTCGGGACACGTACCAGCAGGACGTCGACGCGGTCCGGCGGTGTGTCCCGGGCGGACAGCAGACGTACCGCGTCCGGGTCCGCGCCGTTGCGGCCGAGATTCGCCAGGGTCGCGCGCTGCGCCAGGTAGGAATCGGTGATCTGTACGGGGCGGTGCCCGGCGAGCACGGTGCTCAGCGCGCCCCAGCGGTCGCCCACCACGACCACGGCGCCCGACAGATCGACCGGATCCGTGCCGTCGGCCCCTTCCAGCCGGCGCAGCAGGTACTCGTCGGCAGCGTCCCAGGCGCGGAACGGGTCGCGCGGGTCCGCGGGGTAGCGGGCGAGGTCGAACCCGGCCCCTGACGTCGTCAAACGGTTCATTGTGCACCCAGGCTAGCCGAGCCGCGGGAAGCGCCCACACACTCCCCGCGGCCCGGGCCGCCGGCCTGCCGCGTGCCTGGGGCCTCTCGTCCGGATCATGCCGGGCTCGCGAGGTCCGGCGCGATCCGGACGAACGCCTCTAGGGCAGCGTCTTGTCGATCGCCGACCGGCCCTCCCGGGCGAGCCTGCGCTGCGCCCACTGGAGATTCTTCGGAGTCAGGTCCCGTCCGGAGGCGAGTACCAGGTCCTCTGCCGACGGATTGTCGCTGCCGCCGGTGTGCAAGAGGCTGTCGGGAGTCACTCCCCGAGAAACGGATACGGATTCGGGCTCGTCGCTCATGCCGCCTCCTCGTCCTTTCGGTCATTCTCGCCCCCTGCCCGGCGCGCCGCATCCGAGGCCCCGCGATCCGCTCCCGGGGCCACGATCAGGCCATCACTTGACCTGCACATGATAGGTACACGCTGTTCACACCATGGTCACGGTGCGTGTGGAAGGCTCCCGGCTACCACGTACCACACGATCGCCGCGGCGCCGCCCCCCACCTTGTGACGGTGTCGTGGCGCACGCATTTCCGGAGAGGACACCCCACATGTCCCGTCGTCACCTTCGTTACCGGCGCCCGTTGCTGGCGACCCTTGCCGCCTTCGCGGTGCTCGGCGGCACGGCCGCCGCCGCACCGGCCGCCACACCCGAGGCCACGTCCACCACCGCGACATCGCTGCGGGTACTCGACGACACGTACTACCAGGACGCGCTCGGCAAGACCGGCACGCAGCTGAAGAGCGCCCTGCACGACATCATCAGCGTCCAGACCAAGCTCTCGTACAGCCAGGTCTGGAACGCCCTCAAGGACACCGACGAGGACCCCGCCAACAGCTCGAACGTGATCCTCCTCTACACCGGCCGTTCCCAGTCCAAGAACTCCAACGGCGGCTCGGTGGGGGACTGGAACCGCGAGCACGTCTGGGCCAAGTCCCACGGGGACTTCGGCACCGCGACCGGCCCCGGCACGGACATCCACCACTTGCGCCCGGAGGATGTCACCGTCAACTCGATCCGCGGCAACAAGGACTTCGACAACGGCGGCAGCGCGGTCAGCGGCGCACCGGGCAACTACACCGACAGCGACTCCTTCGAGCCCCGCGACGCGGTCAAGGGCGACGTCGCCCGCATGCTGCTCTACATGGCGGTGCGTTACGAGGGCGACGACTCCTTCCCCGACCTGGAGCCCAACGACAAGGTCAACAACGGATCCGCCCCGAACATCGGCCGCCTCTCGGTCCTGAAGGCGTGGAGCCAGGAGGACCCGCCGGACGCCTTCGAGAAGCGGCGCAACGACGTCATATTCGACCAGTACCAGCACAACCGGAACCCGTTCATCGATCACCCCGAGTGGGTCACGGCCATCTGGTAGACCCGGCCCGGAAGTGATGGCGCGGGCCCCGGCGCTCAGCCGGGCCCGCCGCCCGTGCACCAGGCCACGGCCTGCGCGCGGGTCGCGAACCACCGCGGGGCCGTCGGCGTGTCCTGCTGTCCGGGGCCGGGCAGGGCGAGCCGGCGCGCCGGGTCGGCGACGGCGGTACGTGCCCCGTCCGCCGAGATCCGGCCGAGCCCGACGCGCAGCATCGCCCGGGCCACCCGGTCGACGCCGGTCACCTGCCGCAGGTCCAGCACGACGGGTTCCGTCGCCCGGGGGCGCGACTCGTCCAGTGCGTGCAGCACGCGCTCGGCCGCGGTGAAGTCGATGGCGCCCTGAGCGGCGACGACCGCCACCCGTTCGCGCGGGGCACGGTCCCCCGGAGCACCCCCGGTGGCCGGCAGTTCGTCGGCGGTGGCGACGAGTGTGACGGTGCTGGCGGCCAGCGCCGGATTGTGCATCAGATGCAGGCCCAGCCGCTCCGACAGCGCACCGAGCGCGGCGCGCCCGCGCACCGAGGTACCGGTCGGGTCCAGCCGCGGGCTGTAGGTGGCCAGGCCGAACCGCGCGGGTCCGGCGGCGATCAGCCCGCCGGACACACCGCTCTTCGCGGGCAGTCCGACGCGCAGCAGCCAGTCGCCGGAGGCGTCGTACATGCCGCAGGTCGCCATCACCGCCAGCACCTGCCCCGCGACCGGCTCCGGGACCACCGCGTCGCCGGTGAGCGGGTTCACGCCGCCGTGCGCGAGGGTGGCGGCCATCGCGGCCAGGTCCAGTGCGGTGACCCGTACCGCGCACTGCCTGAAGTACGTCTCGACCGCGGCGACCGGATCGACGGGCAGCGGCCCGGTGCTGCGGATCAGATAGGCGAGGGCGCGGTTGCGGTCGCCGGTGGCGGCCTCGGAGGCGTACACCTGCTCGTCCACGTCCAGCCGCCGGCCGGCGAAGCGGCTCAGGCAGTCGAGGATGCGGTCGAACCTCGGGGCGTCGGGGGTGTCCGGGATCAGCGCGGTGGTGATGATGGCACCCGCGTTGACCATGGCGTTGTCGGGCCGGCCGGTGCCCGGTTCCAGACTGATGGCGTTGTACGCCTCGCCGCTGGGCTCGGCGTTGACCCAGCGGCACACCTCGTCGAGCCCGAGGACGGACAGGGCGAGGGCGTAGACGAACGGTTTCGACACGGACTGCAGGGTGAACGGGGCATCGGCGTCGCCCGCGCTGTAGCGGTGGCCGTCCATGCTGATCAGGGCGAGCCCGAACGCGTCCGGGTCGGTCCGTGCCAACTGCGGGATGTAGTCGGCCGGCCGGCCGTCCCGCAGCCCGGTGAACCGCGTGTGCAGCTCGCGCAGGGCCTCGGTGACGGCGTCGGCGGCGGTACTCACCCGGCCCCGGCCGTCAGCTGCGCTCGGCCTGGGCGATCCGGGGGAACGTCTTGACTCCGGCCGCCTTCCGGCTGTTGGCGAGCTGGTTGACGGTCCGTCCGGGCGGGACGTCCGAGAAGCCGAGCACCACGGAGTCCAGCACCTTCCCCGACGCGTCGACGAACTCCACCTTGACGGAGTAGAAGGCCGCCTTGTCCGTGCGGTTGGTGACACGGACGAGGGCGCTGCGGAACTGCTCGGTCTTCGCGACCGGCTGCCCGGTCACCGAGACGTCCTTGACCGCGTTGCCCCGGCCCTGCACGCCTGCGAGCTGCTTCACCGCCTGCTGTCGGTTGCGCTCGGCGGCGGCGGAGACCGAGGCGGCGAACTCCTTCTGGGTGCGACCGGTGGGGCTCGCGGACCGGGTCAGGGCCGGTTCGGGTGAGACCGTCCGGGTGCTCCTGGCAGTGCCGGTCGAGTTGGTGCCGGAGCCGCCGCAGGCGGCGGTACCGGCGATGACCGACGCGGCCAGCACGACCGGGGTCAGGCTGCGGACTGCGCGGCCGCCGAGGGCGTGCCGCAGGGGACTGATCGGGTTCACGGACGCTCCGTCTGTTCGGAAGGGCGTAAGGATCGGAAGGGCGTAAGGAAAGGAGGGAGGACAGGCAGAGGCACGGTGGGCGTCGACATCGCGTGCACCTGCCGGGAACAACAATGGAGAACTCGCCCATATTAGGATCAAAAGGTATGAATTGACTCGTCGAATTCACCCGCTTCGCTCGGGAGCGGATTCCGGCCGAAACCCCTGGGAGAGAACGATGGATACGGATGCCCTGACCGCCGGCCTGCTGCAGAAACTGCGGGCGGTCAAGCCCTATCCGGCCCTGTCCCTGACCATGCCGACACACCGCCGCGCTCCGGACAACGCCCAGGACGCCGTTCGGCTGCGCAATCTGGTGGCCGAGGCCGCCGGGCGGCTGGAAGCGGACCCCGCGGTCACCCGCGAGGCGCGGACCGCGCTCAAGGAACAACTCGACCGGGCGGTCACCGAGGTGGACCCCCGACGGGCCCTGGACGCCCTGGTCCTCCTCGTATCCGCCGACGAGCACCAGATCTGGCAGCTTCCGCGCACCACGCCCGAACGGGTGGTGCTCAGCGACACCTATCTCACCCGCAACCTGGTCGCCGCGAAGGCACAGGCCCAGCCCTTCTGGGCGCTCACCGTCTCGGCCGACCGGGCCGTCCTGTGGAGCGGCACCGCGGACACCCTGCGCGAGGAGCGGACCGGCGGGTTCCCGCTGACGGCTCCGCAGGAGCCGTCCGACCCGCAGCGCGAGGAGCGGATCGGCGACACCCCGAGCACGTTCAGCGACGAGGAGACGCGCAACTTCCTGCGCACGGTCGACGAGAAGCTGCGCGCGGTGCTCGCCGAGGATCCGCGTCCGCTCCATCTGATGGGCCTCGCCCCCGCGCTCGCCCTGCTGGACGAGGTCGGGGAGAGCGCCAGGTCGGCCGTCGGCCGGGTCACCAAGGGTGCGCCCGCCGATATGTCACCGAGTGAGCTGCTCAAGGAGTTGCGGCCGGCGCTCGACGAACGGCAGCGGCGATTCGCGGCGGAGATCGACGGCAAGCTGGACGAGGCCCGCGGCCGTCGCGCCTTCGCCGGCGGTCTCGACGAGGTGTGGGCCGCCGTACGGGAGGGCCGTGCCGGACTGGTCGCGGTGGAGGAGCACTTCCAGCAGACGGTCCGGGTGACGGACGAGCACCTGGAGCCGGTGAGCGGCGGGGCCGCGGACCTCGCGGACGGCACGGTCCGTGAGGACATCGTGGACGAGCTCGTCGAGGCGGCTCTGGACAGCGGCGCCGATGTGGTGTTCCTCCCTGACGGCTCGCTCGCGGAGCACGGACGGATCGCGGCGGCCCTGCGCTACTGAACCTGACCGGCGCGACGCCATTACCCCTCCCCCGGGCCCGCATGCCTCAGGCATGCGGGC
>NZ_JBSFBQ010000039.1:0-77022 GCF_053593015.1 Streptomyces sp. NPDC002403 | reverse complement strand
GGCCCCCCCCCCCGCGGCGGCGGGGTCTTCTCTCGGGCCCCCCCCCCCCCCCGGGGGGGGGGGGGGGGGGCCCGCCCCCCCCCACCGCACCGCGGAGCACACACATCCCGTCCACACAGGAAGAGGAGAACCATGCGCACACTCAAGGCCGGTGCGGGCCGTCTGATCGAGCGGATCCTGCCCAAGGCCGAGGCCGAGGCGGGCTGCCCGCCGGACTGCTACACCGAGTGGAGCACCAGCGCCCAGCGTTGTCGCCGCTGCTGCTACTCGGGCGCCTCGTGCACGGTCAACTGCGGTAGCTGGGACTACTGCTGAACCACCACGGGGCGGGCCGTGCGCGGCCCGCCCCGTGTCCGCCGGCCCAGGACCCATTCCCCCGGAGTCATCCTTGTCCGACCTGCTGCTCGTCTGCCGCCTGACCCTGATCTGCGTGCTCGCCGTGGCCGGCCTCGCCAAGCTGCGCGACCGCCGCCGGTTCGCCACGGCACTGGACGACCTCCCCTACCTGCCGGCCGCCGCCCGGCCGGCCCTCGCCGTCCTGGTGCCCGCGGCCGAGCTCCTCGCCGCCGTGCTCCTCGCCCTGCCCCGGACGCTCACCGCGGGCCTGGCCGTGGCCGCCGCCCTGTGCGCGGGATTCAGCGCCGTCGCCGTCGCCACCATGCGGCGCGGCAGCTCCGCCGGCTGCCCCTGCTTCGGCAGCAGGACCACGGTGCCCATGGGCCCCTGGCATGTCGCCCGCAACGCCGCGCTCACCGCGCTCGCCCTCCTCGGCGGCACCATCGCCCTCACCCACGGCACCGCCGGCCCGCTCAGCGCCCCCGCACTGGTGCTCGCGGGGGCGGTCGCCATCCATCTCACCGTGCTCGCCGTCTTCACCGACGACCTCGCCGCCTTCTTCGCCACCCGCCCGGCCGACGCCGAAAGGACGATCACGCAGTGAACTACGCCATCACCGGCCTCGCCCTTCTCGCCGCGGCCACCCTCGTCAACGCCCTCCTCACCGTTGCCGTCACCAAGCGCTGGCGGGCCGCGATGGCCGCCCCCGCCCCGGCCGCCGCACCCCAGGGCCCGCCGTCCCTCGCCGTACACGAAGGCGACCGCGCCCCCGCCTTCACCCTGCACACCGCCCGGGGCGAAGTCGGCGGCTCCACCCTGGCCGGCCACCCCGTCCTCATCTGCTTCCTCCGCCCCGACTGCGGGCCCACCCGGGAGAGCCTCCCCGGGATCCGACGGTGGGCCGAGGCGAACACCCCGTCGGGCGCGCGTTTCGTCGCCGTCATCAACGGACAGCCCACCGACGCCGGCCCCCTGCTCGAAGCAGTCGGACCGCTCACCGGACTCACCGCCACCGAACCGCCGGACGGCCCCGTCGCCCGCGCCTTCGGCGTACGCCACCACCCGAGCTTCGTCCTCCTCGGCGCCGACGGGACCGTCACCGGGGCGGGCGTCGGCTTGGGGTCCCTGCCCGCGATCGACCTCCTCACCGCATGAGCGGGCGGTCCGACTCCCGCCCGGCCGATTTCCTGCGGGGCCTCACCGCCGTACTCGCCCTCACACTGCGGGCCTGCCCCGGGGCCCTCGCCGTCCGGGTCGCCACCGTCGTCATCGCGGGTACGGCTCCCGTGGCCGCCTCCTGGCTGCTCAAGTACGTGGTCGACAGCCTCGCCACGGACGGGTTCCGCTCCTCGGACCTCAACCGGGCCGCGGCCGGCATCGGCCTGCTCACCGTGCTGCTCGCCGCCGCCTCGGCCGTCTCCTCCTACGCCGACGGCCGCATCCGCCGTGCCACCTCCACCCGGGCCCAGAGCGACCTGCTCACCGCCGTCAACCGGCTCAGCGGGCTGTCCAGGCTCGAACAGCCCGCCTTCCACGACCGCGTCCAACTCGCCATCCAGAGCGCCCAGGGCGCCGAACGCCTCGTCGGCGCGGTACTCCAGGGCGCCCAGGGGATCCTCACCCTGGCGGGCTTCCTCGGAAGTGTCCTGCTCATCAGCCCCACCCTGGCCGCGATCCTCGTCGCCGCGGCCGTGCCGGCCCTCTTCGCCCACCTGGCCAACAGCCGGCACCGCGCCGACATGTTCTGGCGCACCAGCAGCCTCGCCCGCCGCCAGATCTTCTACCGGGGGCTCCTCACCGACACCCAGGCGGCGAAGGAGATCCGCCTCTACGGCCTCGGCGACTACTTCGCGCAGCGCCTGCGTACCGATCTCGACAGCATCAACCAGCAGGAGGAACGCCTCGACCGCCGCCTTGTCGCCTACGAGACGGCGCTCGCCGCCCTCGGAGCGCTCGTCTCCACCGGGGCACTTGTCTGGGGCGTGCACCAGGCCACCACCCACGTCCTGACCGCCGGTGACGTGTCCCTGCTCGTCGCCGCCCTCGCCGGCCTGCAGACGGCCCTCGTCGGCCTGGTCGGATGCATCGCCCAGAGCCACCAGACGGCCCTGCTGTTCAGCCACTACCTGCATGTCACCCGGGTCGGCGACGACCTCCCCGCCCCGGCCGCCCCGATCGCCCCACCGCCCCTGAGCCGCAGCATCGAACTCCGGGACGTCTGGTTCCGCTACACCGACGACGGACCGTGGATCCTGCGCGGGGTCAGCCTGACCATTCCGCACGGCACCAGCCTGGCCGTCGTCGGACTCAACGGGGCCGGCAAGAGCACCCTCGTCAAACTGCTGTGCCGCCTCTACGACCCGCAGCGGGGCAGCATCCACTGGGACGGCACCGACCTCAAGGACTTCCCCGCGGACCAGTTGCGCGGGCGCATCAGCGTGGTCTTCCAGGACCCGATGGAGTACGACCTCACCGCCGGGGAGAACATCGGCCTCGGCGACCTCGGCTCCCTCCACGACCACGGACGCATCCGTGCCGCCGCCGCCGACGCGGACATCCACACCGCCCTCGCCCGTCTTCCGCAGGGGTACGACACCATGCTCAGCCGGATGTTCTTCCCCGACGACACCGAAGAGACCGACTCCGGCGTCCAGTTGTCGGGCGGCCAGTGGCAGCGCCTCGCGCTCGCCCGGGCCCTGATGCGTTCCGAACGGGACCTCATGATCCTCGACGAACCCGGCACGGGCCTCGACGCGGTCGCCGAACGCCACGTCCACGACCGGCTCACCGCACTGCGCGAGGGCGCGACGAGCATCCTCGTCTCCCACCGCCTCAACACCGTCCGCGCCGCGGACACCATCGTCGTCATCGCCGACGGAACCGTGCACGAGGCAGGCAGCCACGAGCAGCTCATGGCCGCCCGCGGCGCATATGCCGAGCTCTTCACCACGCAGGCCGAGGGCTACGAGGAGACCGTCCGGTGAGCGTCGCGGTCCGGGTACTCCTCGCCCTCGCGGTACTCCTCGTCCTCGCCGCGGCCCTGTCGCTGGCGCGCCGGCGGCTGCTGGCCGTGACCGTCCGCGGGTACAGCATGTCGCCGGCCCTCATGCCCGGCGACCGGCTCCTCGTGCTCCGCGGCACACGCCGTGTCGCCACGGGCCGGGTGGCCGTCGTCGTCGCGCCCCACCCCGAGCACGGCTGGCACGGCCCCGAGGGGACCACCCCCGACTCGTGGTACGTCAAACGCGTCGTCGCCGTCGCCGGGGAGCCCGTACCGGACTGGGCCGTGCGGTGCCCCGGTACGCACGTGCCGCCCGGCATGCTCGTCCTGCTGGGCGAGAGGCCGGGCTCGCGGGACTCCAAGCAGTGCGGCTACTGCCCCGAGGACAAGGTCATCGGGGCGGTTCTGCTCCGTCTGCGGGCCGCCGAGGCTCCCGGTACGCCTTCTCCGGCCGGGCCCCGTGCGTTCCGCGTCGACGAGTGACCGTGCGGGGCGGCTCCCCGCACGGCGAACTCCGGCCGGGCGGCCCCGTGGGGGAGGCCGCCCGGCGTGTGACTACCGGACGTCGTAGGCGCGGGTGATCGTCTGGGTGACCGCGTTGCCGTTGGCGTCGGTGACGGTCGTCTTCAGCGTGACCTGCTTGCCGGAGGCTCCGGTGTGGTCGAGGACGGCCGTCCAGCGCCCGTCACGCTGCTCGGTCGGCGCCTGGGTCCAGGTGGTGCCGCCGTCGTAGGAGTACGACAGGGTGGCCGCCTCGATCGCGCCCGGGGTGTATCCGGCGTGGCCCTCGACCGACAGACCGACCTTCAGCCCCTTCTCGGCGGGAAGCGTGTTCATGCCGTCCACCGGCGCGTCGTACGCCGGGAAGAGGAGCGGCAGGCCGCGCGAGGAGACGTCCGGTTCCCGGTGGGAGCGGAAGCTCCACGTGGTGGTGACGGCGCTGGAGCGCAGCCAGTTCCGGTCCGAGGTGTCGATCTTCTGCAGGCTCTGGGTGAGTTCGTAGGCGGAGTCCTCGTCCGGCACCTCGAACACGCCGTACGGGTAGGCGGTCCGGCCGATCTCGACACCGTCGCGCATCAGCCGGAGTTTGCCGATGTCGCCGAAGGACCCGCCGGGGGACCAGTGGTCGCCGGACCCGTCGAGCCAGAACGCGGTCTGGATGCCTATCCGGTCGCCCTGCCGCTCGGCGGCCAGCACGGGCTTGCCGTCGTTGTCACGCGGGGCGGCCGGCCGCAGCGGGCCGCGGTACCACTCCTCGGTCCGCCGCTGTCCGGCCCGGTAGGTCCGCTCCTGGTCGCCCATGAACGCGGCGAACGGGAAGCTGGACATCGCGCCGTGGTACCAGATGTCGTCGCCGGTCGTGTAGTAGGCGGTGCGGGTCGTGGGCACGTGCACCGCGCCGTACGGGCTCACGGGGATGTAGGAGCTGCCGCTCTCGGGGCGACGGACGAACATCGCGTCGAGGTAGTCCGCTTCCTTGCCCACGGCGTTCCAGGTCTCGGTGACCTGAGCCAGCCGGGAGTCCTTGGGCCGGTAGACCTGGTCGGAGCGGAGCGGTCCCGAGGTCGGGAACGTCAGGTTGTAGACGTACGGCGAGCCGCCCTCGGAGCCGTTCGCGCGCCAGTTGGTCCGGAACTCGAAGGTACCGTTCGTGGCGCGTCCGTCGATGTCCGCGTAGAACTTCTGGACGGTGGCGTCCGCCGAGACCGAGCCGGAGATCAGCCAGGTGTCGTCCCAGGTGCGGGCGTAGCTGATCGTGGTCAGGTCCACCGCCGCCGGCCGGTCGGTCTTCAGGCTCACCCGGTGGGCCTGCCCGGCGTCGAGGACGACCGTGGTGTCCCGGGTGATCCGGAGCTGGGGCCGCGCGAGGTAACTGATCGATTCGGTGGCGCCGTCCGCGCCGTACGTCGTCACGAAGCTGCTGATGGAGTAGCTGCCCGGACGGACACGGAACGTCTGGTCGGGCGCCCCGGAGTTCTTGCGGCGCTCTCCCTTGTCGGTGTCCAGGCTGACGAGGTCCAGGGAGGAGCTGCCGGTGGCGGGCTTGCCGTTGCGGTCCACGGCCTTGACCCGGAGGGTGACCGTCTCCGGCTCGACGTAGAGCGTGACCGGCACGGAGACGTGCACGTCACCGCCGGTGGCCAGGATCCGGCCGGTGACCGCACCGTACTGGGAGTCCTGGAGACGGGCGGTGGGGTCGATCTGCACCGGCACCTGAGCGGTGGCCCCGGCGGGGATCGTCACCCTGTGCTGCTCCAGCTTGACGATGTCGGAGTGGACGTCGCTGCCGTCGTTGCCGTGTACGCCGCTGACCGCGAGTTTCAGGGTCAGGTCGCTGCCGCTGGTGTTGGTGAAGGGCACCTTCACGGTGGTGCGGTCGGACGCGTCCTGCGGCCAGTTGTAGCTGCCGGCCTGGACGGCGGGCGCGGCGAGCACCTTCTGGTTCACCGCGGCGAACACGTCGAGGACGCCGGCGCCGGTGTGGTCGGCGCCCTCCACCTTCCCGCCGGTGCGGGCCGAGGAGACGAGCGCGGCCTTGATCTGCTGAGCGGTCCAGTCCGGGTGGGCCTGGCGGACGATGGCCGCTGCGCCCGCGACGTGCGGGGTCGCCATCGAGGTGCCGGACATCGACCGGTAGGCGTAGACGCCGCGGCCGCCCGCGCTCGCCGCCGAGATGTCGACGCCGGGCGCGGCGATCTCGGGCTTGAGGGTGTGCGTGACGGCCACGGGGCCGCGGCTGGAGAACTGCGCGGTGCTGTCGTCACGGTCCACGGCGCCGACGGTCAGCACGCTGGGCACGCAGCCGGGCGAGGAGACGGTCTCGGTGCCCGGGCCGGCGTTGCCCGCGGCGACGACGAACAGGGTGTGCGTGTTCTGCGCGAGCTGCTCCGTGGCCTGGGCCACCGGGTCGGTGCAGTCCCTGACCGACGGGTTGCCCAGGCTCATGGAGACGACGTCGGCCTTCTGGTCGACGGCCCACTGCATCCCGGCGATCACCCAGGAGTCCAGCCCGGATCCGCTGTCGTTGAGGACCTTTCCGATGAGCAGGGAGGCGCCGGGGGCCACGCCCTTCTTGCGGCCGTCACTCGCGGCTCCGGACCCGCCGACCGTGGAAGCGGTGTGGGTGCCGTGCCCGACATGGTCGTCGGTGGTCCTGGAGTCCGTGAAGTTCTTGGAGGTGGCGACCCGGTCCACGAGATCCGGGTGCTCGGCGTCCACGCCCGTGTCCAGCACGGCGACCTTGGTGTTCCTGCCGTCGTAGCCGGCCGCCCAGGCCTCCGGCGCGTGCACCTGCTTGGTGGACCGGTCCAGCGTGGCCTCGACCCTGCCGTCCAGCCACAGCTTCTTCGGCGCGGAGGCGGAGCGTGCGTGCGGGGCGGTGATGTCCTGCCAGAACGTGGCGGCGGTGTCCTTGTCCGCCTTGAGCGCGACACCGCCGACAGCGGGGAGCAGCAGGCCGCGTTCGGCGCCGCGAGGTGCCTCCGGCGCGCTCTTGGCGACGTTCACACCGTCCCCGTAGGTGGCGATCAGCGGGAGCGTGTCGGTGTGTGCGTCGTCGTATCCCTGGCGGATGAGCCCGGTGACGTTGAACAGCTCCTCGTCGACCGTGCCCTCGGCCACGGCCCGGGAGGCGTCCTCGGGGTAGACGTAGAGGTCCTTGCCCGACTGGTAGGTCTGGACCGTCGGCTGTGTGCCGTCCTTGCGGGGCAGCACCGCCGCCGAGCTGCGGCCCGACCTGTCCGTCGTCACGAGGACCTTGTCGCCGGTGACGAGCGTGACCGTCGTCTGCTTGCCGCGGCTCTGTGCGGCCTCGCTGCCGACGACGGGGGCCTTCCCCGAGGCGCCGTCAGGCGGCGCGTCCGCCGCCCCGGATGGTGTGACCGCGGTGAAGGCCAGGGCGGCGGCGGACGCCGCGCCCATGGCTATACGCGCTATGGGGCGCATGAATCTCCCTACTCGACGCAGAAATGCCGGGGTGCGGCTGCAGCCTGGCAAACAATCAGCCGGCGTAGGGGCGCCTGCGCCTGACGGGTTTCCCGCATGTCGGTTTTCCGTCATCTGGCCGTAACCGTGTTGTCGTCGGCGCTTCGGGTACGGGAGGGGTGCTGTCCGGACCTCCACCCCGGACGGCCCCGGCGAGGCGGTGGCGCGTCCTTCGGCGCTCCTCGGCCAAGGGCCGGCCCGCGGTTCTCCCGCTCAGGGGAACGAGCAGGTCACAGCCAGCCCGCGCGTGCGGCGTGCCAGCCGAGCTGCAGGCGCGAATCCGCTCCGGCCAGGTCCATCAGGCTGCGCGTCCGTCGCTCCACGGTGCGGATGGAGACGCCGAGTTGGGAAGCCGCGCGCCGGTCGGAGACCCCGGCCAGCAGCAGCGCGAGGACTTCGAGTTCCCCCACGGTCGGCTCCTGCTCCGCCCTCGCCTGTACCCGCACCCCCGTGGGGGTGGGGTACAGCGGCCGGGCCTGGGCCCATTCCTTCTCGAAGAGCTGGACCAGAGCCGTGAGCAGGCCGCTGCGGTGCACCACGATGGCGCTCGGCTCGCCGCCGGAGTCGGCCACGTCCAGGGGCACCATGGCACGCTCCCGGTCCGACACGACCATCTTCAGCGGCAGCGCCTCGACCAGGCGCAGTTCCAGCCCCGCCGTGATCGCCGCACGCATGTCCTGCGCCACCTCGTGGCCGTCGAGGTAGTCCTTCGTGGCCACGACCCGGAAGTCCACTCCGCGGTCCAGCGCGGCACTCTCCGAGTTGTCGGTGTCCTCGCGCGGCACCGCGATGGGCGCGCCGACGAGGAAGACGAGCAACTCCCGCTGCGCGCCGCGCTGCAGCTGGTGGAACCGGTGGGCGACCTGTTCCACGCCGACGACCACCTCCACGACGCTGCCCGCAGGGTGCGCGGCGGTACTGCGGTACTGCTCGGTCAGCATCGAGAACGCGGTCTCGGCCCGGTGCAGCGCGTTGCGCTGCTCGACGAGGAGCGGGGCCAGGGCCACGGACGGCGGCGTGAGCCGGTAGCGGGGCGCGGACCCGTCGGGGCCGGATGCTCCGCTGCCCGTCCCGGCGTCGACCGCCACCAGACCACGCGCCGTCAGGTCGTGGAGGATGTGGGCGGTATCGCTCCTTCCGAGTCCGGTCTGCCGGACGAGGTCCTGGGCGGAGGCTGTCGGCCGGGCCAGCAGCGCGGTGTAGACGGCCTCTTCGGCCGGGCTCAGCCCCAATGCCTGCAGCATCCAGCTCCCCTCGGGCCGCCGCCGTGTCTGTCCCTCGGCGCAGCTCGACGGACCGGGCGGACTCTCCTGGGCCGAACCCTATCCCGCGGTCGGGCCCCGGCCACCGGCTGCTTTCCGTCGTGCACCCGGCCCGCTCCGCACGGGGTGCCGGGACGGCGTCCGGCGGGGCGTGGCCGAGCCACGGCCGAGCTTGCCTACGGTACGAGGGAATGCACCATTTGCCCCGGAGGTCCCGTGCCCCGCAGACATCAGAAGAAGTTCGCTCGACCTGTTGAGGCGATCGAACCGCCGAGCGCAGTCGAAGTAGTGATCGCCGTAGCGACGGTGACGATCATGGTGGGGGTCCTGGGAGCCCTGGCCGAGTCCCCGGTCTGGCTCCTCGGGCTCCTCGTGTTCCTGCCGGGGGCGGCGTCGGCGCTGTGCACCGTGCGCCAGACGGAGTTCGTGTTCGCCTGGACCGCCTTCGTGGTCATCACCACCATTTTTCTCCGCCACGGTGACGGGAGGCCGTGGCTCGACAGGATCCTCATGATCCTGCTCACCCTCGTCCTGGGCACGGTCTCCGTCTACGCGTGCCACCGTCGTATCAGCCGCGAACAGGAGACGCTGCGGCTGCGCTCCACCGCCGCCGCGATGCAGCGCCACATCCTGCGCCCCCTGCCCATGCTCACCGACGACGTCCTGGTCGACGGTGTGTACGAGCCCGTGCAGGAGGACCGGCTCGTCGGCGGGGACATCTACGACGTCGTCGCCTCTCCATGGGGAACGCGGGTGCTGATCGGCGATGTCCAGGGCAAGGGCCTGCCCGCGGTCGGTGCCGCGTTCGCCGTCATCGGCGCCTTCCGCGCGACAGCCCACAGAGAACCCACCCTGACCGCGCTCGTCGATGCCCTGGACGCCGCTGTCGTACTGCACAATTCGTACGCCGTGCAGACCGGCGACGACGAACGGTTCGTCACGGCGCTCATCGTCAACGTCGACGCGCACGAAGAGGTGCAGGCCATCAACTGCGGACATGTCCTGCCGCATGTGCTGCGGGACGCCACCGTCACCATGCCGACCCTCACCTCCGGCGTCCCCCTCGGCCTCGCCGAGTTGTCCGCCGAGCCCGCGACCGTCGACTGGTTCGCCTTCCCGCCCGGCGCGACCCTGCTCCTGACGACGGACGGACTCACCGAGACCCGCGCTGCCGACGGTGCGTTCTATCCCGTCACCGAGAGTCTCGCCCGGCGCGGGTCGCTCCCCCCTACCGATCTGCCGCGCGCTCTGTACGACGACGCGCGCGCGTTCGCCGAGGAAAGGGATCAGCATGACGATGTGGCGATCCTGTCCGTGCGGCGGTCGCCGTATTGCTGAGTGCGACACCGCCGCACCGCGCGGCCGGCCACCGCCCGCACGGGGCCGCTGCTACTCGCCGGCCCGCCGCCCGGGGCGGGGCCCCCGGGTGCGGCCGGCGTGCGACGAGGAGCGGTGCGCGCTCATCCCCTTCGCGGCGGCCTGGGTGATGTTGCGGGCCATGCCGCCGAAGACCACGGCGTGGAAGGGGGAGACGGACCACCAGTAGGCGTGGCCCAGCAGGCCGTGCGGGTGGAACAGCGCCCGCTGCCGGTAACGGGTGCGGCCGTCGGGGCCGGTCTCGGCGTACATCTCCAGCCACGCGAGGCCCGGCAGCCGCATCTCCGCGCGCAGCCGCAGCAGCCGTCCGGGCTCGATCTCCTCGACCCGCCAGAAGTCGAGCGAGTCCCCGACGCGCAGGTGCTCGGCGTCGCGTCGCCCGCGCCGGAGCCCCACGCCGCCGACGAACCGGTCCAGCCACCCCCTGACCGCCCAGGCGAGCGGAAAGGAGTACCAGCCGTTGTCGCCGCCGATCCCCTCGATCACCCGCCACAGGGCCGTCCGGGACGCGTCGACCGACAACTGCCGTTCGTCCTGGTAGAGGCTGCCACCGGCCCAGTCCGGGTCCGTGGGCAGCGGATCGCTGGGCGCTCCCGGCAAAGCCGCGGACGACCAGCGGGTGGCGACCTGGGCCTCACGCACCCGCCGGAGTGCCAGGGCCAGCGCCTCGTCGAACGGCAGCGGCAGGCCCGGAGGGTCGGGCACGTAGCGGGCGATGTCGTGCTCCTGGCAGACGACCTCGTGACGCAGCGACTCCGTCAGCGGCCGGGCCAGGGAGGCGGGCACCGGGGTGACGAGACCGACCCAGTGGCTGGACAGCCGCGGGGTGAGCACCGGAACCGGGACGATGAGCCGCCGGGGCAGTGCGGCGACGGCTGCGTAACGGCACATCATCTCCCGGTACGTGAGGACATCGGGCCCGCCGATGTCGAACGCCCGGTCGACGTCGTCCGGCATGGTGGCCGAGCCGACGAGATAGCGCAGGACGTCGCGTACCCCGATGGGCTGGGTACGGGTGTGCACCCAGCTGGGGGTGACCATGACCGGCAGCCGTTCGGTCAGATACCGCAGCATCTCGAAGGAGGCCGATCCCGAGCCGATGACGACCGCCGCCCGCAGCACGGTGGCGGGCACCGGTGCGTCGAGGAAGATCCGGCCGACCTCGGCCCGGGAGCGCAGATGCGGCGAGAGCGACCCGGTCGGTACGTCCGGTGGGGTGAGCCCGCCCAGATAGACGATCCGTCGTACGCCGGCGGAGTGCGCCTGCTCGGCGAAGACGCGGGCCGCACGGCGGTCGGTGTCCTCGAACGAGGAGCCGGTACCGAGGGCGTGCACCAGGTAGTACGCCACGTCGATCCCCTGCATGGCCGCGGCGACCGAGCCCGCGTCCGTCACGTCGCCCGGCACCGTCTCGGCGTCCTTTGCCCAGGGATGGTCACGGAGCTTGCGGGGGGTGCGGGCCAGGCACCGCACCCGGTGGCCCGCTCGCAGCAGTTCCGGGACCAGACGCCCGCCGATGTACCCGGACGCCCCGGTGACCAGGCAGTGCAACCGTTCCGCGTCCCCGTCCCGCTGTCCGTCCATGCCCACGACCGTGCCTCCATGCGCTCGCCCCGACCGCCCCCATATCCACCGATCATGGCCGAAATCCATAGGCCGGAGGCCCACTTCCCGGCGTGTCGCCGTGCTCGCCTGTCTGCACTAACCCGGCGCGCGCGGCGGACCGGGCGCCGCGAAGCTGTGGCATACGCGCTCCCGCCGGCATCCCGGCGAAAGACGAAGGCGAAAGACGAAGAAGGTTTCTCCTGTGCGTCTGCACCGAATGCGTCTGTACCGAATAGCGCTGTGGGTCACGGTTCCCATGGCGCTTCCCCTGCTGGCGGCACCTGCCGGAGTGACGGCGGTCCGAGCCGGCCGGGACACGGCTCCCGAAGGGGCACCTTCCGTGTGGCGGCCCGGAACTGCCGCTCGGCCCGCCGACACGGGGCGGCCGTTCCCGGCCCTCGGGGCGGCCTCGATGGCTCTGCGCCGCACGGCGCCCCGGCCCGCGATCGTGTCGCGTGCGCAGTGGCGGGCCGACGAGACCAGGCGCGACAGCCACGCGCACTACGCGGGAGGCGTCAGCGCGGTCTTCATCCATCACACCGACACCCCCAACGGCTACGACTGCGCGGACGTCCCCCGCACCCTGCGCAATCTGTACACCGGCCAGACCCGCGACCGGAGTTGGGGCGACCTCGGCTACAACTTCCTGGTCGACAAGTGCGGCACCATCTACGAAGGCCGCGCCGGCGGTGCCGACCGGGCCGTCGTCGGCTCGCACACCATCGGGTTCAACCAGGGCACCACGGGGATCGCGGCCATCGGAACCTTCGGGCCGGGGACGCCGGTGCCGGCGGCCATGGAGCACGCGATCGCGGCCCTGGCCGCCTGGAAGCTCGGGCCGAGCGGGGTCGACCCGGCCGGCAAGGTGCGGCTCACGTCCACGAACAGCAAGAGCCGCTACGCCAAGGGCACTTCGGCCGAGTTCGACGCCATCTCCGGCCACCGCGACGGCTTCGCCACCAACTGCCCCGGGGACGCGCTGATCGCACGGCTCCCCGCGATCCGCGCACTCGCCGCGGACATCCGGAGCGGGGACACACTGGCGGCCTGGTTCCCCCGCCTCGCCGCGAGCCCGGGAAGCGCCCACCGCGAGTAGCCGTCGACGGTCCACCGCCCCGCATGTCACCGACCGGGCCGGGCCATGGACAATCGCGGCCATGAGCGAAGAGTCGATACGGAACTACCTGGCCTCGGTCGAGGGCCGCCTGGCGGCCGACGCCTGCGCCCCGCGCTGGGAGGACTGGTCCGGAGTCCCGGTCCTCGTCGGGCGGCGGGCCGACTTCCGGATGCTGTGGGCGGCCACCAATCTGCACCTGTTCACCGTGGCCGCGGCCGTGCCCGAGGTCACCGTGCCCGTCATTGACGCATTCACCACGCAGGTGCTGGCGTACGCCAAGAAGAACAAGGGCGGTCTGCCCGTCGGGATGCAGACCGGTGTCGCCGCCTTCCCCGTCCTCGTCAGTGACCGGATCGATCCGGCCGCGATGGCGTGGGCGGAGGAGAAGCAGCGCAATCAGTTCGCCTGCTTCGCACGCCCGGTCGTGGTCGACAGCGCGCGCGGCTACGTGGGCATGTACCGGGGGAAGCCCGCCGTGGGGCGCGCCTATGCCTCGCATCTGATCGAGAAGGGCGCCCGCTACTTCCCTCCGCAGGGCTGAGACGTCGCGGCCGGAGGCCGTTTCCTCCCGTTCCCCCTCTATCCGGCGAGCGGGCCCACGGGCCCTGACCGGATGGCATGATCAGCCGCGTGTCGTCGCACATCCGTGCGGCACGCGCTTTTGATCGGGGGAAACATGGAACAGCGTCCGGCCGCGAGATCCGGCTTCAACTGGTGGCTGCCCAGCGTGTACGCGGCAGCCATCGTCCTCACCGGCGCCCTGGGCCCGGGCCGGGCGACGGCGATCGTCGCGGCGGTGGGCGGCGTGCTGCTCGGCCTCTACTACGGCTTCGGCAACCGGCTCCGCGCCCGCGGCTGACCCCTCCGTACCGCCGCGTGGTCAAGGTTGGGTGACTCTCAACTCCCTCACCCCCGCGGGCTTCCGGGCGTCCTTGGACTTGACCGTCAGCCGTACCAGACGGGCCCTGCCTCCCGCACGGTACGGCTGCCAGTGCGTGCCGTCGGCCGATGTCTCCAGGACGTACGAGGACGGCCGCACGTCCGTCCACTCCGGCTCGGCCGAGGTCACCGCGGCCGCGCGCCCCAGGTCCACCGTCAGCGCGCCCGTCGCGCCGTCCGGGGACCAGGCGGTGGCCGCGCTGCCGTCCACCGCGGCGACCGCGTACAGGCCGGGGGACTCCGATGTCGCCGTCGCCGGCCGGCAGCGGGCCGCGTCGGTGGTCCGGGCCAGGTCGGGGCGGCGGGTGGGGAGCGTGAGCGTACCGGTGAGCAGGCGGGGGCCGGCGGGGGAGTGGACGGTGAAGGGGGCGCCGGAGGTCAGCCGTACCGTCGTCGTCCGGGGGCCGATCGCGAGATCGTACGTGCGGCCGCGGTAGTGCAGGCCCGTCAGTGCGACGCCGCTGCCCAGCTGCGGCGGCAGCAGCGGATCGAGGAGCACCCCGTCCTCCCGCAGCCGCAGCCCCGTCAGCCCGTGCGTGAAGACCTGGAGGAAACCGCCCTTCCCGGTGAGGAAGTCCTCGGCGGGGAAGCCCGACAAGGGGTCCTGGGCGCCCGCCTTCGCGCCCCTGGCCTCGCTGAACAGGGCGTACGGGCCGCGCATGAACGGGCGCACGGAGCGTTCCAGATAGGTGTACGTCGCACAGCCGGCCTCCCCGATCGCGGCCGCGTCGATCGCGTGGACCGAGTCGGTCATGGCCGGACCGTCCGGATCGGTGCGCGCCGCGTAGTAGTTGAGCGTGGACGCGGCGGCGCCCGGCTCCATCGGCCACTCCAGCGGATAGATCAGCAGCACCGTGTCGGCCTGCTTGATCGTCGAGCCGTCGTAGCCCGCGTACTGGAGGAAGATCTTGCGCGCCGGGTCGTACGGGATGCGCAGGCCGTCCGCGACCCGCGCCCACTCGGGCGGCGCGGGGTGTCCGAGCAGCCGTGCCGCGCGGGTGGCGTTGCGCAGGGCGGTGGCCGCGACCGCGTTGGTGAAGACCCCGTCGGTGACGCCGTTGCTGTACTCGTCGGGGCCCGCGACCTCCTTCACCGAGTAGCCGCCGTCCTTGTCGGCGGTGGCCCGCGAGACCCAGAAGCCGGCGATCCCTTCGAGCAGCGGCCAGCCGCGCCGGGCCAGCCAGTCGTGGTCCCCGGTCGCCAGGTAGTACTGCCAGACGGCCAGCGAGACATCGCCCTGGAGGTGGTTCTGGGTGATGCAGTGCGGGGGGTTCCAGCTCTGGCACTCGGACCACAGATCGCCGCCGCTCGCACTCGTCCATGGATAGAACAGGCCCTGGAACCCCAGCTTCCGGGCATTGGCGCGGGCGGCCTCGCGCGTGCGGTAGCGGTACTCGACGACCGGCCGGGCCAGCTCCGGGCGGGTGACGAGCAGCCCCGGGTACATCCAGGTCTCGGCGTCCCAGAACACCATTCCGGCGTAGTTGTCGCTGGTCAGACCGGCCGGCGCGATGCTGTCGCGGGAGCCGGTCCGGGTGGACGCCAGCAGCCCGTACTGTGCCGCCCGCAGCCACTTCTGGAGCTGGGGGCGGCCCGGCACGGAGATGTCGGCCGCCCAGTCCCGCTGCCAGGCGGCCGCGTTCGCCGTGAGCACCCCGGACCAGCCGCGCCGGGCCGCGCGCCGGGAGGCCTCCCGGGCCGAGGCGCGGGGGTCGGGGGAGGTGAGCGCGGTGTCGACGCCGACGTACTTCTCGAAGGTGTACGTGCGCCCGGCGCGTACTTGATGCGTGCTGCGCGCCGCGACCGGTGCTCCGGCCCCGGGCCCGCCGGAGCGCACGGTCTGGGCGATCGCGCCCTTGATCCCGGTGCCCCGGGTGCGGAACGTGCCGTCGTCGTCGAGGTCGAGCCGGCGCGCGCCTCTCGGGTCGAGTCGGCCGGTGACGGTCGCGGTGCCGTTCCAGTGCGGGGTCATGCGCAGCCGCACGGCGCCGGTGTGCACATCGGCGCGGTCGGCGAGCACCTCGTACGTCAGGTCGGTCGCGTGCCCGTCGGCCGTGGTCCAGCGCAGCGACGTGCGCACCAGCCCGCAGCGCAGGAAGAGCGTCTGGCGGTAGCGCGAGATCCGGCCGCCGGGGGTGGCGGAGCCGTAGGTCTCGTCGTCGACGCGTACGTCGAGGTCGGTCCAGCTCGGCAGTGCGGCGATCACCTCGCGGCCGGCGGCGAGGCCCTTGTCGCGCCCGAACAGGCCGGAGACGAACGCGCCGTCGTAGCGCGGGGTGAACAGCGGCCAGCCGGTCTTCTCGCCGGACGCGGCGTATCCGGCGCCCGCGGCGGGCACCCGGTGGCCCAGGTATCCGTTGCCGGTGTAGGGGTCGTAGCCGGCCGCCTCGCCGAAGCGGGTGGAGGCCGGCGCCCAGGAGGGATCGGTGTCCCGGCCGCAGGCCGTGGCCGCCGCGGCGGGAGCGGCGGGGGGCACCGCCGCGTAGGAGGCGGGGCCCGGAGGCACGATCAGGGCGCCCGCGGCCAGGGAAGCGAAGGACGTGAGGAGAAGGCTGCGCGAGAGGCTCACCGTACGAAGGTAGGGAAGCGCGCGCCGCGTGGCGGCGCGCGGCGCGCGGGGTGATGGGCTGATGGAGCGGCAGGCGGCGAGGCGCGCGCCGGTGGCCCGCCCTCAGGGGAGCGGGACCGGTCCTGAGCCCGCCGCGTCAGTGCGCGGGACCGGTCTTGAGCCCGGCGCCGCACAGGGGGACGACGACACTGCGGTCCGTCCAGCCGCCGACCGCCGCCCAGCAGGCCACGCCCGTCGTCTCCACGTAGAGGCCGCGGGCGGCCAGGTCCAGCTGCGCGGCGCGGATCTGATCCTCGGTCACCGTGAGGAAGGTGCCGCCGGACTCCCGGACCGCGGCCAGGATGGCGCGGGCGCGCGGCGGGCGGGGGATGGCGATGCCCTCGGCGAGGGTGGCGGCGGTGGGGCCGGCCGGCGCGTCGGACAGATCGTCGGCGCCCGCGCGGAAGGCGGCGGCCAGCGGGGAGACGGCCTCGGCCTGCACGGCGATCAGCGCCGGACGCCGGCCGATCAGTCCCTGGGCGTGCAGTTCGGCGGTGGCCAGGGCCGCGCCGAGCAGCAGGGTGCCGTTGCCGACCGGTACCGCGATGGCGTCCGGGAGACGGCCGCCGAGGTCCTCCCACAGCTCGTACACATAGGTCTTCGTGCCGTGCAGGAAGTACGGGTTGAAGACGTGCGAGGCGTAGAAGGTGCCGGGGACGTCGGCGGCGCCGCGGGCGGCGGCCGCGGTGGCCTCGCGGTCGCCGGGGACGATCTCCAGGCGGGCGCCGTGGGCCCGGATCTGCTCGGTCTTCTTCGGGGACGTGCCCTCGGGGACGTACACCGTGCAGGGCAGTGAGGCACGGGCGCAGTACGCCGCGACGGCCGTGCCGGCGTTGCCGCTGCTGTCCGCGACGACGCGTTCGGGCGACAGACGGCGGGCCAGTTCGGCGAGCATCACCGCGCCGCGGTCCTTGAAGGAGAGCGTCGGCATGAGGAAGTCGAGCTTGGCCGAGACCGTGCCGGTGAGCGGGACGAGCGGGGTGCGGCCCTCGCCGAGCGTGGTCGTGGGCGCGGAGAGGGGCAGCGCCTCCTCGTAACGCCACAGTGAATTGACCCGCCCGGCCAGGGAGTCGAGCGAGAGCGGGCCGGCGGCCTCGAACGCGAGGTCCCAGGGGCCGCGGCAGACCGGGCAGCACCAGGTGAGAGCGGTGGTGTCGGCGCGGGTGCCGTCCTGCGGGCAGATGTATGCGGGCATGCCCGTCAGCATGTCAGGCGTGTGGCCGCCCCATGGCGAAGGTATTGCAGAGCCCAGCGCACCCTTGTGCGATTCCCAAGAATCGGTCAATCTTTCGCTGTCGGCAGGGGCGTGGGCAGCGCGGAATCGGCAACACGCATTTGTCATGACCATGCCTTTTCGTTTTTGCTCCGTCCCGGCGGCACGTGCAACCCCCCCACCAGAGCACCGCAATCGAGGAGGCCCCCCACATGTCAGTGACGCGTCACGCCCCCCATGCACGCCGAAGACTGGCCGCGGCGAGTGTCATAGCCGGAGCGGCCCTCGTGCTCTCCGGTGCCGCGGTGTTCCCCGCCTCGGCGTCCGGGCAGGCGGCGGAAGGCCGGATCCAGAACGCGGGCGCCCCGGGCACCATCAGCGGCAGCTACATCGTCACGCTCGACGAGTCGGCGGCCGACGCGGGTTCCGCGAAGGGCAGGGCGCTCGCCGAGGAGTACGGCGCCAAGATCAAGAAGACCTACCGCGCGGCCGTCAACGGCTACGCGGTGGAGCTCTCGGAGAGCCGGGCGAAGAAGTTCGCCGCCGACCCGGCCGTCGAGTCCGTGGTGCAGAACCGGACCTTCCGCGTCACCGGCACCCAGCCCTCGCCGCCCTCCTGGGGACTCGACCGGATCGACCAGAAGTCCCTTCCGCTGAACCAGAGTTACACCTATCCGGACAACGGTGGTGAGGGCGTCACCGCGTACATCATCGACACCGGTGTGCGGATCACCCACAGCGACTTCGGCGGCCGGGCCTCGTACGGCTACGACGCCATCGACAACGACAACACCGCGCAGGACGGCTACGGCCACGGGACCCATGTGGCGGGCACCGTCGCCGGCTCGGCGTACGGGGTGGCCAAGAAGGCGAAGATCGTCGCCGTCCGGGTCCTCGACGACAGCGGCTCCGGCACGACCGCGCAGGTCGTCGCGGGCATCGACTGGGTGACGGCGAACGCCGTCAAGCCCGCGGTGGCCAACATGAGCCTGGGCGGCGGGGCGGACTCGGTGCTCGACGCCGCGGTGCGCAAGTCCATCGCGTCCGGCATCACCTACGCCGTCGCCGCGGGCAACGAGTCCACCGACGCCTCCACGAAGTCCCCGGCGCGGGTCACCGAAGCCATCACGGTCGGCTCCACCACCAGCACCGACGCCCGCTCCAGCTTCTCCAACTACGGCAGCGTGGTGGACATCTTCGGCCCCGGCTCGTCGATCACCTCGGCCTGGAACACCGGTGACAGCGCCATCAACACGATCTCCGGTACGTCGATGGCGACCCCGCACGTGGCCGGCGCCGCGGCCCTCTACCTGGCCGACCACCCGAGCGAGAGCCCGGCCCAGGTCTCTGCCGGACTGGTCGCCGCGGCCAGCACCGGAGTGGTGACCAACCCGGGCACGGGCTCGCCGAACCGCCTGCTCAACGTCGGCAGCGGCTCCACCACCCCGCCGGGCGGCAAGAAGTTCGAGAGCACGACGAGCCACACCATCGCCGACAACTCCACCGTCGAGTCGCCGATCACCGTCACGGGTGTCACCGGCAACGCGCCGGCCGCGCTGAGCGTGCCCGTGAACATCACGCACACCTACAGCGGTGACCTGAGGATCGACCTGGTCGCGCCCGACGGTTCGGTCTACAACCTGAAGGCGTACGGGAGCGGCGGCAGCGCCGACGACGTGATCACCACCTACACGGTGAACGCCTCGTCGGAGGTGGCCAACGGCACCTGGAAGCTGCGGGTCGGCGACAACGCGTCGGCGGACACCGGGAAGCTCAACTCCTGGGGCCTGCAGTTCTGATGAGCGGGTTCCGATCACGCGGTTCCGATGACATCGCGTCCGTGACGTCCTGAACGGGCGGGACGGCCGAGAACGGGCGGGGCAGCTGCTGCGGCGGCCGCCCCGCTTCCGTGCGGGAGGGAAGAACGGTCGCGGTGAACCGGGGGAGGGGGCGGCACGTGAGAAGGGCTGAGATCCCTCTGGTGGCCGATGGCCGGATATGCATGGGGGCAGGACGAATCATCACTTCGGGTGAATCTTTGGCCTGTGCTTGCGGTACACAACCGACGGTTGTCAGGCTGTTGCAGACTGTCAACCTGTTGGGAGTGGCCTGTGACTTTCGGTGAGCAGCCCGCGTATCTGCGCGTTGCAAGCGATCTGAGAGAGAAGATCGTCAACGGTTCGCTGCCGCCGCATACGCGCCTGCCTTCGCAGGCCCGTATCCGCGAGGAGTACGGAGTCTCGGACACCGTCGCGCTGGAGGCGCGGAAGGTGCTGATGGCCGAGGGCCTGGTGGAGGGGCGCTCGGGCTCCGGTACCTATGTGCGCGAGCGCCCGGTCCCGCGGCGGATCGCCCGCTCCGGTTACCGGTCCGCGGCCGGCGCCAGTCCGTTCCGCCAGGAGCAGACGGCGGAGGGGGTGCACGGGACATGGGAGTCCCGCAGCGAACAGGAGGGGGCGAGCGCGGAGATCGCCGAGCGCCTGGGCATCGAGCCCGGCGACCGGGTGATGCGCACGGGGTACACCTTCCGCGAGGCCGGGGAGCCGATGATGCTCTCCACCTCCTGGGAACCGCTCGCCGTGACGGGGCGTACGCCGGTGATGCTGCCGGAGGAGGGCCCGCTGGGTGGCTGTGGGGTGGTCGAGCGGATGGCCGCGATCGACGTCGTCGTGGACAACGTGGCCGAGCAGGTCGGCGCGCGCCCGGGGCTGGCGGAGGAGCTCCTGGCGCTCGGCGGTGTGCCGGGGCATGTGGTGATGGTGATCGAGCGGACGTACTACGCCTCGGGCCGCCCGGTCGAGACGGCGGACGTGGTGGTGCCCGCCGACCGCTTCCGGGTCGCCTATCACCTCCCGGTCCGGTGACCGGCATGCGGGGAGCACCGTCCGGCGGGGGTGATGTCGCGTCGACGCCCGGCCGGTTCCCGTGACCGACGGGCGGTCACCGACTGTATGAGGTTGTCATGTCCCGCTCCTGTTGTCCGGTCCGCAGTCGCACACCGGGCGAGGGGCGGGTGACGGCGGGCGGCGGAGGCGGTGGGCCCGGCCCGGTCCGGCGCGATGACGCGTGCGGCGGCGCCGGACGCGGGGCAGCGGCAGCGGCGCCACGGGCGCAGGGGGCGCATCCAGTCGGATGCGCCCCTTCTTGTCGACCGGATCGGTATCTCTTTGTGTAATTACGTATCCGTTGAGTGAAGGTCAGGCGTACGCTCGGGCATATGCGTACTGCGGTTTCCTGGGGATCTTTAGTCACGTGCACGACGTTCGAGGGAGGGGCGCGATGCTGGGGAGGGACACGATGAGCGACAGTGCGGCCGCTCTTCCGTGGCTGGTGATAAGGCAGGACGACAACGGCAATCGCTACCGCGTCGGCAGGTACGCCACGCAGGGCGAGGCCCAGAAGATCGCCGACAAGCTCGATGAGCACGGACACAAGCAGCTCTACTGGGTGGAGCAGGCCGGGCGGAGCACCCGGCCGTAGCGCGGCGACGAGGAGTGCGGCGGGGGCGGCGGTCGCGCGCCGGCGCGTGACCGGGGGTGCGTCCGCCGGGCCGGTCGCCCCGCCCCGCTAAGGTCCTGTCCGTCCGGGTTGCACATGAACGAAGGCGGAATGATGTCGGTCCTGATCGACACGGTGGCATGGGTGCGGGTGGAGAACGGCAGGATCCTCTGCGCGCGGCCACGGGGCAAGGACGTCTTCTACATCCCGGGCGGCAAGCGGGAGGGCGCGGAGACCGACCTGCAGACCCTGCTGCGCGAGGTCGAGGAGGAGCTCGCCGTGGCCATCCTCCCGGCGACCGTCTCCCACATGGGTACGTACGAGGCGCAGGCGCACGGCCATCCGGACGGCGTGGTCGTGCGCATGAGCTGCTACGCCGGTGAGTACCGCGGGACGCTGGCCGTCAGCAGCGAGATCGAGGAGATGGCGTGGTTCTCCTACGCCGACCGGCCGCTCGTCCCGCCGGTCGACCAGTTGCTCTTCGACGACCTCAAGGCCGCGGGCGCGCTGGTCTGAGCCGGTTCCGGCCGTGACTTCCGCCGCCAAGTGACCCGGGGGCCGGGGCACTTCACCGGTGGCGCCGCCGGTCGCCGGTGATCCGCCCGGTCGCCGGCTCTCGTCGCGTGGCCGTCATGCGTACCTCAACTGCTCACGGCCCGAAGCGACTTCGGAGCCGGTTCGGCCGTCCGTGCGGCACTGCCGGAGCACCGGCGCGCGGCGGGGCGCCGGGGAGGTGGTTGAGCGGGGCAAACGCCGTGGTGGCGGCGCGTGCCGTTCGGCTCGTGCGCCCCTTCTTCTGATGCACATCTGTTCGTGTGCGCGGCCGTACACCCGTACGCCCCACGTGTCGATCCTGGCGGTAGTTCACCCGGAATATCGGGTATGTGCTGAATAACCGTTGTGAACGAGTGTTCCCCGCTGCCGGCCCTGGGAAGTGATCGGCGTGATCGACAGTGAAGGCGACTGCGCCGAGTGGACCTTTCCGGCTGTGCCGGGCGCCGTGCGATCCGCGCGGCATGCCGTCCATGAGGCGTTGAGCGCCTGGGGGCTCGACGCGGTTCTCGGGGATGTGACAGTTCTGCTGGTCAGCGAGTTGGTGACCAACTCGATGCGGTATACATCGGGCCCCATCGGCGTACGTCTGGTGCGTCCTCATCCCAATGGCGACGGCCCCGCGGTGCACCCCGGACTGCTCGTGGAAGTCTCCGATCCGCTTCCGGATCCGCCCACCGAACGCATGGCCGGTCCCGAGGACGAAGGCGGCAGAGGGCTGCAGCTGGTGGCGTGTTCCGCCCGCCGCTGGGGGACCAGACGGGGAAAGACCGGCAAGACCGTGTGGTTCGAGCTGGCCCTGCCTGGTTAGGAGTGGGGTGGGACGGACAGCGATCACCAGGGGTCGGCCAGAAGCTGGCTGAAAGGGACTGAGACCGTGCTGTGATCGTGAACGCCGTGTCGGTTGGGGCCGGAGTGCTGAATACTGCGGGCAGGACCGGTCCGGTGTGTGAGCTGGAGGGGACGGTCGCGTGAGCGAAATACCTGGGACAGCGGGCGAGATCGTGTGGCAGAGCAGCCCACCTGGCTCGATCTACGACTACATCAGGGTCGCCTCCTTCTCGATCGGCCCCGATGGCCTGATCGAGCAGTGGAGCCGCCGGGCCGCCGGCCTCTTCGGCATTGCCGCGGACAGAGCGGTGGGCCTGGACCCGGTCGAGGCGTTCATGCCCGCCGAACTGCGCACCGACGGCCGCCGCAGAGTCGGCGAGATCCTCGACGGCAAGGAGTGGACGGGCCTCGTCCCCTTCCGGATACCGGGCGAGGACGGCATGCGCGGGCTCGCCGAGATCTATGTGATGCCGAGCGGGACGGCGAGCGGCGAACGGGCCGCGGTCTGCATCGTCGTGGACGTCCGGGCCCTGCGCCACATCGAGACGGACCTCGCCGCCTCACAGGCCATATTCGGCCAATCTCCCTTCGGCTTCGTGCTGTTCGGTACGGACCTCTCGGTCATCCGCGCCAACCAGCGCTTCGCCTCCGTCTTCGGCGGCCGGGCCGAGGACCACCGCGGACGCACGGTCGAGGACTACCTCGCCGGACCCGAGGCCGACCGGCTCACCGCCACCATCGAACGCGTCCTGGAGACCGGGACCTCCGTCACCGACCTCCAGATCATCGGCACCGCACCCGGCGAACCCGGCAGCCGCCACTGGTCCATGAACCTCTACCGCGTGCACAGCGGCTCCGGCCGCCCCATCGGCGTCGCCGGACTGGCCACCGACGTCACCCGGAGGCACATCGCCGCCCGCGAGGCCGCCAGCGCCCGACGCAACCTCGCCCTGCTCAACGAGGCCAGCGCCCGCATCGGCAACTCCCTCGACCTGGAGACCACCGCCCGCGAACTCCTCGACGTCGCCGTGCCCGGCTTCTGCGACCTCGCCTCCGTCGACCTCTACCAGGGGCTGCTCACCGGCGACGACGCACCGCCCGGAAGCTGGGATTCACTCCGTCAGGAATCCGTCGGCACCTCCGCCGAACTGCGTCGCGTCGCCCTGGCCAGCGCGGTCTCGGACGCCCTGCCCGACATCGCCGCGGACACCGGCCAGCCCGAGCTCGGCTCCGTACACCGCTTCCCGTTCAACTCGCCGTGCGCCATCGCCCTGCGCACCGGCCACGTCGAGGACGTGCCCGGCGACGACCGGGGCTTCGTCCAGTCCACGCTCGCCGTGCCGATGGTCGCCCACGACACGGTGGTCGGCCTCGTGCAGTTCTCCCGTACGAAGGGCAGCGAGCCCTTCGGCGAGCGGGACCGGGCCCTGGCCACCGAGCTCGCCGCGCGCGCCGCGGTCTGCATCGACAACGCCCGCCTCTACCGGCGCGAGCACGAGCGGGCGCTGATCCTCCAGCGCAGCCTCCTGCCGCCCGGCGACCCCGTCGCCGCGGGCCTCGACATCGCCTGCCGCTACCTCCCCGGCAACACGGCCACCGAAGTGGGCGGCGACTGGTTCGACGTGATCGAACTCCCCGGCCACCGCACCGCCCTCGTCGTCGGCGACGTGATGGGCCGCGGGCTGCGGGCCGCCGTCGCCATGGGAGAACTCCGCACCGCCGTACGGACCCTGGCCCTCCTGGACCTGGAACCCGCCGAGGTGCTCTCCGCGCTCGACGAGGTCGCCCGCGGACTCGGCACCCCCGGCGGGGGCAACGCCTCCGGCGGCGGCGCCCAGTGGCCCTCGCGGGCCGCCCACAAGTCCCGCGAGGCGGACCTCTCCGAGGTCTACCTGGCGACCTGTGTGTACGCGGTCTACGACCCGGTCACCCGGCGGTGCACCTTCGCCAACGCGGGCCACCTCCCGCCCGCCGTGGCCGAACCCGGCGAGGCCCCTCTGCTGCTCGACGTCCCGCCCGGAATGCCGCTCGGCGTCGGCGGCGAACCCTTCGAGGAGGTCGAGGTGGAGCTGAAGGAGGGCTCCGTGCTCGCCCTCTACACGGACGGGCTCGTCGAGTCCCGCGACCACCCGCTCGACGAGGGGCTCGGCGCCCTGCGCGGAGCGCTCGCCAATCCGCACCGGCCGGTCGAGGACCTCTGCGACCACGTGCTGACGACCCTCGACACCCGGCACGGCGAGGACGACATCGCCCTGCTGGTGGCCCGTATCCAGGGACTGCCGGCCGACGCGGTCGGCGACTGGCGGCTGCCCCGCGAACCCCGCTCCGTCGGCCGCGCCCGCGAACTGGCCCGTGGCCGGCTGCTCGCCTGGGGCCTGGACGACCTGGTGGACACCACCGAACTACTGGTCAGCGAGCTGGTCACCAACGCCCTGCGGTACGGGGAGGGCGAGATCCGGCTCAGGCTGCTGCGCGACCGTACCCTGGTGTGCGAGGTGTGGGACTCCGGACTCGTCCAGCCCCGGCGGCGGCGGGCCCGCGACACCGACGAGGGCGGGCGCGGACTCCAGCTGGTCGGGCTGCTGAGCGTGGCCTGGGGGTCGCGGCGCACGCCGCGCGGCAAGACCGTCTGGTTCGAACTGGCCCTCCCCGACGGGGAGCCCGCCGCGGAACTCACGGTCGAGCAGCTGCTGAGCATGTACTGAGCGGGCCGCCGGGGCCCGTCCGGCAGCGGTCACGGAGCCGACTTCAGCGCCGCCAGCCGGGCATCGACCTCGGCGCTGTCGCCCAGGCTGTCCAGCTGCTCGAACTGGGCGTCCAGGGACGACGCGGCCAGCTCCTGCTTGCCCAGCGCCCTCGCCTCCTCGCGCCGCACCTTGTCCTCGAACCGGCTGAGCTCACTGGTCGGGTCGAGCACGTCGATGCTCTTGACGGAGTCCATCATCCGGTTCTGGGCCTCGGCGGACCTGGCGCGTGCCACCAGCTCGTCGCGCTTGGACTTCAGCTCCGACAGCTTGGCCTTCATCTGGTCCAGACCGGACTTGAGCCGGTCCACCACCTCGGTCTGCGCGGCGATGACCGGCTCCGCCGTACTCGCCTCCTTCTCCGACCGGAGCTGACGGCCGAGCGCGACCTTGGCCAGGTTGTCGAACCTGTCCGCCTCCGCACCCGACCCGGCCGCCCGCAACTCGTCGGCCTTGCGGCTCGCGGCGAGCGCCTTGCCGCCCCACTCCGCGGCCGCCTCCACGTCCTCCCGGTGGTCCTGTTCCATCAGCCGCAGATTGCCGATGGTCGCGGCGATCGCCTGCTCGGCCTCCGAGATGTTGGCCGTGTAGTCGCGGATCAGCTGGTCCAGCATCTTCTGCGGATCCTCGGCCTGATCGAGCAGTGCGTTGATGTTGGCCTTCGCCAGCTGGGTGACACGGCCGAGAACGGTCTGCTTGGTCATGGACCTCTCCTTGTACGAGTGCGGTTCTCCGGGTGGATCTCCGTATGCGTTGCCTGTGGACGAAGCCTTGGGCCGGTGCCCGAACCGGCAGTTCAGAAGCGGCCGCCGCCACCGCGCCGGCCGCGCGTGCCTCCGCCGCCGAAGCTGCCGGGTCCGGCAGCCCCTCCGTGCCCCCCGCCGCCGTAGCCTCCGCCGTGAACGCTGCCGCCGCGCCCGCCCCCGCCGCCCAGGAGGCCGCCGAGGATGATGCCGCCGAGCACCGCGCCGCCGACCCCGCCGCCCGTACCCCGCGCACCGCCCGGACCGTTCCGGTTCCCGTACGCGCGCACATCCTGTTCGGCCAGGCTCCGGGCCTGGCCGGCCAGCGAGTCCGCCTGCTGCGCCTCGGCCAGCGCGCCCTGCGGATCCCCCGCCCCGGCCAGTTCGCGGGACCGCTCCAGCCGCCGCTGGGCCTCCGCCAGACGGGTCCGGGCCTGGCTGCCCACCGCCCCCCGGTTCGTGGTGATGTGGTCGGCCGCGGCGGAGATCGCCGAACGCGCGGTGAGCACCGCCCCGTCCAGGAGGGAGAGCGCCCGCCGGTCGCCCGCTTCCCGCTCGCGGACGCCGGCCAGCGCCGCGTCGAGCGCCGCGTCCGCCTCCTCCACCCGGCGCAGCGCGTCGATCGGGTCGTACGGACCGGCCCGCATCTTGGCCCGCACATCGCCGAGCACCGAGCGCGCGCGGGCGATCCGGCCCCGCAGATCCGCGGTCGGGGCACCCTCCCCGGTGCCTTCGAGCAGCCCGCCCGCCTCGGCCAGATCGGTCTCCGTCCCGGTGAGGGCGGCGGGCAGCCGCCCCGCCGCCTCCGCGAGTTCCCGGCTCCGCCGCTCCACCGCGTCGACGAGGGTGGTCGCCTGGTCGACGGCGCCCTCGGCGGCCCGGATGTACACCGCCGCCGCGGAATTGCTGGTGCTGTCCACCGACTGCCGGCCCCGGTTGAGGCTCGACGTGGCGAAGACGAGCCGGTCCTTCGCCTGTTCGATGTCACCGGCGACCGCGGCGAAGGCCGACTCCGCGTATTCCTCGCGCATCGTGGCCAGGGCCGCCTCGGCCGCCGCGACCCGTCCGGCGAGCGCCCGGAACGCCGCCTCGGCGGTGGCCAGGGCCTGCGGGGCGTCGCGCTCCAGGGCGCGCAGCCGGTCGAAGTCCCCGGACACGGCGTCCAGGCGGGAGCCCGCGTCCGTGCAGCGGCCGATGATCTCGTCGAGCATCCGGCGCCTGGTCGCGTCGTCCTCGGGAAAGGCGTCGTCCAACTGCTGGCGCAGCCGGAACGCGGCCGTCAGCTCGCCCTTCGCGTATCCGACGGCATCCGTGAAGGGGACCGCTGCCTCCTCGCCGAACTGGGCGGTGGCGAAACCCAGTTCCTCCTCGCTGGTGCGGACCGCGTCGTCCGTCTCCACCAGCGCCTCCTTCGCGCGGGCGTCCAGCTCGGGCAGCGGAGTCGGCGCGGGCGAGCCGCCCGGCCCGGCGGAAGCGGGGCCCCAGCCCGTCGCGCCGGGCGTGGTACGGGTCGTGGCGCGCCGCCTGCGCCGGGTGTACGCGTAGCCGGCCGCCGCTGCCGCCCCGACCACGACGACCACCGGAAGGATCAGGTCCGTGGTGCTCGCCCCGCCGGAGCCGCCGCTTCCGGGATCGGCGACCCCGGGGGTGACGGCCGGGGTGGGCACGGCCTTGCCGGCCAGCACGGCCGAGTAGCCGTCCGCCGCGCCGATCGCCGCACCGGCCCAGTCGTTCTCCCGGAGCGCGGGCTCGATCGCCGTGCGCGCCACGTCGGCCAGCTGTGCGTCGGTGAGCCGGGAGCCCTGCTCGACCGTGTACGCGTACTGCCGGTCGTGGGTGGCGACGGCGAGCAGGGCGTCGTCGCGGCCGAGGCCGTTGCGGTCGGCCGTCGCATCGGCCCAGCTCTGCGCGGACCGCCCGGAGAAGTCCCGCACGTACACGACGAAGAGCTGGACGCGGCGCTGCTCGTACAGCCGGTCGAGTGCGGCGCGCACCTGGTCCCTGCGGTCGCCGAGCGCCCCCACCTTGTCGGTGATCTGCCCGTCCCGGGACAGCGTGACGGGACCGTCGGCGCGAGCGGCCTGCGCCGCGGGAAGGGCGAGCCAGCACACCGCCAGCAGCGCGGCGAGAAGGGCCCGGCCCGGTGCGGATATCCGGGTACGGCTCACGAGCGGAATCACCTTTGTGAGGCTATGTCCACCCTCCGTGACCCGCGACCCGGCGACCCGGCCCGCCGTCGCCCTCCGGGCGGTGCGCCATGATGCCCTCGTACGGCCGGGGCCCGTCCCGCGGATCAGGGGCGGACAGGCCCCGCGGCACACCGGCACACAGGGGGAGACGGACGTGTTCACAGGGATCGGGCGCATGGCCGGGGCGATACGGGGACGGGCGGCCCGGTTCCGGTGGACCTGGCCGAGACGCATCGGGCTGGCAGCCGTCCTACTGATCGTGGTGCCGGTCCTCACCGCGGGCGTCGCCCTGCGGCTCAACTACTCCGGCGACCCCGGCGACGGCACCCGCACCCGGGGCCGTGACGCCATCTGGCTCGGCCACGCCTGGGTCGACGGACGCAAGGACGACGCCGACCTCGCCGCCTTCGCCGCCCGGATCGAGGGCACCGGGATCAAGGACCTGTACGTCCACGCCGGTCCGCTGGAGCACGACGGCACCCTGCCCGTCACGGCCTGCCCGAGGGCCCGGTGGCTGATCGCCGCCGTGCACCGCACCCTGCCCGGCATCCGGGTCCAGGCCTGGCTCGGCGACGTACTCGCCACCGAGGGGCCCGACGGGCTGCGCCTGGAGCGGGCCGCGTCCCGCACCGCCGTGGTCGCCTCGGCCCGGCAGATCCTGGACGCCGGGTTCGACGGCGTCCATTTCGACCTGGAGCCGCTGCACTCCGGCGACCGCCACTACCTCTCGCTCCTCGACGACCTCGGCGCGCTCACCGGGGCGCGCGGGGCGCGACTGTCGGTCGCCGCCCACCAGATCGACCCGCTGCCCGCGGCGCACCGGGTGCTCGGCGTGGTCAGCGGCGGCAGCGAGAAGTGGTGGTCGCAGAAGTTCTTCGGCCAGGTCGCGCGCCGGGTCGACCAGATCGCCGTCATGTCGTACGACACCTGGATGCCCCTGGAGGGGATGTTCGGCGGCTATGTCGCCCACCAGACGGCGCTCGCCCTCGAAGTGACGCCGAAGGACACCGATCTGCTGATGGGGCTGCCGTTCTTCCACGAGAACGACCTCGGACACCACGAGTCGGCCGAGACGGTCGCGGCCGCGGTCCGCGGCACCCGGCTGGGACTGGGGCGCACGGACCGCGGCCGCGAACGGTTCGGGGTCGCGCTCTACGTCGACTTCGCCGCGCGGGACGGCGACTGGGCGGCGTACCGCGCGGGCTGGAACTGAGCGGTGGCGTACCGGGCCGGGGCCGGGCCCCGAGCGCTCCGCCCCGGACCGGTACGCCACCACGCTTCGAGGCGGTTCAGATGGAGAACCGCTCCTTGGCGAGCAGCGGTCGCACCTTCGACCGGAATCCACCGGTCCGGAACGGCCGCTGGAGCAGGCCGGGGCGGATCGCCTGGGCCAGCGCCGCGGCGATCATGCCCTGGTCGAGCGCGAGCAGATAGTCGCTGACCCGCCCGGTGCCGACGTTGACGGAGTCCCGGAAGCCGTACCCTGCGTGGTAGGCGCCGAAGTCGCGGTCGAGCGCGCGCAGGTTGGCGATCGCCTCGTCCGGGGCGTAGGGCAGGGCGAGGAAGGAGGCGTGCGGGGTGACCACACCGTTGGTGAACGCCGAGGCGGGCGGCAGCGGTTCGCCGTCCTTCGTGTACGTGCGGTCGGTGTTGGAGGCGTAGCCGTCGACCTGCATCCCGATCGCGTCGACGCCGTACTCCTGGTAGCCGCCCTCGGGGATGTTGGCGGGGGAGAAGCCCCAGTACCCGTACCCCGCCTCCGCCATGCCGTGCTCGATCTGGCTGCGGACGTAGCGGTGGTGCGTGAGGCCCCAGGACCTCGGCGACCACTCCGCCTCCGGCACGAACAGCGGCACCATCAGGGCCTCGAACATCGAACCGCCCCAGCTGGGCACGATCTTCCGGCCGCGGTGGGTGTAGTGCCCCTGCCAGACCCGTACGCCGTCCATGGCGACGTAGCTGCCCTGCGGGTGCTGCTCCTGCTCGTGCTCCGGGAGCATCGTGCGCAGCAGGTGCCAGTAGTGGTCGGCGGGCAGCGAGCCGTCCGCGATGCCCAGGTAACTGGCCATGCGCGGCTCGGTGTTGAGCGCGCCGTAGTGGTGGCCGGTGGGCTCCTCGGTGTCGGGCCAGAAGCCGCCGCGCAGCTGTCCGGGGCCGGCGACCGGGTCGGCCGGGTCGTACGGCGTGTAGTAGTACGACCAGTCGGCGGTGGCCAGGATCCGGGCGACGCGGGGGCGCAGGGCGGGCGCGGCGTCGGCGGCGATGCGCAGGCCGGTGATCAGCCAGGCGTTGTCGACGGAGGAGAGGAACGGGCGGACCGGGTCGCCGGTGCCGGGCCACTGGGTGAGGACCGAACCGTCGTGCGCGTCGTACCAGTTGAGCCAGAAGCCGTGGTGGCGCTCCAGCTTCTCGACGGCCCGCACGGTGTGCTCCAGCCGTCGGCGCATCGTGTCGTCGTCGATCACCCCGAGCCCGGCGGCGGCCACGGTCGACCAGAGGCCGCAGCCGATGTTGGTGGGGGAGGTCTGACGCGACTGCACGGGGGTGCCGGGCCCGCTGACGTCGATCTTGTCGACGGCGAGACCGAAGTCGGTCGTCATGGCCTCGATCGAGCGATACGTGTCGCGGAACCAGCGCAGGAGCAGCGGGGCGTGCGAGCCGCGCGCGGGCTGCGCGGCGCCCGCCGGGGGCGCGGCCACGGGGCCGAGCGACAGGGCGGCGGCCCCTGTCCCCGCTGCGGTGAGAAACGTACGACGGTCCATCAGAACCCCTCGAAGAAGAGCCACCGGCTGTGGGCGGTGGGCGGATTTCGTTCGTCGGTCGTGATTCGTGGGCGCGGGGCGCCGTGCCGTGTACGGCACCGGCGTGCGCCGCCGCTCGTGAGCAGGGCAGGACACGAGCGGCGCCGTACGCGGGCACAGGGTCGAAGGACCCTGCTGTACGGGAACCGGCGTCCGTCAGGTGTCGCCGGTTCCCGTACGGGCGGGAGCTGTCAGGTTGCTCCCGGTCCGGGGGAGCCGAAGTCGTTCGGCCCGGGGTGCCGGGGTCAGCCGGCGATGCGCGGCAGTGCGCGCGTGCGGCCCATCTCGCCCAGCCAGACGGCGGACGGCTTGGGCAGGCGCTCGAAGGTCTCCGGGTCCCAGCCGATCAGGCCGAAGGTGGGCTTGTAGGAGCCCCACTCGTAGTTGTCGAGCGCGCTCCAGGCCAGGTAGCCCTGGACGTTCAGGCCGTCCTGGATCGCGGAGGCGACCTCGTTCAGGGCGCCGGTGTAGTAGTCGACGCGGCGGCTGTCGTCGTCGGTCGCGATGCCGTTCTCGGTCACGATCAGCGGGATGCCGTTGCCCAGCACCTCGGCGGTGTGACGCAGCGCGTAGCCGACCGCGGAGGGGTAGTACTCCCACTGCGTGAGGGTGCGCTCGACGCCCTCGGCGGTGGGTATCGGGCCGTCGGTGCCGATCTTGGTCCGGGTGTAGGACTGCACACCGATCCAGTCGTCGCCGCGGGCGGCCTCGATGAAGACGTCCTCGCGGGGGTGACGGTAGGCGGCGGTGACCTCCTCGGCGCCGGGCAGGGCCTGGTAGACCTGGTTGGCGATGGTCCAGCCGACCTTGATGTCCGGGTCGATCGCGCGGACCTGCTCGACGGCCGCGTGGTGCGCGGCGATGACGGCCTCGGTGGTCTCGTCGTCGGGGGTCGGCAGCCCGGCGGGCGGGAAGCTGTTGTCGCCCCGCTTGGCCTGGCCGGCCATCACGGCGATCATGTTCGGCTCGTTGATGGTGCAGACGTGGCTGACGCCCTCGGCGATCACCGGCGCGCAGGCCGCGACGTAGCGGGCGAAGAGCTCGGTCGCGCCCTCGGCGGTCCAGCCGCCGCGCGCCTCGAACCACTGCGGCACGGTGAAGTGGTGCAGGGTGATCATGGGGCGCAGGCCGCGCTCGACGGCGCCCTCGACCATGCGGCGGTAGTGGGCGATCTCGGCCCGGGAGAACGTGCCCTCGACCGGCTCGATGCGCGCCCACTCGATGGAGAACCGGTAGTCGGTGAAGCCCAGACCGGCCAGCACGTCCATGTCCTCGTGCCAGCGGTGGTAGCTGTCGCAGGCGTCCAGGCTGGGCTCCTGGATGTGGGTGCCCGCGGCGTGCTCCTTGACCCACCAGTCGCTGTTGATGTTGTTGCCCTCGATCTGGTGGGCGGCCGTGGAGGCGCCCCACAGGAAGCCTTCGGGGAACGGGACCTGGGTGTGCGTCATCGCAAACCGTCTCTCTGGTGATGAAGGGGTGTGGCCGACGGGGGTGGGGCCGTGGCCTCGTACGTTTCGGTGGGCCCGCGGGGGCGGGCCGGGGCCCGGCCGGCCTACTTCATGCCGGCCGTGGCGATGCCCTGGGTGAAGTGCCGCTGGAGCGCGATGAACAGGACCACGACGGGCAGGACGACCAGCAGGGAGCCGGCCATCAGCATGCCGTTGGAGCCGCCCGCCTTGTTGGGGTCGGTGGCGAAGGTGGCCAGCGCGACCGGCAGGGTGTACTTGTCGGGGTCGTTGGTCGCGATGAGCGGCCAGACGAAGTTGTTCCAGGAACCCAGGAAGGTGAAGATCGACAGCGTCGCCAGAGCGGGCTTCACCAGCGGCATCACGATGCGCCAGAAGATGTACCACTCACCGGCACCGTCCATCCGGGCCGCCTCCAGCAGCTCGTCCGGGATCGACTGCATGAACTGCCGCATCAGGAAGACCCCGAAGGCTCCGGCGGCGAACGGCAGCACCAGACCGGCGTACGAGTCGATCAGCTGCAACTTGCTCATCAGCACGAACAGCGGCAGCAGCATCAGGTTGCCGGGCACCATCAGGGCGCCGAGCACCAGGCCGAAGATCTTGTTGCGGCCGGCGAAGTTCAGCTTGGCCAGGGCGTACCCGAGCATCGAGCAGAACACCAGGTTCGAGACGGTGACGAGCACCGCCACGATCACCGAGTTCATGAAGTACAGCGGCAGATCGAGCTTGTCGAGCAGCTCCCGGAAGTTCTCCAGGGTCCACTCGGTCGGGATCCACACGGGCGGGCTGGCCGTCAGGTCCTGTTGCGTCTTGAAGGCGGAGATCGCCATCCACAGGAACGGCGCCGACATGATCAGCAGGCCGGCCGACAGCAGGACGTAGACCAGGACGCGCTTCGGGTTGCGGGCCTTCTTCGGCACGGACGGCCGCGTGTCCCCGGGCTTCTTCGACGGCGCCGTCGAGACGGCGCCCGGTGCACTGGTGGCGCTCATTTCGTGTTGTCCTTCAGCAGTCGGAGCTGCAGCACCGTGATGCCCATGATCACTACGAAGAGGACATACGCCATGGCACTCGCATAGCCCATGTGGAAGAAGTTGAAGCCCTCGCGGTACATGTTCAGCGAGACGGTGAGCGTGGAGTCCGAGGGACCGCCCTGGGTCATCACGAACGGCTCCTCGAAGACATTGAGGTAACCGATGGTCGTGATCACCGTGGCGTAGAGCAGTGTCGGCCGCAGCAGGGGCACGGTGATGCCCTTGAACTCCTGCCAGGCACCGGCCCCGTCCAGCCGCGCGGCCTCCCGCACCTCGGTGGGGATGGCCTGCAGACCCGCGATGAAGAGCACCATGACCGTGCCGAGGTTGCGCCAGACCGCCATCGCGATCATCGAGGGCATGGCGAGCGTCTCGGAGCCCAGGAAGTCGGGCGAGGTGAGGCCCACTTCGGAGAAGAGCCCCGCGATGAGCCCGTCGCTCGGGTCGAGTACGAACCGCCACACCACGGCGACCGCGACGATGGTCGTGACCACCGGGGCGTAGAAGCCGACGCGGAAGAAGGTCCGCGCCCGGTCGATGCCGTTGTTCAGCAGTACGGCGACGACCAGCCCGAGGAAGATCGTCAGCGGTACGCCGATCACCACGAAGTACGCCGTGTTGAACAGCGACTTGAGGAACTTGTCGTCGCTGAACAGGTTGACGTAGTTCTCGAAGCCGATGAAGTTCGCGTCCATCGGGTGCGTGACATTGCGCAGCCCGAAGTCGGTGAAGCTCATCACCAGCGTGGCGACGATCGGGAACGCCATGAAGACGAGGAACAGGACGAGGAAGGGGGTGGAGAACAGCCAGCCGGCCACGTTCTGCACGCCCATCGACTTCCTGCGGCCCCGGCGACCCGCGGGCCCGGCGGCCGGGGTCCCGGAGGCCCCCGGCCCGGCCTGCACCTTGGCCGTCTGCGCGGCCTTTGAGGTCATGGTGCGCATGACTCCTACTTCACGAGGCCTTCGATTTGGGACTGGGCCGTCTTGAGCGCGTCCTCGGCGGACGCCTTGCCCTGGGTGACCTTGGCGATGGCCTGGTCGACCTTGTCGGTGATCTCCGTCCAGTTGGACAGCGACGGCGACGACTTGGCGGTGTCCATCTGCTTCTTGAACACCTGGAGGTTGGTGTCGTCGGCGAGATCGCCGGAGGTCCAGGCGGAGGTGTTGGCCGGCAGGTCCTTGGTGCGCTTGTACCAGTCGGCCTGGCCCTTGGTGTCCGTCAGGTACTTGATGAACTCGGTGGCGGCGGCCTTGTGCTCGCTGTCCTTGGAGATCACCAGGGAGGAGCCGCCGGCCATGGAGACGGAGGACTTGTCGGCGGGCACGTTGGCCACCGCCCACTTGCCCTTGAGCTGCGGCTGGCCCTCGTTCAGCAGGGTGACGTGCCAGGGGCCGCCGAAGAACATCGGGACGCGGCCGTTGCCGAAGTCCTTCACCACGTCGTAACCGGGCTGCACGGACTTGTTGGAGAGGCCCTTGTCGAAGTACGAGCCGTACTCCTTGAGCGCCTTGACGGCCTCGGGGCTGTCGATGACGACCTCGCCCTTGTCGTTGACGATCTCGCCGCCGGCCGAGTACAGGAACGAGTAGAAGTTCTGCACCGTGTCCAGGCCGCTGGGCTGGATGGACAGGCCCCACTTGGTCCCGGCCTTCTTCTGGTAGGCCGTGGCGAGGTCCTGCATCTCCTTCCAGTCGGTCGGAGCCTTGGTGATGCCGGCCTTCTCGGCCAGGTCGGTGCGGTAGTAGAGGACGCGGGTGTCGACGTACCACGGCACGCCGTACGCCTGGCCGTCGACCTCGCCCTGCTTCCAGCCGGACCGGAAGAAGTCCTTCTCGTCGAAGGTCTTGGTGTCGACCGGCTCCAGCACACCGAGCTCGGCGAACTCGCCCATGTAGCTGCCGCCCATCTGCGCCACGTCCGGCAGCGTGCCGGCGGCGGCCGCGGAGACCAGCTTCTGGTGGGCGACGTCCCAGCCGACCGGGGTCACCTTGACGGTGATGTTCGGGTTGGCCTTCTCGTACACCTTGGCCACATCCGCGAGCTTCTCGCCCTCGGCCCCCATGGCCCAGACAGTGAGCGTCTGCTTCTTGTCCGCGGCGACGTCGTCGCCACCGGAGCTGCCGCACGCGGTGAGACCGAGTGTGAGCGCAGCCGTGACTGCGATACCGATCGAGGCGTTTCTGGCGGTGCGGGACATGGAGGGCTCCTCCTCGAGCAATCCGGATGTATGCGCTGCCTGTAAGCGCATACATCACTCTGCGGCAGAGATTCAGGAATCCGCAAGAGGGTGCTAGGTCACACTCGTGCAACGTGCTGGACATCTGAATGTTCAACTTGGCACGGTAAGTGTGTTGTTTGCGAAATTGGGGATGATGTGACCGATTTCGCTGAGAGGTCCATGATCATCGGCCTGTACCGCCGGGGACGGGGCCGATACGGTCGGGGCCATGGCTTCGTTCGAACACGACTTCCCCTTCGATCCCACGTACGGGCGCACGCTCCAGGACCTGCTGGAGGTCCCCGCTCCCGCCGCTCCGGACGACTTCGACACCTTCTGGCAGGCCCGCTACGCGGAGGCCCGCAAGGTCGCCACGGAGCCGGAGCTCGGGCCGCCGGAGGAGGAGCGCGACGGGGTGCGGATCCACGGCGTGACCTTCACCTCGGTGGGCGGGGTGCGGCTCGGCGGCTGGGTGGCGCTGCCCGTCGAGGGGCCGGCGGAGTACGGATTCGTCATCGGACACGGCTACGGCGGCCGGGAGGAGCCGGGCCCCGACGTGCCGCTGCCGCTGCCCCGGGCCGCGGCGATCCTGCCGTGCGTACGGGGCATGAAGTCGCGCGGACTGCACCCGGGCATCCCGGACGTGTCCGCCGCGCACGTGCTGCACGGCATCGAGTCGCGCGACACGTATGTCATCGGCGACTGTGTGGCGGACCTGTGGTGCGCGGCGTCGGCGCTGGGCGAACTGGTGCCGGAACTGGCACCGGGGGAGGGCGGCCCCGGACTCGGGTACCTCGGGGAGAGCTTCGGCGGCGGGCTGGGCGCGCTGGCGCTGCCCTGGGACGACCGCTTCGGCGCCGGGCAGCTGACGGTGCCCACCTTCGGCAACCACCCGCTCCGGCTCACCCTGCCGTGCATCGGCAGCGGGGAGGCGGTGCGGGAGTACCGCCTCGGCCACCCCGAGGTCACCGAGGTGCTGCCGTACTTCGACGCCGCCACGGCCGCGACGCGGCTGGAGACGCCCACGCTGGTGGCCGCGGCGCTCTTCGACCCCTCGGTGCCGCCGCCGGGGCAGTTCGCCGTGCACAACGCACTGGCCGGTGAGCACGAGCTGCAGGTGCTGGACGCGGGGCACTTCGAGTACGAGGGCACGGCGGCGGAGGCGGCGGAGCTCCGGGCGGCCCGGCAGCGCTTCTTCGGGGAGCGGCTGGGCCGCCGGGCCTGAGGGACGGTACGGGGCCGGCCCGCCCGGGCCGGTTCCCGTCAGCCGCAGCCGCAGCTGGCGCGGCGGATCAGGGACACCGGAAGCGTGAGCGACACCGGCTCGCCGCCGCTGTTGCCCAGCCGCTGCACCAGCAGTTCCACCGCCTGCTCGCCGAGCCGGCGGATCGGCTGGCGCACGGTCGTCAGCGGCGGCCGGACGATCCGGCTCAGCGGAATCCCGTCGAAGCCGGTCACCGCGATGTCCTCGGGCACCCGCACCCCGCGCCGCTCCAGTGCGCGCAGCGCGCCCACCGCCATCTGGTCGTTGGCGAAGAGCACCCCCTGAGGCCGTTCGCCGGGCCGGTCGAGCAGCGCCTCCGCGGCCCGCGCGCCCTCGGCCTGCGTCATCATCTCGGCCCGCAGATCGGGTTCGTCCGGCACCGGGAGTCCGGCGTCGCGGCACGCCTGCCGGAAGCCGAGGAACCGTGCCCCGGCGTCCGGCGACTCGGCCTCGCCGCCGACGAAGGCGAGTCTGCGCAGGCCGTGGTCCTCGATCAGGTGGCGCGCCAGTTCGCGCTCGCCGTCGGCGTTGGCGACGACGATGTGGTCGAGATGGTCGATCTCGCGGGGGCCGGCGATCATCACCACCGGAAGCCGGCGCGATATCACTTCGAGGTCCTCGGTCGGCACGGTCTGCGCCAGCACGGCGAAACCGTCGACCCGCCCCGCGACCTTCGCGACGAGGCTCTCGGGACCGCCCTCCAGCGAGGCGGCGATCAGCAGCGCGTAACCGTGCCGCCGCGCCGCCCGTTCCATGCCGCGGATGATCTGGTCGGAGTAGAGCATCACCGCGTCGTCGGCGTCGCTGTCCGCCTCCGCGTCGGCCTCGGCGTCGGGGTCGGCGTAGTCGGGGAAGCAGAGCCCGAGCACGCCGGTGGTCCGGCTGGCCAGGCCCCGGGCATTCCCGCTGGGTACGTAACCGAGCTGGCGGGCGGCTTCGAGGACCCGCTCACGGGTCTGGGCGCGTACCGAATCGGGGGTGCGGTAGACCCGCGAGACCGTGGCAATGGAGACGCCCGACCGCTCGGCGACGTCGTACACCGTTGGCGCGCTCACTCGACCGACCGTCCGCTTCTTCTTCTGTACCGGAGCACCTGCTGTTGCAAGTACCGACCCTCTTCTGAAAGCGCATTCACCCTAGATCGCACGCCGCGTGACGGGCAAGACCGCCCAGAGGAATGACAGGTAATCTTGCAAGGTTGCCTGTGCATCTTTTACGTTGAGGGCATGCCGGAACCGACTGGAACCACCCCCGCCGGGCGTCGCCCCGCCCCGTCCGCCGGGCCGGACGCCGAGCAGCTGGCGACGGAGCTCGCCGCCGTGGTCGGCCGGCTGCTGCGGCGGCTGCGCAGTACGTCCTCGGGGAGCCGGCTCACGCCGACGCAGCGCTCGGTGCTCGCCCGGCTCGACCTCGACGGCCCGGCCACCACGGCCGCGCTGGCCCGCGCGGAGTACGTGCGTCCGCAGTCCATGCGGCTGACCCTCGGCGCGCTGGAGGGTCAGGGTCTCGTCGAGCGGGCACCCGATCCGGCGGACGGCCGCAAGTCGGTGATGTCGCTCACGGAGTCCGGGGCCGCGGCGCTCGCCGAGGTCCGGGCCGCCAAGCACGACTGGCTCGCGCGGGCCGTGGCGGCCGAGCTCGACGGCGCCGAGCGCCGCACCGTGGCCGAGGCCATCGAGCTGCTGGACCGGCTGACCGGGCACTGACGTCCGGCGCCGGCCGCGACCGGCACGCCCCCGCCCCGCACCCGTATGAACCGAACCGTTCACCCACACCACCCAGGAGCACCAACGTGACCGCCACCACGCTCGACCCGAAGACCGCCCTGGTCGTCGTCGATCTCCAGAAGGGCATCGCCGGTCTGGACACCGCCCACCCCGCCGCCGACGTCGTCGCCAACTCCGTCGCCCTCGCCGACGCCTTCCGTGCCAAGGGCCTCCCGGTCGTCCTGGTCCATGTCGTCGACGGCGCGCCCGGCCGCAACGAGACGTCGATGGGGGCGGGCGGCGCGCTGCCCGCGGACTGGGCCGACATCGTGCCCGAGCTCGGCCCGCGCGAGGGCGACATCGTGGTCACCAAGCGCACCTGGGGCGCCTTCCACGGCACCGACCTCGACCTCCGGCTGCGCCGCGAGGGCGTCACCCAGGTCGTCCTCACCGGCATCGCGACCAGCATCGGCGTCGAGTCCACCGCCCGCTCGGCGTACGAGCACGGCTACCACGTCACGATCGCCACGGACGCGGTCACCGACATGGACGCCGATGCCCACCGCAACAGCGTCGAGAGGATCTTCCCGCGCCTGGCCGAGACGGACACGACGGAGGCGATCGTGGCGCTGCTCGGCCGATAGGCCGCCAGGTGGCCTCCGATCCTCCCGGCCGGGCCGGTCCCCGTGGCCGGCCGGTCCTCCTCACCCGTGCGGCGCGGCAGCCGGGGCCGCTGCGCCGCACGGGTGAGGTTTCGGGCCGCCGCGCCGTGTCTGCGCCGCCTCTCGCGCGGGGGCGCCTTCAGTGGATGGACGGAACCAGTGTGATCAACTGCAAATGCCACCAAAAACGCTCAATCCGGCACATCCGCTGACGGGTGGGCCGGGCCGGCCCCGGAGGTATCAGCCATGTCCCACGTCGGCGTCCCGCGGGGGACGGCCCGAAAGCGCCGCTCTCTCGCGCTCCTCACGACGGGTGTGCTGACACTCCCTGTGCTGGCGGGCTGCAGCTCCGGCGACGACGGCTCCTCCGCCGGGTTCGCACCCCAGGACATCGCGGTCACCGGCCGTGACCTGGTCACCGAGGGCGGCACGGTCGACTGGGCGATCGACTCCGTGCCCGCCACCCTCAACGCCTTCCAGGCGGACGCCGACAGCTCCACCACCCGGATCACCGGCGCCCTGCTGCCGACGCTCTTCCCGCTGGACGCCACGGGCAGGCCGCAGCTGAACCGGGACTATCTGGAGTCCGCGAAGGTGGTCGAGAGCGAGCCCAGGCAGGTGGTGCTCTACCGGCTCAACCAGCAGGCGGTGTGGAGCGACGGCCGGGAGATCGGGGCGCCCGACTTCGTCGCCCAGTGGCGGGCGCTGAGCGGCCGGGACTCGGCGTTCTGGACCGCCCGCAACGCCGGCTACGACCGCATCGAGAAGATCGAGCGCGGCGCCGACGACCTGGAGGTACGGGTCACCTTCGCCAAACCGTACGGGGACTGGCGCTCGCTGTTCTCCCCGCTGTACCCGAAGGAGGTGACCGGTTCTCCGAGCACCTTCAACGACGGAGCCCGGACCACCCTCAAGGCCACCGCCGGCCCCTTCCGGCTGGGCGGGGTGGACAAGAAGAAGGGCGAGGTCACGCTGGTCCGCAACCCGCGCTGGTGGGGCAGCCCGGCCAAGCTCGACTCACTGGTCTTCCGGGCCGTGGCACCGCAGGACCGCACCGCGGCGCTGGCCGCGGGCAAGGTCGATGTGGCCGATGTCGACGCCGCGGCCGCGCACCGGATCACGCAGGCGGCCGGCGGCAAGGCCGCGAACGGGCAGCCGCTCGCCCAGGGGCCCGGTGCCGCGCCGGATCCGGCGGCCGCCCTGCGTTCCTGGGCCGAGGCACACGGCTCGAACGCCGAGCAGGCCGCCGCCGCGCAGGCGGCCAGGGAGAAGAGCCGGGCCGCCGCCGAGGCGTACGCCGCCGAACAGGGCGGGCTGAGCGCCTACGCGGTGCGCAAGTCGCTGGAGCCCGCCTACACCCAGCTCGCGCTGAACGGCGAGTCCGGGCCGCTCGCCGACGACCGGGTGCGCCGGGCGGTGGCCCGTGCCCTGAACCGCCAGGAGCTCGTCGACACCGTGCTGGGGCCGCTCGGTCTGCCCGCCCGGCCGCTCGGCAGCCACCTGGCCCTCGCCGGACAGCCGGCGTACGAGGACAGCAGCGACGCGCTCGGCGGCCAGGACACCGAGGAGGCGCAGGCGCTGCTGGCCGACGCGGGCTGGACGCCGGAGGGCGCGGTCAGCAAGTCGGACGGCACCAAGGCGGGCAGCGAGGCCGGGAAGAAGAGCGGGAAGGACGCGGAGAAGAAGAGCACGGGCCCGGCGGCCGGGAAGGCGGGCAGCACGGACGGCAAGACGGGCGACGCCGCGGACCGGCGCGAGCCCGCCCGTGACGACGGCCTGTACATCGTCGGCGACGACGACAAACCCGGCGACCGCGACGAGCCCGGCGACGGCGACGAGCCCGGCGACGGCGACGAGCCCGGCGACGGCGGCCCGGTGGGCGGCGCCGCCACCCATGTACTCGCCCCCGCCCCCGCCCCCGCGGCCGGGTTCCACCGCTCCGTCCTGCTGCGCCGGGCCGGATACCTCTCCGAGCCCGGTACGTCGGAGGACGTGCCCTCCCGGGTCTCCGCCCAGGACAGGCGGCCGGGCGGCGCCGCCGGCGCGTACGCACCCGCGGGCACCGCGGCTCCCGCCCAGGGGGCCGACGGGCGCCGCGGCCCGCTCGGCAAGGACGGCAAGCCGCTGACCCTGCGCTTCGTCCTGCCGTCCGGCCCCGGGGCGGAGCCGCTGCGCAGCGTCGGGGACAAGATCTCGGCGATGCTCGACTCGGTCGGCATCCGTACGGAGATCACCAAGGTGTCCGACAAGAGCTACTTCCAGGACCACATCGCCTCCGGCGACTACGACCTGGCCCTGTACTCCTGGCCCGCGACCGCCTACCCGGCGACCGACGACCGCCCGATCTTCGCCAAGCCGGTACCCGCCACCGACGGCTCGCTGCTCGTCGAGCAGAACTACACCCGCGTCGGTACGGACCACATCGACCAGCTCTTCGACCAGGCGGTCTCGGAGCTGGACGAGGGCACCGCCCGGGATCTGATGAAGCAGGCCGACGCCCGGATCTGGGCCGCCGCAGGATCGATTCCGCTCTATCAGCGCCCGCAGCTCGTGGCGGCGAACCGGAAGCTGGCGAACGTCGGCGCCTTCGGTTTCGGGGCACCCCGCTACCAGGACATCGGTTTCAAGGCTCCGCAGGCCGCCGGAGCCCCGGCGAACCGGAAGAAGCACACGTACGAGAAGCTGCGGTAACGAGAAAGAACCAGCAGGTCACAACAGCGCCGGAAGCTCAGAACTGGCTCAAATCCCTTGCCCGCCGGATTGCCCGGCGGGCAAGGTCGCTTCTGCCCGTCGACCCGGGTGGCCGCTCAATCCCCCACCTCCGAGCCCCCACCTCGGAGCCCCCGGGGGCTGTCCTGCCCTGATCCGCCGGACAGGCCCTGCTCCGGTTCTCCCGGAGATTCCGTTTCGGAGCCCCACCTCCGAAGCCGCGCGATCCCGCGTCCGCCTCCGCCGCCTGCCGTGCCGCGGCCGTGCCACCGGTGAAATTCACCGGAAGAACCGGCCACGGGGGCAGGAACGCGAGGCGGACGCGGGCTTTCACCGTTGCGACCGGGCTCGTCGGCGCTCGGTGCGACCACCGCCCGCCCCCACGCGGCGGACCCGGGAAGAGCCCCTCCCGAGGCCGGTGGATCTCGCCCGGGAAGCCGCTGCGGCGCCAGCCCCGTACCATTGGACAAGCCGTGGCGTGTCCGCCCGGCGGGCGTACGAGGACTTGAGACCGACTTAGACGCCTGATCCCACGATCCGAGAGAAGCGCAAGCCACCCATGCCCACGCGCCACGACATCCGTAACGTAGCCATCGTCGCCCACGTCGACCACGGCAAGACCACGCTGGTCGACGCCATGCTCAAGCAGGCCGGTGCCTTCGCCGCGCACGCCGCCGAGCACCTCGACGACCGCATGATGGACTCGAACGACCTGGAGCGTGAGAAGGGCATCACGATCCTCGCCAAGAACACGGCGGTGAAGTATCACCCCAAGGACGGCGGGGACCCGATCACGATCAACATCATCGACACCCCCGGCCACGCCGACTTCGGCGGTGAGGTCGAGCGAGGTCTGTCGATGGTGGACGCGGTCGTGCTCCTGGTCGACGCCTCCGAGGGCCCGCTCCCGCAGACCCGTTTCGTGCTGCGCAAGGCGCTGTCCGCGAAGATGCCGGTCATCCTCTGCATCAACAAGACCGACCGCCCGGACTCCCGGATCGCCGAGGTCGTCGACGAGACGTACGACCTCTTCCTGGACCTCGACGCGGACGAGGACCAGATCGAGTTCCCGATCGTCTACGCCTGCGCCCGTGACGGCGTCGCCTCGCTGACCAAGCCGGAGGACGGCACCGTCCCGGCCGACAGCGACAACCTGGAGCCGTTCTTCTCCACGATCCTGGCGCACGTCCCGGCCCCGGAGTACGACGAGGACGCCCCCCTCCAGGCCCACGTCACCAACCTGGACGCCGACAACTTCCTCGGCCGTATCGCGCTCTGCCGCGTCGAGCAGGGCGAGCTGCGCAAGGGCCAGACCGTCACCTGGATCAAGCGCGACGGCACCATGTCCAACGTCCGCATCACCGAGCTCCTGATGACCGAGGCGCTCACCCGCAAGCCGGCCGAGGTGGCGGGCCCGGGCGACATCTGCGCCATCGCCGGTATCCCGGACATCATGATCGGCGAGACCCTGGCCGACCCCGAGAACCCGATCGCGCTGCCGCTCATCACGGTCGACGAGCCGGCCATCTCGATGACCATCGGTACGAACACCTCGCCGCTGGTCGGCAAGGGCGGCAAGGGCCACAAGGTCACCGCCCGCCAGGTGAAGGACCGCCTGGACCGCGAGCTGATCGGTAACGTCTCGCTCCGCGTCCTGGACACCGAGCGCCCCGACGCCTGGGAGGTCCAGGGCCGCGGTGAGCTCGCGCTGGCCATCCTCGTCGAGCAGATGCGCCGTGAGGGCTTCGAGCTCACGGTCGGCAAGCCCGAGGTCGTCACCAAGCAGATCGACGGCAAGACGCACGAGCCGATCGAGCGCATGACGATCGACTCCCCCGAGGAGCACCTCGGCGCGATCACCCAGCTGATGGCGACCCGCAAGGGCCGCATGGAGACCATGACGAACCACGGTTCGGGCTGGGTCCGCATGGAGTGGATCGTTCCGTCCCGCGGCCTCATCGGCTTCCGTACGGAGTTCCTGACGCAGACCCGCGGCACGGGCATCGCGCACTCCATCTTCGAGGGCCACGAGCCGTGGTTCGGTGAGCTGCGCACCCGTCACAACGGCTCGCTGGTCGCCGACCGCGCCGGTTCCGTGACGCCGTTCGCCATGGTCAACCTCCAGGAGCGCGGTGTCATCTTCACCGAGGCCGGCACCGAGGTCTACGAGGGCATGATCATCGGCGAGAACTCCCGCGCCGACGACATGGACGTGAACATCACCAAGGAGAAGAAGCTCACCAACATGCGTGCGGCTTCCGCCGACACCACGGAGAACGTGGTGCCGGCCCGCAAGCTCTCCCTGGAGCAGTCCCTGGAGTTCTGCCGCGAGGACGAGTGCATCGAGGTGACCCCGGAGACGGTCCGTATCCGCAAGGTCGTCCTCGACCAGAAGGAGCGCGGCCGCGCCGCGTCGCGCGCCAAGCGCTGATCCGGTACCGGGCGCCGGGCGCGCCCGTATGAACAACGGGGCCCGGCCTTCCGTCAGTTGACGGGAGGCCGGGCCCTGTCGTGCGATGGTCCGGGGGGTCGTCCGGGAGCACGGTGTTGCATCCGGTGTTGCTTCAGCAACCGCACGGAACCGACGTCGCGTTGTCAAGCAGGCGGATCAGGCCTCTGTCCAGTGGTTTTCTCCGGCGATCCGTCCGCATATCGATCGTCGCTCTCCGAAAGCTGCGTTAACGGTCCGTTTCGAGCGTGTCTGTCTGAGATCACTTTGTCCGGATTTCGGGCAATCGGGCTTCCTCGATGTTGTCAAAACGAGACCCCTTAAGTGTGGTTTACAGCCCGGTCGTACTTAATAGTTGGCTCCATTGAGCTCGGGTCAATGGGTCACGCACTGTGGGGAGTGCCGACTCACGAGCACACTAGGGGCACTGAAACGATCACCGTCAGGGGTGTCGGTGTATCACTCCAGTGCCCTTCTTGTAGTCAAAAGTGGACTCATGAGGAGGAAACCCATGCGTGGTGCCAAGAGCGCCAAGTGGGTCGCGGGAGCGGCCATCATCGCCCTGGCCGCGACCGCCTGTGGTGGTAACGACAAGGGCAGCGACAGCGGCATGAAGTCCGGCAAGGCGGACCCGAACGGGATCCTGACCGCCCAGCTCGGCGAGCCGCAGAACCCGCTCCAGCCGGCGAACGCCAAGGAGAGCCAGGGCAGCCGTGTCCTGCGCACCATCTTCTCCGGCCTGGTCGACTACGAGCCCGGCACCGGCAAGCTCACCTACGTGAACGCCGAGTCCGTGACGCCCAACGCGGACTCGTCCGTGTGGACCGTCAAGCTCAAGCCGGGCTGGAAGTTCCACGACGGCACCACGGTCACCTCCAAGTCCTTCGTGGACTCCTGGAACTGGTCGGCCAACGTCAAGAACAACCAGACCAACTCCAGCTGGTTCCAGGACATCAAGGGCTACGAGGACGTCCACCCGGCCAAGGGTGCGCCGAAGGCCGACAAGATGTCCGGTCTGAAGATCGTTGACGACAACACCTTCACGATCAGCCTGGTCGGCCCGGTCTCGTACTTCGCGTACAAGCTGGGTTACGACGTCTGGGCGCCGCTGCCCGAGTCCTTCTTCAAGGACCCGGCCGCCGCCGGCCAGAAGCCGATCGGCAACGGCCCCTACAAGTTCGTCTCGTGGGACCACAAGAAGCTGATCAAGGTCCGGAAGTTCGACGGTTACCAGGGCCCGAACAAGGCCAAGAACGGTGGCATCGACTTCAAGAACTACACCACCGCCGACGCCGCCTACTCGGACCTGCGGTCGAACAACCTCGACTGGATCGAGCAGATCCCGACGACCGCGCTGACCAGCTACAAGCAGGACCTCGGCGACCGTGCCATCGACGCCGAGTACTCCGCGGTGCAGTCGATCGTCCCGGCGTTCTACACCAAGCAGTTCAAGAACATCAACCCCAAGGTCATCCAGGGTCTGTCGATGGCGATCGACCGTGACACGATCACCAAGACCGTGCTGCACGGCACCCGCACCCCGGCCGACTCGTTCGTCGCCCGCGGCGTGCTCGGCTACAAGCCCGGCGCCCTCGGCGACATCGTGAAGTACGACCCGGCCAAGGCCAAGGCCCTCATCACGGAGGGTGGCGGCGTCCCGGGCAACAAGATCTCGATCCAGTTCAACGCCGACCAGTCCCACAAGCCGTGGGTCGACGCGGTCTGCAACAGCATCCGCAAGGCGACTGGCGTCGAGTGTGTCGGCGACTCCAAGCCGGACTTCCAGGCCGACCTGAACGCGCGTGACAACCACCAGGTCAAGTCCATGTACCGCGGTGGCTGGGTGCTCGACTACCCGGTCAACTCGAACTTCATGCGCGACCTGTACGGCTCCACCGCCGCGGGCAACACCTCGGGCTACTCCAACAAGGAGTTCGACGCCCTCGCCGCGAAGGCCGACAAGGCGAAGACGCTCGACGAGACCGTCAAGATGTACCAGGACGCCGAGCAGCTCCTGAAGAACGACATGCCGGCCATCCCGCTGTGGTTCTACAAGGTCAACTCCGGTCAGTCGACGAACGTGTTCGGCAAGATCGTCTACGGCCAGGACGGTGACCCGATCTTCACCGACGTCCAGGTCAAGGCCAAGAAGTAACTTTCGGGATCCGACGGCCGGTTCCGCCGCTCCTCTCCGGAGGGGCGGCGGGGCCGGCCCGTAGGCGTCGGCCCCGGGGCTCTCCCCCCACACCCCGCGGCGGAGACCACTGACAAGGCCATCGCCGACCCCTCACGGCATGGAGGCATGATGGGGCGTTACGTCGCAAGGCGACTGCTCCAGATGATCCCGGTATTCATCGGGACCACTCTGATTATTTTCCTCATGGTCCACATCCTTCCCGGTGACCCAATCCGGGCGATGTGGGGAGACAAGGCGGCAGACCCCGCACAGGTCGCGTCGCTGCGCCATGAGTTCGGGCTCGACCAGCCCCTGTGGAAGCAGTACATCGACTACATGGGCAATCTCTTCCAGGGCGACTTCGGCAAGACCTTCGGTGGCCGCGAAGTCATCGACGAGATGTCCGAGTCCTTCCCGGTGACCCTGCGGCTGACCGCCGTGGCGATGCTCATCGAGATCATCGTCGGTATCGGGCTCGGTGCCTGGGCGGGTCTGCGGGCCGGCAAGGCCGCCGACACCGGCGTACTGATCTTCACCCTGATCGTCATCTCGATCCCGGTGTTCGTGCTCGGCTTCCTCGCCCGCTTCGTCCTCGCGGACCAGCTCGGCTGGGTGGCCCCGAACGTCCAGGACTCCACGGACTACGCGCAGTTGTTCCTACCGGGCTTCGTGCTCGCCATGCTCTCCATGGCGTACGTGGCACGGCTGACCCGCACGACCTTCGCGGAGAACCTGCGCGCCGACTACATGCGCACCGCGATGGCCAAGGGCCTGCCGCGACGCCGCATCATCGGTGTCCACCTGCTGCGCAACTCGCTGATCCCGGTCGTCACCTTCCTCGGTACCGACGTCGGCGGCTTCATCGGCGGCGCGGTCGTGACCGAGGGCATCTTCAATGTCCAGGGTGTCGGAAACCTGCTCTTCAAGGCGCTGCAGCAGCGCGAGGGTTCGACGATCGTCGGCGTCGTCACGGTCTTCGTCCTCGTCATCCTTGTGATCAACCTGCTCGTCGACCTGCTGTACGCGGTCCTGGACCCGAGGATCCGGTATGCCTGACGCGACCAAGACCCAGACCGAAGCGGTGGTGGACGCCACCGCCGCACCCTCGGCCGCCGAGGGCCACAAGGAGCAGGGCAAGCCGCGCAGCCTCTGGGGCGACGCGTGGTTCGACCTGCGCCACCGCCCGATGTTCTGGATCTCCTCGATCCTGCTTCTCATCCTGCTGGTCGTCGCGGCGTTCCCGGGGCTCTTCACCGGTGCCGACCCGCGCGACGGCGACCTGACCAACCACTTCCTGACCAAGCCGGAGCTGGGGCACTTCTTCCAGGCCGACTGGTTCGGCTACGACGGCCAGGGCCGCTCGATCTACGCGCGTGTCATCTACGGCACCCGCGCCTCGATCCTGGTCGGCGTCGGCGTCACCGCCGCGGTCACCCTGGTCGGCGGGCTGTTGGGCATGCTGGCCGGCTACTTCGGTGGCTGGCTGGACTCGATCATCTCCCGGGTCACCGACATCTTCTTCGGCATCCCCTTCCTGCTCGGCGCGATGGTCGTCCTGAACGCCTTCACCGAGCGCAAGGTGTACGTGGTGATCCTGGCCCTGGCCTTCCTGGGCTGGACCTCGATCTGCCGTGTGATGCGGGCCTCCGTGATCACCGCCAAGCAGGCGGACTACGTGACGGCGGCGCGCGCGCTCGGCGCCGGCACCCCGCGGATCCTCTTCCGGCACGTCCTGCCGAACGCGCTCGCCCCGACGATCGTCGTGGCCACCATCGCGCTGGGCGGGTACATCTCGGCCGAGGCGACGCTCTCGTTCCTCGGACTCGGGCTCGCGGACCCGACGATCTCGTGGGGCATCGACATCGCCGAGGGCAGCCAGGCCATCCGGGACAACCCGCACGCGCTGCTGTTCCCGGCAGGAATGCTCAGCCTCACGGTCTTCGCGTTCATCATGCTCGGCGACGCGGTACGCGACGCCCTCGACCCGAAGCTGCGCTGAGGAGGGCGTACGACGTGACCATCATGGACAAGACAGCAGACATCCCGGCGCCCCGCGCCGGGGGGACCGACGACGCACCGCTCCTCGAAGTGCGCGACCTGCACGTGGAGTTCCACACGCGTGACGGTGTCGCCAAGGCCGTCAACGGTGTGAACTACAACGTCGACTCGGGCGAGACCCTGGCCGTGCTCGGTGAGTCCGGTTCCGGCAAGTCCGTGACCGCTCAGGCGATCATGGGCATCCTCGACATGCCGCCCGGCAAGATCCCGCAGGGCCAGATCCTGTACCGCGGCCAGGACATGCTCACCATGAGCTACGAGGAGCGGCGGAAGATCCGCGGCCAGAAGATCGCGATGATCTTCCAGGACGCGCTCTCCTCGCTCAACCCCGTGCTCTCGGTCGGCTACCAGCTCGGCGAGATGTTCCGTGTCCACCAGGGACTCTCCAAGAAGCAGGCCAAGCTCAAGGCCATCGAGCTGATGGAGCGGGTCAAGATCCCCGCCGCCAAGCAGCGGGTCAGCGACTATCCGCACCAGTTCTCCGGCGGTATGCGCCAGCGCATCATGATCGCCATGGCGCTGGCGCTGGAGCCGGACCTGATCATCGCGGACGAGCCGACCACCGCGCTCGACGTGACGGTCCAGGCGCAGGTCATGGACCTGCTCAAGGAGCTCCAGACCGAGTTCAACATGGGTCTGATCCTGATCACCCACGACCTCGGCGTCGTCGCCGACGTCGCGGACAAGATCGCGGTCATGTACGCGGGCCGGATCGTCGAGACCGCACCGGTGCACGAGCTGTACAAGCGGCCCGCGCACCCGTACACCCGCGGTCTGCTCGACTCGATCCCGCGCCTCGACCAGAAGGGCCAGGAGCTCTACGCGATCAAGGGCCTGCCGCCCAACCTGCTCAAGATTCCGTCCGGCTGCGCCTTCAACCCCCGCTGCCCCAAGGCGGAGGACATCTGCCGCACGGAGATCCCGGTCCTGGTGCCGGTCTCCGAGCAGGACGGCAGCGAACTGCCCGGACGCGGCAGCGCCTGCCACTTCTGGAAGGAGACGATCCATGGCTGAGCTCGACAAGACGGACGGTTCCATGGACGCCACCCCGAACGTCACCGAGGTCGTGGCGGTCGACGCCGTCGACGAGTCGGCGGCGGTCGCGGCCATCGAAGCCCCGGTGGAGCGCGGTGAGCCGATCCTCCAGGTGCGCAATCTGGTCAAGCACTTCCCGCTGAGCCAGGGCATCCTCTTCAAGCGCCAGGTCGGCGCGGTCAAGGCCGTGGACGGGGTCTCCTTCGACCTCTACCAGGGCGAGACGCTCGGCATCGTCGGCGAGTCCGGCTGTGGCAAGTCCACGGTCGCGCGGCTGCTGATGGCGCTGGAGACGGCCACGTCCGGCGAGGTCTTCTACAAGGGCCAGGACATCACCCGGCTGTCCGGCCGCGCGCTGAAGGCGGTCCGCCGGAACATCCAGATGGTGTTCCAGGACCCGTACACCTCGCTGAACCCGCGCATGACGGTCGGCGACATCATCGGCGAGCCCTTCGACATCCACCCCGAGGTGGCCCCGAAGGGCGACCGGCGGGCCAGGGTCCAGGAACTGCTGGACGTCGTCGGCCTCAACCCGGAGTACATCAACCGCTACCCGCACCAGTTCTCCGGCGGTCAGCGCCAGCGCATCGGCATCGCCCGCGGCCTCGCGCTCAACCCGGAGATCATCGTCTGCGACGAGCCGGTCTCCGCGCTCGACGTGTCGGTGCAGGCACAGGTCATCAACCTGATGGAGAAGCTCCAGGACGAGTTCAACCTCTCCTACCTCTTCATCGCGCACGACCTGTCGATCGTCCGGCACATCTCCGACCGGGTCGGCGTGATGTACCTCGGCAAGATGGCCGAGATCGGTACGGACGCGGAGATCTACGACCACCCGACGCACCCCTACACCCAGGCGCTGCTGTCGGCGGTCCCGGTCCCGGACCCCGAGGCCCGTGAGCGCGGCGAGCGGATCATCCTGACCGGTGACGTCCCGTCGCCGGCGAACCCGCCGTCGGGCTGCAGCTTCCGCACTCGGTGCTGGAAGGCCCAGGACAAGTGCTCCACGGAGGTGCCGCTGCTGGCGATCCCCGAGCGCTTCAAGGGCTCGGACGGCCCCGCGGCGCACGAGTCGGCCTGCCACTTCGCCGAGGAGAAGGACGTCGTCGGCGCCGCTTCGTAGGACGTCCCGAACGACGCGGAAGCGCCCGGAACCGATCGGTTCCGGGCGCTTCTTCCTTTTCCCGGAGCCGGGCGCGCAGGTGGCTCGGGTCAAGGGGCTCACGTGCTCGGCTCCGCGGGACCGGGGAGCCCCGCGTCCGGGGACCGGTCGGGTCCCTGTCGGCGAGGCGCCCCGGGGGCCGGGGCGGGGTGTCAGGCCCCGGCCTCGGGGTCTTCGGTGGTCTTGTCGGGCTTCGGCCCGGACGAGGCGTCACGGGGCTTCGGGACGGCCGTGACGGTCTGCGCGTCCTCGGGGTAGTGGCAGGCCGTCAGATGGCCTTCCCGGCTGCCCTCCACCCGTACCAGCGGCGGGGCCTCGCTCGCGCACTTGTCCGTCGCCTTCCAGCAACGGGTACGGAAGCGGCAGCCCGACGGCGGGTTGACCGGGGAGGGCACGTCGCCGGCGAGACGGATGCGCTCACGGGCCGGTGTGTCGTCGGCGGTCGCCTCGGGCACGGCCGAGAGCAGCGCCCGGGTGTACGGGTGACGCGGGTTGCCGTACAGGTCCTCGCGATCGGCGATCTCCACGATCTTGCCGAGGTACATGACCGCGACGCGCTGCGAGAAGTGGCGCACGATCGCCAGGTCGTGGGCGATGAACAGGAACGCGATGCCGAGTTCCTTCTGCAGCTTCTGCAGCAGGTTCACCACCTGCGCCTGGATCGACACGTCCAGCGCCGAGACCGGCTCGTCGGCCACGATCAGCTTCGGCTCCAGGGCGAGCGCGCGGGCCACCCCGATGCGCTGGCGCTGGCCGCCGGAGAACTCGTGCGGGAAGCGGTTGTAGTGCTCCGGGTTGAGCCCGACGGTCTCCAGCAGCTCCCGCACCCGCGCCTCGCGGCCGCCGGCGGGGTTGATGTCGTTGATCTCCATCGGCGCGGTGATGATCTTGCCGACGGTCTGCCGCGGGTTCAGGGAGGCGTAGGGGTCCTGGAAGATCATCTGGATCTCGGAGCGGACCGGCGCCAGCTGCTTGCGCGTGGCGTGGGTGATGTCCTGCCCGCGGTAGGAGATCGTGCCGGCCGTCGGCTCCAGGAGCCGGGTGATCAGCCGGCCGGTGGTCGACTTGCCGCAGCCGGACTCGCCGACCAGGCCCAGGCTCTCGCCCTCGGCGACGCTGAAGTCCAGCCCGTCGACGGCCTGGACCGCGCCGACCGTCCGCCGGATCGGGAAGCCGCCCTTGATCGGGAAGTGCTTGGTGAGTCCGGAGACGTCCAGGAGGGGATCTTTGCTGCTCATGGTGGGGAAGTCCCGTCTCTTGTACGTCAGTTGGGCCGGGTGCCGGCGAAGTCCGCGAAGAACTCGGCGCGCTGCTCGGCGGTGAGGTGGCAGGCGGCACCGCGCCCGGCGGTGAGCTCCAGCGGCGGCTGGTCCGTCGCGCAGAGATCGCCGCCGACCTGCTCGGTGAACGTGCACCGGGGGTGGAAACGGCAGCCGCTCGGCGGGTTGAGGAGGCTCGGCGGGGAGCCGGGGATCGGCGACAGGGGTACGTCCACCGGCCCTTCGAGGCTCGGCATGGAACCCAGCAGGCCCCAGGTGTACGGGTGCTGGGGAGCCCGCAGCACCTCCCTCTTCGTACCGCGCTCCACACAGCGGCCGCCGTACATCACCAGCACGTCGTCCGCGATGTCGGCGATGACACCGAGGTCGTGGGTGATGAAGATGATCGAGGTGCCGGTCTCCTGCTGGAGGTCCTTGAGCAGGTCCATGATCTGGGCCTGCACGGTGACGTCCAGCGCGGTGGTCGGCTCGTCCGCGATCAGCAGTTCCGGGTCGCAGACCAGTGCCATGGCGATCATCGCGCGCTGGCGCATACCACCGGAGAACTGGTGCGGATAGTCGTCCACCCGCAGATCGGGCTGCGGGATGCCCACCCTGGTGAGCATCTCGACCGCCCGCGCCCGCGCCTCCCGCTTGGAGGCGCCGGTGTGCTTGCGGTACGTCTCGCCGATCTGCCGGCCGATGGTGTGGTACGGCGAGAGCGAGGCCAGCGAGTCCTGGAAGATCATCGCCATCTTGTTGCCGCGCAGCCGCTCCAGCTCCCGCTCCGAGGCGTTCAGCAGATCCTGCCCGTCGAGCAGGATCTCGCCCTCGATCTCGGTGTGGTCGGGGTGGTGCAGGCCGAGGATGGTCAGGTTGGTGACGGACTTTCCGGAACCGGACTCGCCGACGATGCCGAGCGTCTTGCCCTTCTCGATGTCGAAGGACAGCCCGTCGACGGCCTTGACCATGCCGTCTTCGGTGGAGAAGTGCACGCGCAGATCGCGTACGGAGAGGAAGGGGGTGCTCACTGGATCTCTCCCTAGGCGAGGCGGACGCGCGGGTCGATGAGGGCGTAGACGGCGTCGACGATGATGTTGAAGACGACGATCGCTCCTGCCGCGACCAGGACGACTCCGAGCAGCAGGGGCAGGTCGTTGTCGTTCACCGCCTTGACGGAGAGCGCGCCGATGCCGTGCAGGCCGAAGGTCTTCTCGGTGATGATCGCGCCGCCGAACAGCACACCGATGTCGAGGCCGAAGATGGTGACGATCGGGCCCATGGCCCCACGCCAGGCGAATCTGAAGAACACCGTCCGCCGGGAGAGGCCCTTGGCGCGTGCGGTGCGCACGTAGTCCTCGCTCAGCGTCTCGACGAGCTGGGAGCGTGCCATACGGGTGTAGTTGGCGGTGAAGATCAGCGCCAGCACCAGCCAGGGCAGCAGCAGCCCGGAGGCCCAGGCGGCCGGGCTCTCGGTGAAGGGGACTTCCTTGGGCCGGCTCAGGATGTGCCACTGGTCCGCGAGGTAGTACATGGCGACGACGCCGACGATGTAGATCTGCATCGAGGAGCCGATCAGCGACGCCGAGGACGCCACCTTGTCCAGTGCCTTGCCCTGCTTGACCGCGGCGAGCATGCCGGTGCCCACACCGAAGATCACGAAGACGACCGCGCTGCCGAGGGAGAGGGAGAGCGTCGTCGGGAAGCGGTCCAGGATGGTGCCGAGGACCGGCTCACGGTTGTGGAAGGAGTAGCCGAGGCACGGCGCGGGGCAGTGCCCGAACGACGAGTAGTCCCTCCCGACGAACACCGCCTGCAGCCAGTGCCAGTACTGCACCGGCAGTGGGTCGTCGATGCCGAGGTTGCGCTTGACCAGTGCCAGCGTCTCGGGCGTGCACACCTTGCCGCAGGCCACACGAGCTGGGTCGCGGGGCGCGACGTAGAAGAGGACGAAAGTGATGGCACTGATGATCAGCAGGATGACCAGTGCGCCGATTGCCCGGCGGATGAGGAAGCGGAACATGGCGATGGATTTCCCTGGCAGACGCCGACGAGGGGGAGTGGAGCGGGCGGGGCGCCGCAGGGGCGCCCCGCCTCAGGAGTGTCGGCGTCAGGCCTTCACGAACAGCTTGTAGAAGATGGCCGAGGAGTACTGCGGGTGGAACATCGCGCCGCCGACCTTCTCGCCGTAGAGGTAGAAACGGCGCTGGAACGTCTCGGGGATGATCGGCGCCTCCTCCGTCATGATCCGCTTGTCCAGCGCGGCCCAGGCCTTGCCGGCCTCCTTCGGGTCGGCGATGACGACGTTCTTCTTGATCGCCTCGTTGACCCAGTCGACGTTCAGCTGCGAGATGTTGTTGGCGCCGTTGGCGATGGTGCCGCCGTCGAACAGCGGCTGCATCAGCGTGTAGCCGGTCGGCCAGTCCGGGGACCAGCCGAACCACATCACGTCGAACTGGTTGTCGATCTGCTGGATCTGGTCGTAGTAGCTGGTGGAGTCCAGCGGCTTCATGACCGGGGTGAAGCCGGCCGCCTTGAGGGCGTTCTCGATGACGACCTTGGTCTTGTTGTAGGTGTTGCTCGTGGGGAAGGCGTAGACGACCTTCTGGCCTTCCTTGCCGGCCTCCTTCAGCAGCTTCTTCGCCGCCTCCGGGTCGCCCTGCGGCTTCTTCAGCTTGCCGTAGACGTCGTCCTTGGCGTAGCCGAGGATGTCGGGGCTCAGGATGGACGTCGCGTAGTCACCGGCCGAGGGACCACCGTAGATCTTGCGGATCTGCTCCAGCGGCCAGGCGTGGATGAGCGCCTGACGGACCTTCAGGTCAGTGATCCGCTTGGTGTTGATCGCGTAGTAGTAGATGCCGGTCAGCAGGCCGTTGAAGGTGCGCTTCTTCAGCTCGGGGTCGGTGAGGACCTTCTGGATACGCTCGGCCGGGACACCGCTGTACGCCATGACCGCGTACTTGTCGTCGCCGTCGTCGGCGATCAGACGGTCGGCGGCCTGGAGGGACTCGGGGCCGAACTCGTAGACGAAGCTGTCCGGGTAGGCGTTGCGGATCGAGTCCAGGTTGGGGTCCCAGTGCGGGTTGCGGACCAGCGTCATCGACTTGTCGATGGAGTGCGCCTTGATCCGGTACGGACCGCAGCTCATCGGGTCCTTGTCGTACTTCTCCTTGGTGTCGCCCTTGACCGGGACGGCGCCGTAGGAGGTCATCGCCAGGGTGAAGTTGAGGTCCGGGCGGGCCTCGGCCAGCTTGAAGGTGATCGTCTTGGCCCTGTCATCGGTCACGACCGAGTCGAGGTGCTTGCCCCCGAACGGGCCCTTGTACTTCGAGCGGTAGTCGGCCGTACCGGTCAGCGCGGTCTGGGCGTAGCCCGCACCCTCGGTGGTGAAGCTGGCGAAGCCGCGCTCGATGCCGTGGCGCACGTCCTCGATGGTGAGTTCCTTGCCGTCCTCCCACTTCAGACCGTCCTTCAGGGTGAAGGTCCAGGTCTTGCCGCCGTCGGACATGGTGCCCGCGTCGGTGGCGAGGTCGCCGACCAGCTTCATCGTGCCGTCCGCCGCGATCTTGTATCCGGTGAGGCAGCGGATGAAGAGGTCACCGACCGCGGAGTTCCACGAGAAGTAGATGCGCTGCGGGTCCAGGTGCGAGAAGTCGTCCGGGGCGATGCCGCGGATCGTGCCGCCCTTCTTCGCCCCCGGTATCTCGGCGGCCGGACCCGTGGAGTCGGCCTTCGTGCCGACCACGACCGAGCCGGTGTACTTGTCGGCACCGCCGTGTCCGGCGCTGCCGCCCTTCTTGGTCGTGCTGCCGCTGCTGCACGCGGAGAGGACCATCGAACCGCCGGCCGCGACCGACGTGGCGATGACGAAGTTTCTGCGGGAAAGGGACATGGCTTCCTGCTCTGGTCGATGGAGAGTAACGATCGATCCGGTGGGCCCCGTCGCCCGGCCGGAGGAAGTGCGGTTCAGCGCTTGGTCTTCGGGTCCAGTGCGTCACGCACCGAGTCACCCAGCAGGTTGAAGGCGATGACGAAGACCACCATCGCGACGCCGGGGAAGAGCATGAACGTGATGTCGCTCTGGTAGACGTCCGATCCGCGCTGGATCATCACGCCCCAGTCGGGAGTCGGGTCGCTGAGACCGACACCGAGGAAGGCGAGGCCCGCTTCCGCCGTGACGTAGGCGGGCAGCGCGAGCGTGGCCTGGATGAGGATCGGCGTCCAGAGGTTGGGCAGCAGTTCCTTGAAGATGATCCGCGCCGGGGAGGCGCCGGTCACCTTCGCCGCCTCGACGAACTCGCGCTCGCGCAGGGCGAGTACCTCGCCGCGCAGCAGTCGTGCGATGGACGCCCAGCCGAAGGCCGTCATGACCGAGATGAGGCTGACGACGGTCAGCCAGACCGGGGTGTTCTCGTCCGGAGCGACCAGGATCGAGAGCATCACCGGCCAGAAGGCGATGAAGAAGAGGGTGGAGGGGAAGGCCAGCAGGATGTCGATGACCCGGCCCACGAGGTAGTCGGTCTTGCCGCCCAGGTAACCCGCGGTGATACCGATGATGATGCCGATCACCGTCACCAGCAAGGTGGTTGCCGCAGCGATGAGCAGGGAGTTGCGGATTCCGTAGAGCAGGAAGGTGAAGACGTCCCGGCCGAGCGAGGGCTCGATGCCGAACCAGAAGTCGCCGCTGATACCGCCGTTGGGCAGCATGGGGGAACCGAAGTCGTCCAGCAGGCCGGGTTCGTTCTGCCCGTACGTCGTGTACGGGTCCTTGCCGTACAGCTTCGCGATCAGCGGCGCACAGATGCCGACCACGAAGAAGAAAATGACCACATAGGCCGAAATCACGCCCGTATGGTCGCGCTTGAAGCGCAGCCAGGCCATCTTGCCCGGCGAGCGGCCGTTGCCGCCTTTGGCCGCGGAGGGGCCGGATACGGACTGCGGCTTCGCGTCCTCCACCTCAACGGGGGTGGCGGCTTGCGGCGTTGGAATCGTCATGGTGCTCCTGGCCCGGAGGGTCGAAGGACTCCGCAGGGCAACACCTACGGGCTACCCGGACTTTTTCAACGCAATTCATGCAGGGTCAATGAATGTCCGACGCCCTTGGCATGCTCTTTGGAAATTTGACCAAGCCATGACCTTTTCGTGGGCGTGGCTTTGCTTCCGTTTGGCTTTTCCGAAGGCGCATTCGCGACTTAACGGGTGAAGTCCGGCAATGAGTCCGATATGCGGGCGGGGTTGTCTCGGAATTCGTACATTCGATCAGACCGGTTCGCGGTCGATGCGCATTCGATGCGTGGCCGTTATCGCTCCGGTGTCTGTCAGGTTCACGTCCGGATCTTCCCTGCCCGCGAAGTGCCACTCGAATCGGCTCCGGCGCGCCCGAATGGGTGGAGTAAATGTGCGTCATGTCCCTTGTGCGGTGATATTTGACCGTAAGTGAGACGGAGCACTACGAGGAGGCACTCCATGCGCGGAGCCACACAGGCCAGGTGGGCCGCATGTGCGGTGGTCGTCGCCCTGGCGGCGACGGCATGCGGCGGCGGGGGCAGCAGCGGTGGTGGCAGTGGGGCGAACGGAATCGTGAGCTCTTCCTGGGGTGACCCGCAGAACCCGCTCGAACCCGCGAACACCAATGAGGTGCAGGGCGGCAAGGTCCTCGACATGATCTTCCGGGGGCTCAAGAGGTACGACCCGAAGACCGGCGCGGCCACCAACATGCTCGCGGAGAAGATCGAGACCAAGGACAACCAGAACTTCACCGTCACCGTGAAGGACGGCTGGACCTTCAGCAACGGCGAGAAGATCACCGCCAAGTCGTTCGTGGACGCGTGGAACTACGGCGCCCTGCTGAAGAACAATCAGAAGAACGCCTACTTCTTCGGCTACATCGACGGCTACAACAAGGTCCACCCGGACACCGGCAGCGCCACGGCCGACAAGCTCTCCGGTCTCAAGGTCGTCGACCCCAGGACGTTCACCGTCAAGCTGTCGCAGAAGTTCTCCCTGTGGCCCGACACCCTCGGCTACCCGGCCTTCGCCCCGCTGCCCCAGGCCTTCTTCACCGACCACGCCGGCTGGGTGTCCAAGCCGATCGGCAACGGCCCGTACACCATCGACAAGTACACCAAGGGCTCGTCGATGAACCTGCGCAAGTGGGACAAGTACCCCGGGACCGACAAGGCGCAGAACGGCGGCATCGACCTCAAGGTCTACACCGACAACAACACCGCCTACACCGACCTGACGGCCGGCAACCTCGACCTCGTCGACGACGTGCCCGCCTCGCAGTTGAAGAACGTCAAGGCGGACCTCGGCGACCGGTACATCAACACCCCGGCCGGCATCATCCAGACCCTCGCCTTCCCCTTCTACGTCAAGAAGTGGGACACCCCCGGCGGCATCAAGGTCCGTCAGGGCCTGTCGATGGCGATCAACCGTCAGCAGATCACCGACCAGATCTTCCAGAAGACCCGCACCCCCGCCTCCGACTGGACCTCCCCGGTCCTCGGCGAGGCGGGCGGCTTCAAGAAGGGGCTGTGCGGCGCGCCCTGCGAGTACAACGCGGCGAACGCCAAGAAGCTGATCCAGGAGGGCGGCGGCATCCCGGGCGGCCAGCTCAAGATCGCGTACAACGCCGACACCGGCTCCCACAAGGAGTGGGTCGACGCCGTCTGCAACAGCATCAACAAGGTGATGGGCAACAACAAGGCGTGCGTCGGTGCCCCGGTCGGCACCTTCGCCGACTTCCGCAGCCAGGTCTCGCAGCAGAAGCTGACCGGCGCCTGGCGGGCCGGCTGGCAGATGGACTACCCGCTCATCCAGAACTTCCTCCAGCCCGTGTACTACACCGACGCCTCGTCCAACGACGGCAAGTGGAGCAACAAGCAGTTCGACGGGCTCGTCGACAAGGCCAACGCCGAGTCCGACAAGGCCAAGGCCGTGACCACCTTCCAGGACGCGGAGAAGGTCCTGGTCGCGCAGATGCCCGTCATCCCGCTCTGGTACCAGAACGGCAGCGCCGGCTACTCGGACCGGATCACCAATGTGTCGCTGAACCAGTTCAGCGTTCCGGTGTACGAGCAGATCAAGGTCAAGTGACTCACCGAGGCCGGGTGGCCGGTGCGTTCCTGGCACCGGCCACCCGGCTTCCCCGTCCCCCGACGTGTCACTCCCCAGCCCCGAGCCTCTGACCCCCGCGACCCCCGGAGCCCTGCATGGGACGTTATGTGATCCGGCGGCTGCTGCAGATGATCCCGGTCTTCTTCGGCACCACGCTGCTGATCTTCCTCATGGTGAACGTGATGGGCGACCCCATCGCGGGTCTCTGCGGCGAGCGCCAGTGCGACCCGGCGACCGCAGCCCGACTCCGTGCGGATTTCGGCCTCGACAAGCCCGTCTGGCAGCAATACCTCACCTACATGGGCAATGTCTTCACCGGCGACTTCGGCACCGCTTTCAACGGGCAGAAGGTCACCGAGCTGATGGCCACCGCCTTCCCCATCACGATCCGGCTCACCGTCGTCGCGATCGTCTTCGAGATCGTCATCGGCATCAGCCTCGGTGTCGTCACCGGCCTGCGCCGCGGCCGCCCCGTCGACACCACCGTGCTCATCCTGACCCTGGTCGTCATCTCCATCCCGACCTTCGTCACCGGCCTGCTGCTCCAGCTCCTCCTCGGAGTCGAGTGGGGCGTCATCAAGCCCTCCGTCTCGCCGGAAGCCCCCTTCAACGAGCTGCTGGTGCCCGGGCTCGTCCTCGCCTCGGTCTCCCTGGCCTACGTCACCCGGCTCACCCGGACCTCGATCGCCGAGAACGCCCGCGCCGACTACGTCCGCACCGCCGTCGCCAAGGGGCTGCCCGGGCGCCGCGTCGTCATCCGGCACCTGCTGCGCAACTCGCTGATCCCGGTCGTCACCTTCATCGGTACGGACGTGGGCGCCCTGATGGGCGGGGCGATCGTCACGGAGCGGATCTTCAACATCCACGGCGTCGGCTACCAGCTCTACCAGGGCATCCTGCGCCAGAACTCCCAGACCGTCGTCGGCTTCGTCACCATCCTCGTCCTCGTCTTCCTGGCGGCGAACCTGATCGTCGACCTGCTGTACGCCGTTCTCGACCCGAGGATCCGCTATGCCTGAGCAGACACCGGACGAGGCGATCTCGTCGGCCGGAGCGGGAGGTGTGATGGATCTCGCGCTGGAGGAGGGCACGACCCTCGAAACGACACCGGGCGGCCCCCGGGGCACCGGCCCCGCCGAGAAGCCGCGCAGTCTGTGGTCCGACGCCTGGCGGGACCTGCGCCGCAACCCGGTCTTCATCATCTCCGCTCTGATCATCCTCTTCCTGGTGATCATCTCGATCTGGCCGTCGCTGATCGCCGACCAGGACCCCCTCGACTGCAACCTGGGCAAGGCCCAGGAGGGCTCCCAGCCCGGACACCCCTTCGGCTTCGACGGACAGGGCTGCGACGTCTACACCCGCACCGTCTACGGAGCACGGAACTCGGTGACCGTCGGCGTCTGTTCCACCCTCGGCGTCACCCTGCTCGGCGGTGTCCTCGGCGGCCTCGCCGGGTTCTTCGGCGGCTGGTGGGACTCGATCCTCTCCCGCCTCACCGACGTCTTCTTCGGCATCCCGGTGGTCCTCGGCGGACTGGTCTTCCTCTCCGTGGTCACCAGCTCCACCGTCTGGCCGGTGATCGGCTTCATCGTGCTGCTGGGCTGGCCGCAGATCGCCCGCATCGCCCGCGGCTCCGTGATCACCGCCAAACAGAACGACTACGTACAGGCGGCACGGGCGCTCGGCGCCTCCAACACGCGGATGCTGCTGCGCCACATCACCCCGAACGCCGTCGCGCCGGTGATCGTCGTCGCGACCATCGCGCTCGGTACGTACATCTCGCTGGAGGCGACGCTCTCGTTCCTCGGCGTCGGCCTGAAACCGCCGGCCGTCTCCTGGGGCATCGACATCTCCGCCGCGTCCCAGTACATCCGCAACGCCCCGCACATGCTGCTCTGGCCCGCCGGAGCCCTGGCGGTCACCGTGCTCGCCTTCATCATGCTCGGCGACGCGGTGCGCGACGCCCTCGACCCCAAGCTGCGCTGAGGAGCCCGCTGCCATGTTGCTCGAAGTGCGCGATCTGCACGTGGAGTTCCACACCCGCGACGGCGTCGCCAAGGCCGTCAACGGGGTCAACTACTCGGTGGCCGAGGGCGAGACGCTGGCCGTCCTCGGCGAGTCCGGCTCCGGCAAGTCCGTCACCGCCCAGGCCGTCATGGGCATCCTCGACATGCCCCCGGGGAAGATCAGCGGCGGCGAGATCCTCTTCAAGGACCGCGACCTGCTGAAGATGAAGAAGGACGAGCGCCGGAAGATCCGCGGCCAGGAGATGGCCATGATCTTCCAGGACGCGCTCTCCTCCCTCAACCCCGTGCTCAGCGTGGGGGAGCAGCTCGGCGAGATGTTCGTCGTGCACCGCGGGATGTCCCACAAGGACGCGAAGGCGAAGGCCGTCGAACTGATGGACCGGGTCCGCATCCCGGCGGCGAAGGAACGCGTCGGGAACTTCCCGCACCAGTTCTCCGGCGGCATGCGCCAGCGCATCATGATCGCCATGGCGATGGCGCTGGAGCCCTCGCTGATCATCGCGGACGAACCCACCACCGCCCTCGACGTGACCGTCCAGGCCCAGGTGATGGATCTGCTCGCCGAGCTCCAGCGCGAGCTGAACATGGGCCTGATCCTGATCACCCACGACCTGGGCGTGGTCGCGGACGTGGCCGACAAGATCGCCGTGATGTACGCGGGCCGGATCGTCGAGTCCGCCCCGGTCCACGAGATCTACCGGGCGCCCGCCCACCCGTACACCAAGGGCCTGCTCCGGTCGATCCCGCGCCTGGACCAGAAGGGGCGGGAGCTGTACGCGATCAAGGGCCTGCCGCCCAACCTGCTGCACATCCCGCCCGGCTGCGCCTTCAACCCGCGCTGCCCGATGGCCCAGGAGATCTGCCGGGGCGAGGTACCGCCGCTGTTCGAGGTGGCCGAGCACCGCGAGAGCGCCTGCTACTTCTGGAAGGAGACGCTCGATGCACGCTGACCACTCGGGGCGCAGGGAAGCGCGCGAGGAGGGCGAGAAGGCCCGCGCGCTGCTCGCCGAGTCACGGGCCGGGTCCGCCGCGGCGGCCGGCGAGCCGATCCTGGAGGTCCGCGACCTGGTCAAGTACTACCCGCTGACCCAGGGCATCCTGATCAAGAAGCAGATCGGCGCGGTCAAGGCGGTCGACGGAGTCTCCTTCGACCTGGCGGCGGGCGAGACGCTGGGCATCGTGGGGGAGTCCGGCTGCGGCAAGTCGACCGTGGCGAAGATGCTGGTGCATCTGGAACAGCCGACGTCCGGTGCGATCAGGTACAAGGGCGAGGACATCACCAAACTGTCGGGGCGCGCCCTGAAGGCCGTGCGCCGCAACATCCAGATGGTCTTCCAGGACCCGTACACCTCGCTCAACCCGCGCATGACCGTCGGCGACATCATCGGGGAGCCGTACGAGATCCACCCCGAGGTGGCCCCGAAGGGGGAGCGGCGCCGCAAGGTCCAGGACCTGCTGGACGTGGTCGGACTCAACCCGGAGTACATCAACCGCTATCCGCACCAGTTCTCCGGCGGCCAGCGCCAGCGCATCGGCATCGCCCGCGGGCTGGCCCTGAACCCCGAGATCATCGTCGCCGACGAACCCGTCTCCGCCCTCGACGTCTCCGTACAGGCGCAGGTCGTCAACCTGCTGGACCGGCTCCAGGCGGAGCTCGGGCTCGCCTACGTCTTCATCGCGCACGACCTCTCGATCGTCCGGCACATCTCCGACCGGGTCGGGGTGATGTATCTGGGCCGGATCGTCGAGACCGGCTCCGACGAGCAGATCTACGACCACCCCACGCATCCGTACACCCAGGCGCTGCTCTCCGCCGTCCCGGTACCGGACCCGACGGCCCGTGAGCACCGGGAGCGGATCATCCTGCACGGCGACGTCCCCTCGCCCGCCAACCCGCCCTCCGGCTGCCCCTTCCGCACCCGCTGCTGGAAGGCGCAGGAGCGGTGCGAACTGGAGGTGCCGCTGCTGGCGGTGCCGGCCGTCTTCCGGCTGGCGGACACACCGGCCGGGCACGACTCGGCCTGCCACTTCGCGGAGGAGAAGCAGGTGGTGCCGCCGGAGGGGCTGCTGGAGGCGCCGGGGGAGACCGCGACGGAGGAGGACGGTCCGTCGCGGGGAGCGGACGGGGAGAACGGGCCGGGCCCGTCCGGGAGCACCCGGGCCGGCTGACCCCGGGCACGTTAACGCGTGGGCAACCCGGCCGCCCCACGTCCGACACACGGACCGGCCACCATGGCCGGGTACGGCCGTGCGGGTGCCGTGTACCGGCCGGGAGGCCGCCAAGTCCTCCCGGCCGGTTGCCCGTTCGAGCACCACGCCGGTGAACCCCTTGTCCGGCGGACAGGCACGGTGGAGTATCGCTCGGGTGATACTCACTCGGGGGGCAAGGGGCACCGGTGCCGTTCTCTGCGCCGTGCTCGCGCTGATCGTCGCGGGCTGGCTCGTACGGGACATCAGGGCGGCCGACGACATCGGGGCGCTGTGGCGCTACTGGGCCGGCTACTACGACGCGCGGCTCCCGATTCTGCCCGCCACCTCGGCGTACGACCTGGTGCTGCTCGTGGTGTATCTCTTCGCCTTCGTCGCGGCCCTGCGCTCGTCGGCGGCCGCCGCGGTGCTGGCCGCGACGGGAGTGGTCACGATCGTCCTGCGGCTGCCCGGGCTCTGGAACATCGGCGAGTCCCGGATGGATGCCCGGTTCACCGACGACCTGCGCACCCGCGCCCTGCTCTGCGCCTTCGTGGCGCTCGCGGCGGGCATCGCGCTGATCATCACCGCGGGGGCCGGCCGCAGGCCGACCCGTGACTTCTCCGAGCGCCTCCCGGCCCGGCCGGGGCAGGGCGCGGGCGTGATCGCCTTTCTCCTCCTCGGCGCGGCGGGAGCGGTCGTGATCGCCTGGGAGATCCGCCAGGCGGTGCGGATCCCCGACATCTACCCCGACTGGTTCGTGGGCGGGGACAGGATCATGCAGGGGCTGATCGACCCGCCGCCCGGCTGGTTCTCGGCGGTCCTGATGCTGCTCTGTCTGTTCGCGGGCGTGAGCGGACTCCCGCGCGCCGTGCACGCGCGGCCGTTCGGCCTGATCGCCGCCGCTCTGCTGCTGTTCGGCGGAGTGCTGGGGGTGGTCCGCGCGGTGCACTACGAGCTGCTGGACCACTTCGGTGATCTGCACGTCGAGGACCAACTCACCGTACTGACCGGGTTCTTCGAGGTGATCGCCGGAGCCGTGGTGCTGCTGGTGCTGGCCCGGCCGGGCCCCCAGGAGCCCCCGTCCCCGCCCGGCCAGGGCTACGGGCAGGGCTACGGGCCGGGGTACGGACAGGGCTACGGTCAACCGCAGCCCGGCGCCTTCGGGCCGCCGCCACCCCCGTCCCAGCCGCCGCCCGGCTGGTGACGGGGAGGCCGGCCTGATCAGCCGTCGAGCCCCAACGACCGCTTCAGGAAGTCGACCTGGAGCAGCAGCAGGTTCTCCGCCACCTGCTCCTGCGGCGTCATGTGCGTCACCCCGCTGAGCGGCAGCACCTCGTGCGGGCGCCCGGCCGAGAGCAGCGCCGACGACAGCCGGAGCGAGTGCGCGACCACCACGTTGTCGTCCGCGAGACCGTGGACGATCATCATCGGCCGCACCTGCTCGGCGGCCTCCGAGAGACCCTCGTCCGTGATCACCGAGTTGTGCGCGTACACCTCGGGCTGCTCCGCCGGGTCGCCGAGGTAGCGCTCGGTGTAGTGGGTGTCATAGAGCCGCTGGTCGGTCACCGGGGCGCCGACCACTCCCGCGTGGAAGACATCGGGCCGCCGCAGTACGGCCAGGGCCGCCAGGAATCCGCCGAACGACCAGCCGCGGATCGCGACCTTGCCGAGGTCCAGCGGGAACCGGTCCGCGAGTGCGTGCAGCGCGTCGACCTGGTCGTCCAGGGTGAGCGCGATGTTGTTCTTGACCTCCTTCTCCCAGCCCGGCGAACGGCCCGGTGTGCCCCGGCCGTCCGCGACCACGACCGCGAAGCCCTGGTTCGCGAACCACTGCGACGTCAGATGCGGATTGTGCGCGGCGACCACCCGGCGGCCGTGCGGTCCGCCGTACGGATCCATCAGCACCGGAAGCGGGCCGTCCGACTCCTTGTACCCCTCGGGGAGCAGCACGGCGCACGGAATTCGCCGTGCGCCCCCCTCGGTGAGACGCGCCCGCGCGGAGAGCACCGGCTCCTCGGCGTGGCTCGCCACGGTGGCGACCGGCTTGCCGTCCCGGAACACCTCGGCACGGGCCCCCGGCCGTTCCGGGGAGTGGCTGACCAGCACCGTCACCGCGCCCGCGCGGACCGCCGAGTGCACCCCGGCCCCTTCGGACACCCGTTCCACGCCCAGTTCGTTGACGCGGTAGACATGGGTCTCGCCGATCTCCGGTTCCGCCGCCTCCTCGCCGGCCGTGGCCGCCACCAGGATGTCCGACTCACCGATGTCGAGCACCGCCCGGAGCTGCAACTGCGCCCCGGTCAGCAGCCGGTCGCCGACCGCGAGCACCCGCGCCCCGCCCTCGTCCGCGATCCGCACCAGCCGTCCGTCCGGGGTCCAGGCGGGCACCCCGGGGAAGATTTCCAGCCAGACCGGGTCCTCGTCGGCATGCACCGTCCGCGTCGAACCGGTCTCCGTGTCCACCGCGAGGAAGAGGTGGCTCCGCTGGTCGCGGGACTGCACCAGCAGCAGCGGCGCCCCGTCCGACGACCAGTGCACCTGCGCCAGATACGGGTGGCGTACCCGGTCCCAGACCACTTCGGTACGGGTGCCGTCCAGGCCGAGCACGAAGAGCCGCACCTCGGCGTTGGGCGTCCCCGCCGCCGGGTACGCGACCTCGGCCGGCCGGCGGTCCGGATGCGCGGGATCCGCGATCCACCAACGCCGCACCGGGCTGTTGTCGACCCGGGCGACCAGCAGCCGGTCCGACTCCGGCGACCACCAGAAGCCCCGCGAACGCTGCATCTCCTCGGCCGCGATGAACTCCGCGAGACCGTACGAGACGTCCTCGGCCTCCGGCTCGGCGAGCGCCCGGTCCCCGTCGCCCTCCGCGCCCACGACGCGCAGCGCACCCTTGGACACATATGCGATGTGTCGTCCGTCCGGTGAGGGCCGCGGGTCGATCACCGGGCCCGGAACCGGCAGCGCACGTGCTGTACCCGCCCGCAGTTCGGCGACGTACACCTTCCCGGAGAGCGCGAAGGCGGCCAACTCGGCCGCCGCGTCGACCGCGTAGCCGACGATCCCCGAGGAGCCCTCGCGGCTGCGCTCGCGGCGGGCCCGCTCCTGCGCCGACAGCCGCTCCGCCGAACCCCCCAGCAGCGCCCCGGGATCCGCCACCACCCGCTCCTGCGGCGATCCGTCCTTGGGCAGGTCGAGCACCCACAACCGGCCCGACCGGTCGGTGCCGGAGCCCGACCGCAGGAAGATCACCCGCTCCCCGTCGGGGGAAACGGTGAACGACCGAGGAGCGCCGAGAGTGAATCGCATGGTCCTGGCGTGCTGACGGGGAAAAGAGATCTGCTGCGAAGTCATGTGTCGAACCTAGTCCCCGACCGCCCGGTCGTGCGCCCCTCGTGCTGCTGTGCCCCGATCAATGCGTTACGACGGATAGTTATGATCCGTAGCGCTCGGTGGGTATGAAACCTGCTGGCTCCATGTGTGCTGCCCGTCCCGACCGTACCGATGGAGGTGAACCGCCGTGGCACTCAAGATTTCGGCGGTGGTGCTGCTGGCGATCGTCGTCTTCCTGCTGATCCGGAAATCCGGACTGAAGGGCGGACATGCGGTGGTCTGCGCACTGCTGGGTTTCTATCTTGCCGACTCGTCGATCGCGCCGAGCATCTCGAACCTGACCACGAACGTGGCGGGCATGATCGGAAGCCTCAAGTTCTGAGGCCCGGCTCGTCGGCGAAGGGAGCACGGGCGGTGTTCGGTGCGCCCGGCTCGTAGGGTGGTCCCCATGACGGACCACCCCGCCCGGCGCCTCCTCCTGGTGCACGCGCACCCCGACGACGAGTCGATCAATAACGGCGCCACCATGGCCAAGTACGCGGCCGAGGGTGCCCAGGTCACCCTGGTGACCTGCACACTCGGTGAGGAGGGCGAGGTCATCCCGCCCTCCCTCGCCCATCTCGCGGCCGACCGGGACGACACCCTGGGCCCGTACCGCCGGGGCGAACTCGACGCGGCGATGAAGGAGCTGGGGGTCACCGACCACCGGCTCCTGGGCGGCCCCGGCCGCTTCCGCGACTCCGGGATGATGGGCGCCGAGCAGAACCACCGTCCCGGCGCCTTCTGGGCCGCCGACGTGGACGACGCCGCCGGGCACCTGGTGGAGGTCATCCGCTCGGTGCGCCCGCAGGTCCTGGTCACCTACGACCCCGACGGCGGTTACGGACACCCCGACCACATCCAGGCGCACCGCGTCGCGATGCGCGCCGCGGACCTCGCCGCCGACCCCGCGTACCGCGCCGGGTCCGGCACCCCGCACCGCATCGCCAAGATCTACTGGAACCGCGTGCCCCGCACCGTCGCCGAGGAGGGCTTCGCCCGCCTCCGGGCCACCGCGCCGGACGCCTTCCCGGGCATCGCCGCCATCGACGACGTGCCGGGTGTCGTCGACGACTCCAGGATCACCGCACAGATCGACGGCGCCGCCCATGCCGCCGCCAAGAGCGCGGCGATGCGGGCCCACGTCACCCAGATCGCCGTGGACGGCCCCTTCTTCGCCCTCTCCAACGACCTCGGCCAGCCCGTCTTCACCACCGAGTACTACGAGTTGGTGCGCGGTGACTCCGGGGCCCCTCAAGGCGTCCGGGAGGACGACCTGTTCGCGGGTGTGGCGGGGGCCGAGCGATGAGCGGCGGCAAGCAGGGCGCACCGCGCCCCTCCAGGGACGTCGCGGCCACCGGCCTCGCCGCACCCCTCAACCCCGGGCGGATCGCCGCCTATGCGGGCCTCGCCGTGCTGGGCGCGCTCGTCGGGATCGCCGGGACGCTCGTCCAAGCCGCCTGGTTCCCCGCCGGGTTGCTGCTCGCGCTGGCGGCCGCCGCCGGGCTCTTCTACGGCGGCCGCCTGGTCTTCGGCACCCAGCTCGGCGCCCTGGCACCCGCTGCGGGATGGCTGATTTCGGTCGTCGTTCTGCTCGGTGGACGGCCGGAAGGCGACTATGTCTTCGGCGACGAACTGGGTCTCACTCTTTTTATGCTGGGCGGGATGGCCGTCGCTGTGATCTGTGCCACCGTGTCGCGGGTGCCCCAACAGGGCGCCGACAGCGGGCGACCCGGCAAGTGACGTGCCACGTCCGCGCCTGTAATGCCCCATGTCCGTTCGGCGGTCGCACAGTCGTTTCCCCCGGTCGCGGGGTGTCCGTCTGCGGCGGCCAGTATGGTGGTTCGCGCGCCTAGTCGGGTGCTGAAGATCTTGGCCGGGCTCGGGACGCCTGGCACGCACATCTGCGGCGTTACCGAAACGCCCTAATAGCTCCGCTATGAGGACGCTCCGGCGCCTCGCAGCGGCACGCGCCAGGCGCCGCTCCCTGATCCGGCCAAGATCTCCAGCACCTTCCTAGCCGTCCCCAGGCCTGTGGCGTGGGGGGAAGTACGGGCGGCGGAGCCAATCGGGAGAACCTGCTTTGAGTCGTGAAACTGACAGTTCGTCCTCCGGGCCCCAGGGGCGCGGAGGAGCCGCGTACCCCTCGGGGACACCGCCGTACGGATCCCGCCAGTATCCGTCGCTGCACCCTTCGCACGATGCCCCGGAGGAGGCCCCGGAGCCCGCGGACCCGTCCCGGTCCGAGGAGCCGAGGACCGAGACGACGCTGACCACGCGCATCCGGATCAACATTCCGGGCTCGCGTCCCATCCCGCCCGTCGTCATGCGTACGCCCATGGGCGACACCGACAACGCCGACGCCGAGCGCACGGGCAGCATCCCGCGGCCCGGTTCGCCCGCGACGGACGGTGCGCCCTCCGGCCCGGACGGCGCACCGTCCGCCGAGGCCCGGACCGAGTCCGCGGACCCGGCCGCCGAGAAGCCGGCCCGGGAGAAGAGCGGCAGCGACTGGTTCGCCCCGCGCAAGGCCCCCACGAGCACCTCGGTCGCCGGTGGCGGCACGGCCGGTGGCGCCGAGGGCATCAGGGGTGCCGCGCCCACCGCGCCCCGCCCCGACCTGCCGTACTTCTCGGACGGTCCGCAGCGCACGGGCGACCAGGACGCGCCCCGCCCCGACGACTTCGGCGGCCCCGCCTCCGGCGGCTCGCGTCCCACGCCGAACCTCGGAGTGCGTACGCCCGGCCCCGCCGGACCCACCACGGGCCCGGCCACCGGCACTTCGTCCCTGACGCCGGACCTCGGCGGACCGGGCGGTTCCGCGGGCCCGCAGGGTCCCGGTGCCCCCGGCGGCCCGCCGCGGATGTCCGACGACACGGCGGTGCTGACACCGCAGTTCGCGGGCCCGGCGCCCTCCGGCCCCGGCGGCAACGTCTCCGGTGACACGCTCACCAGCGGCATCCCCGTCGTCCCGTCGGAGAACCGGCCGGCGTCCCTGTTCCCGGGTACGCCTCCGGGCGGGCGCCCCGATCCGGCGTCCCGTGTCCCGGGCGACCCGATGGGCACCGGACCGGCGGGACCCGGCGGCCCCGCCGCCGCGTCGGCCCCGCGCCCCGAACCGGCGTCCGCGTCCGCTCCCGCGAAGAAGCAGGGCCGCTCCAAACTGGCCCTCCTCGGCGTCGGTGTCGTCGGGCTGCTCGGTGTCGCCTACGGCGCCGGGCTGCTGATGAACCACTCGGACGTCCCCAAGGGGACCACCGTCCTCGGCGTCGACATCGGCGGCGGTACGAAGGAGGAGGGCGTCACGAAGCTGGACGCCGCCCTCGGCAAGCGCGCCGTGACCCCGCTCCAGCTGTCCGTGGACGGCAAGAAGACCCAGCTCGCGCCGGACAAGGCCGGGCTCGCCCTGGACAGCCAGGAGACCGTCCGCTCGGCGGCGGGCAGCGACTACAACCCGGTCTCCGTCATCGGCTCCCTGTTCGGCGGCAAGCGCGCCGTCGACCCGGTGATCCCGGTCGACAAGGAGAAGCTCGGCGTCGCGCTGACGGACCTGGCCGGTGTCTCCGGCTCGGCCAACGACGGCACGATCAAGTTCGAGCCGGGCAAGGCCGTCGCCGTACCCGGGAAGTCGGGCAAGGCGCTGGACGTCGACCAGTCGATGTCCTCGGTGCGCGACGCGTACCGCGCCCAGGTGCAGACCGGCCGGACGAAGGTCGTCGAGCTGCCCGTCACCACCCGCGAACCCACCATCGGCCAGGCCGAACTGGACCGGGCGATGAAGGAGTTCGCGAAGCCCGCGATGTCCGGCCTGGTCACCATCAAGGCGGGTACCAAGCAGATCCAGTTCGGCCCCGCCAGGTCGCTGCCGCAGATCCTCTCGATGGTGCCGGTCAACGGCCGGCTGGTCGAGCACTACGACAAGAAGGCCATCGAGACCCTCTGCGACGGCGTCTTCGACGGCATCATGATCACCAAGGGTGACGGCAAGAAGCACCAGCTCAGCGCGGACGACGTGGCACACGCCATGCAGAGCGCACTGCTCGGGAAGACCACGGCCGAGCGGACCGCCACCATCGGCCTCAACGGCAACGGCTGACCGCAGCCGCACCGCCGAGCACCGCACAGCACCGCCCCCGACCGCATTCCGGCCGGGGGCGGTGCCGTTTCCGGACACCGCCCCGACAGCTGAGTCATGCGCCCGGCATGACATCTGTCATCCCGTTTACACGATCCTCGGCCCTGCCGCGAGCACCCCGCCCTCCCTCACGCTTGACGCATGACAACGACAGCCGCCGAGGCCACCGGGGCGAAGACCGCCGCGGTCCGCTTCGAACAGGTCAGCAAGGCATACGGAGCGGTACGCGCCGTCGACGGGCTCACCCTCGATCTGCACCCCGGAGAGACGGTGGCGCTCCTCGGCCCCAACGGTGCCGGGAAGTCCTCCACCCTGGATCTGCTGCTGGGCCTGCGCACCGCCGACTCCGGCACGGTCCAGGTCTTCGGCACCACCCCGCAGGACGCCATCGCCGCGGGCCGCGTCGGCGCGATGCTCCAGACCGGCGGCCTGATGGAGGACGTCACGGTCAAGGAACTGGTCGCCCTCGCCTGCGATCTGCACCCCAGGCCCTACCCGGTGACGGAGGTGCTCTCCCGCGCCGGTGTCGCGCAGATCGCCGACCGGATGGTCAACAAGCTCTCCGGCGGCCAGGAGCAGCGCGTCCGTTTCGCGCTCGCCACCGCGGGCGCCAACGACCTGATCGTCCTCGACGAGCCGACCACCGGCATGGACGTCACCGCCCGCCAGGCCTTCTGGGCCACCATGCGGGAACAGGCCGAGCAGGGCCGTACCGTCCTGTTCGCCACCCACTACCTCGAAGAGGCCGACGCCATCGCCGACCGCGTCCTGGTCCTCCACAAGGGCCGGCTGCTCGCCGACGGCACCGCCGCCGAGATCAAGGCGAAGGCCGGAGCCCGCCGGATCTCCTTCCGGCTGGAGGGCCCGGCCGACGAGGCGGCCCTGCGCGGCCTGCCGTTCCTGGCCGCGCTCGACATCACCGGCAACCGGGTCCGGATCCAGTCGCACGACGCCGACGCGACGGTCCACGCCGTCTACGGACTCGGCCTCTTCCCGCGCGAACTCGAAGTCGCGGGACTCGGCCTGGAACAGGCCTTCGTCGCCATCACCAAGGCCGAGGAGGCCAGGACCTCATGAAGACCCTCATCAGGCTCGAAGTGACCCGCACCCTGCGGAACAAGAAGTTCATGTTCTTCTCGATCATCTATCCGTCGGTGATCTACCTGCTGATCTCCAACACCCAGAACACCTCCGACCGGATCCCGCACACCGATCTGACCTTCCAGGCCTTCTTCATGGTCTCGATGGCTTCCTTCGGCGCGCTGACCGCCGTCCTCATGGGCAACAGCGAACGCATCGCCAAGGAGCGCGAGAAGGGCTGGGTCCGCCAGCTGCGGCTCACCGCACTGCCCGGCCGCGGCTACGTCCTGGCGAAGATCGCCAGCGCGGCGATGGTCACCCTGCCCTGCATCGTGGTGGTCTTCCTGGTCGCCGCCGCAGTCAAGCACGTACGGGTGGAGACCTGGCAGTGGTTCGCGCTGGCCGGGGTCATCTGGGCCGGTTCACTGGTCTTCGCCGCGCTCGGGGTCGCCATCGGCTACCTCGCCAGCGGTGACGCGGTCCGCCCGCTCACCATGATCATCTACTTCGGGCTCTCCATCCTCGGCGGTCTGTGGATGCCGAGCGCGACCTTCCCGCAGTGGCTCCAGAACATTTCCGAGTGGCTTCCCACGCACGCGTACGCTTCTCTCGGCCAGGCGATCGAGATGGGCGGTTCGCCGCACGCCAAGGACGTCGCCATCCTCTGCGCCTACTTCCTGGTCTTCGCGGGCGGCGCGGCCTGGCTCTACCGGAAGGACACCCTGAAGGCGTGAACGACGACGAGACGTCCGTGGGCGTCGGGCGCCCGCCCACGAACCGCAAGCAGGTCTGGATCAAACTGCTCTGGATCGGCATCTGGCTCGCGTTCATGAGCGCCCCGGTCACGGACCTGACCGGGGGCAACCACACCCCGTGGGCGACGGTGCTCGGCGCGCTCGGCCTGGTGACCTTCGTCGCGGCCTATCTGGTCCTGGTCTTCCGCCACACGTCCAAGCCCCTGGACAGCCGTCTCGTCCACTCCGCGATCGCCTTCCTCGGCGCCCTGTCCGTCGTCCTCATCCTGACGCTCGGCACCTCGTGGCTGGTCCTCTTCGTGTACGTCGCGGTCTCCGTCGGTGCCACCCTGCCACTGCGGACGGCCCGTTGGCTGATCCCCGCCGTCACGGGGGTCATGGTCCTCATGGGCCTGGCCGGTGACCACCCCCGCGAGGTCATCACCGCCCTGATCTTTCCCGCGCTGCTGGGCGGGTTCTCGATGACGGGGGTGAGGCAGCTGATCCGTACGACGATCGAGCTGCGCGAGGCCCGCGCCACCGTCGCCCAGCTCGCCGCCAACGAGGAACGGCTCAGGCTCGCCCGCGATCTGCACGATCTGCTCGGCCACTCGCTCTCCCTGATCACGCTCAAGAGCGAGCTGGCCGGCCGGATGCTCCCCGACCACCCGGAACAGGCCGCCGCCCAGGTCGCGGACATCGAACAGGTCAGCCGCCAGGCCCTGATCGACGTACGCGGCGCCGTCACCGGCTACCGCCGCCCGACCCTCCCCGGCGAACTCGCGGGCGCCCGCACCGCGCTCGCCGCCGCGGGCATCACCGCCGACGTCCCGGCCGAGTCCCCCGAAGGCCTCCCCGAGAAGCCGGAGGAGGTGCTCGCCTGGGCGCTGCGGGAAGCCGTCACCAACGTCGTACGCCACAGCGGGGCCCGCCACTGCACGGTCACCCTCGCCCCGCGCCAGACCCTGGACGGCAAGGTCCTCGAACTCACCGTCTCCGACGACGGCGTCGGCCCCTCGGGCACGAAGCCGGGCAACGGCCTCACCGGCATCGGCGAACGCCTCGCCACCGTCGACGGCACGCTGATCACCTCGGGGGGCAACCCCGGCTCCGGTTCCGGCAAAGGCTTCACCCTGGCCCTGACCGTTCCGCTCGATTCCGGCCTAGGATCCACGGAATGAGCATGATCAGACTCCTCCTGGCCGAGGACCAGTCCATGGTGCGCGAGGCCCTCGCGGCACTCCTCGGCCTGGAACCCGACATCGAGGTGGTGGCCCAGGTCGCCCGCGGCGACGAGGTGCTGGCCGCCGCCCGCGAGCACGACATCGACGTGGCGCTCCTGGACATCGAGATGCCGGGCATGACGGGCATCGAGGCGGCGGCGGTCCTGCGCCGCGAACTCCCTGCCGTGAAGGTCGTCGTCGTCACCACCTTCGGCCGCCCCGGCTACCTGCGCCGGGCCATGGAATCGGGTGCCGATGCCTTCCTGGTGAAGGACGCCCCGGCCTCCCAGCTGGCCGCGGCGGTACGGAAGGTGCTCGCCGGCGAACGCGTCATCGACCCCACCCTCGCGGCAGCGGCCCTGGCCGACGGCGCCAGCCCCCTGACCGACCGCGAACGCGACGTACTGCGCACGGCGGCGGACGGCTCCACCAACGCGGAGATCGCGACCGCCCTCCACCTCTCCCAGGGAACGGTCCGCAACTACCTCTCCATGGCCATCCAGAAACTGGCCGCCCGCAACCGCGCGGAGGCGGTCCGCATCGCCCGCGAGAAGGGCTGGCTGTAGCCCGCTCCGCCACCCCTTTTGTGCCGTCGCCGGTCCGTCAGTCCGTCAGTGTCTCGCTGAAGCGGGACCGGCCGGTCGGGGCGCCGATCGTGGCCGCGCCGAACGAGACGGAACCCTTGGCGATGACGCCCGCGGCATCCGTACCGAAGATCCACAGGGCGCCCCTGCTGTTGTTCTCCGTCGGGGCGCCGACCACCATCTCCGTACGGCCCTTGCCGTCGTAGTCGCCCAGCGCGAGGGCCTGGCCGAACTGGTCGCCCGCCTCGGCGACCCCCGGAACCCCGGCCGTGTACTGGCCGAACTCCTTGGAGCCCGCACCGCTCACGCCCTTCGGGCCGCCCTTGAGCACCAGGACCCGGCCCGCGTCGGCGATGCCCTTGATCTTCTCGTTCGGCAGACCCACGGCGATGTCCGGGTAGCCGTCGCCGTCCGTGTCGCCCAGCGCCAGGCTGTAGCCCATCCGGTCGTGGAACTCGGCCGTGCCCGAGACACCCTCGGTGTCCTGGTTGATCCAGACGGGCTTGCGGGCGGTGCTCTGCCCCCCGGGGCCGCCGTAGGAGATGAAGAGCGCGCCGCCCTTCTTCACGGGGGTGTCCTGCCCCGACCACTCGTCGCCGCGCCCGATCACGATGTCCCCGTGGCCGTCCTTGTCCAGGTCGGCGATGCCCACGGAGGTGCCGCCGACGCCGGCGCCGTCCGCGTCCTTGATCTCGACGGGGGCGGCGAAACCGGTGCGGCTGCCCTTCAGCAGATACGTGTGCTGCTGCCACGGGTCGTCCGGGCCGAAGCCGAGGATCACCAGATCGCCCACGCCGTCGCCGGTCACATCGCCCACAGCGATCTCCGAGGTGTCGAGGACCGCCGTGCCGTCGACCGTGAAGGAGCTGACCCTGTTCCACTGCCCGGTGCGGCCGATCGGGCCGTGCAGGACGTGGCCGCCGCGCCGTACGTCGCCCACCGCGATGTCGGCGATGCCGTCACCGTCCACGTCGCCCACGTCCAGGTCGCCGGTGGCGTCGCGCTGGTCGCCGGGGACGGGCTTCAGGATCGTGACGTTCTTCGAAAGGCCGGACGCGCCACCCCAGTTGACGGCCAGCACCGTGCCCTGGTCGCCGTCCGTCGTCGTCCCCCAGAGGCGGCTGACGAGATCCGCGTAACCGTCGCCGTCCAGATCGGCGCTGCGCAGGGTCATGCCGTAGCGCGCGTCCCCCGGATTGTTGAGGCCCGAGCGGTCCGGCCAGGTCAGCACCTGCTTGCGGGCGGAGGACAAGCCGCCGGGGCCGCCGAAGAGGACGCTCACGGCGCCCGCACCCTCCGAGCCGCCGACGGTGGCCATGGGCGCGCCCACGGCCACGTCCGGGTATCCGTCACCATTGAAGTCGTCGCGCAGCCGCTTGCCGCTCGGCGCGCTCGCCGCCCGGACCGACGACGGCGCCGCCTGGGCTGACGACGGCGCGGCGGCGTGGCCGGCCGGAGCGGCCACGGCTCCGGCGACCAGGGCGATTCCGGTGGCGATCGCCAGCCGGCGGCGTTGGGAAAGAACGGGCACGTCGATCAACTCCGGTGCTCGGGAAGCCATTCGGGGCGGTACGGAATCGGCTTCCGTACCGCCCCGTACGACCTCGCGGCCCGGCGGATGGTTGTGTCGCACCGTTGACGAGTGCCGGTGCTCAGCCGTTCTTGAAGGAGTCGAGATGAGCGAAGGCCACCACGTTGTCCTCGTAGTCCTTCGCGGTCTTGTTGTACGGGCCTCCGCAGGTGATCAGGCGCAACTGGGCGGAGTTGGTCTCGGCGTAGACCCGGTCGTCCGGGAACTTCGCCTTGCTGAACTGCTCGACGGAGTCGACCTTGAACGTGGCGACCGAGCCGTCCGCGCGGGTGATGTCGACCTGGGCGCCGGGCTTGAGGTACTGGAGCTGGAGGAAGACGGCCGGACCGGTCATCGTGTCGACGTGGCCCGCCACGATCGCGGCACCGCGTTCGCCGGGGGTCACACCGTCCTTGTACCAGCCGACCAGGTTGGTGTCGTTGGGGGGCGGCGGGTTCAGCTGGCCGGTGGGGCCGAGGGACAGATCGGTGAACGGCGCGTTGACACCGATGGCCGGGATCCGCAGCCGCTGCGGGACGGAACGGGCCATCGCCGGGCCGACGGTGGCCTTCGACGAGGTGACGGGGGCGGGGGCGGCATGGGAGCCGAGCACCTCGGGGGCGGCGGACGAGACGGCGGCGGGCGGGGCCGGCGGTTTGTCGTCGGCCGCGGTGCCGAAGGAGTTGTAGATGAGAACCATGCCGAGCCCGGCTGTCACGGCGGGCCACATCAGGGCGCGGCCCAGTGTGGTTCGGGGGGCAGTCCGGGTGGGGGTGGAGCCGGTCGACTGCGGGGCGGCCATGGGAACGTGCCTTTCGGTCGTGCGGTGTTGAGGGGGAGGAGCAGAGGGAGCCGGTCCGGGGCTTATCCGGGGTTTACCGGGGGTGAAACGCATGTCGGTGGCGACGGCGGGCCCGCCCGGGTCTGCGAGGCCGGTGGCTCCTACGACCCCGCCGTGCGGCTGACGACGGTGACGGACCCGGC